>NZ_CP109090.1:2450205-2756481 GCF_035917575.1 Streptomyces sp. NBC_01788 | reverse complement strand
GTGGAGGTCGCTGAGCTGGGCGCAGTCCGCCGAGCGGGTCTACGCGATCGCGGCCGGACTCATCGATCTGGGCGTGCGGCCGGAGGAGCGGGTCGCGCTCGCCTCCTCCACCCGTGTGGAGTGGCCGCTGGCCGACCTCGGCATCATGTGCGCGGGCGCGGCCACGACGACGGTCTATCCGCAGACCAACGCCGACGAGGCGGCCTTCATCCTGTCCGACTCCCAGAGCAGGGTGCTCATCGCGGAGAACGCCGAGCAGGTGGCCAAGGCCGAGGAGAAGCGCGCCGAGCTGCCCGAGCTGCACCATGTCGTCGTCATCGACCCGGACGGCGTCGAGACCGGCGACCGGGTGATCGGCCTGGCCGAGCTGGAGCGGCGGGGCGCCGCGTACCTGGCGGAGCACCCCGAGCTGATCAAGGAGCGGGTCGGCGCGATCACCAAGGACCAGCTCGCCACCCTCATCTACACCTCCGGCACCACCGGCCGCCCCAAGGGCGTCCGGCTGCCGCACGACAACTGGTCGTACATGGCCAAGGCCATCGCCGCCACCGGCCTGGTCGGCCCCGACGACGTGCAGTACCTGTGGCTGCCGCTCGCGCACGTGTTCGGCAAGGTCCTCACCTCCGGCCAGATCGAGGTCGGGCACGTCACCGCCGTGGACGGCCGTGTGGACAGGATCATCGAGAACCTGCCGGTCGTCCGGCCCACCTACATGGCGGCCGTCCCGCGCATCTTCGAGAAGGTCTACAACGGCGTCGCCGCCAAGGCCCGCGCCGGCGGCCCGGCCAAGTACAAGATCTTCCAGTGGGCCGCCGAGGTCGCCCGCGAGTACGCCAAGGTCACCCAGGACAACTTCAAGCGCACCGGCACCCGGTCCGCGCCCTTCGCTCTGGCCGCCAAGCACAAGGTCGCCGACGCGCTCGTCTACGCCAAGATCCGCGAGGCCTTCGGCGGCCGGCTGCGCGCCTGCGTCTCGGGCAGCGCCGCCCTCGCCCCGGAGATCGGCTACTTCTTCGCCGGCGCCGGCATCCACATCCTGGAGGGCTACGGCCTCACCGAGTCCTCCGCCGCCTCCTTCGTCAACCCGGGTGAGGCCTACCGCACCGGCACGGTCGGCAAGCCGCTGCCCGGCACCGAGGTGCGCATCGCGGACGACGGCGAGATCCTGCTGCGCAGCCCCGGCATCATGGAGGGCTACCACAAGCTGCCCGAGAAGACCGCCGAGGTGCTGGAGGTCGACGGCTGGTTCCACACCGGCGACATCGGCGAGCTCTCCCCGGACGGCTATCTGCGCATCACCGACCGCAAGAAGGACCTGATCAAGACCTCCGGCGGCAAGTACATCGCGCCCGCCGAGGTCGAGGGCCAGTTCAAGGCGGTCTGCCCGTACGTCTCCAACATCCTCGTGCACGGCGCCGACCGGAACTTCTGCACCGCGCTGATCGCCCTCGACGAGCCCGCGATCCTGGAGTGGGCCAAGGAGAACGGTCTGGAGGGCAAGCCGTACGTCGAGGTCGTCGCCGCGCCCCGGACCGTCGAGATGGTCGACGGCTACGTCAGGCAGCTCAACGAGGGCCTGCAGCGCTGGCAGACGATCAGGAAGTTCCGCCTGCTGCCGCGCGACCTCGACGTCGAGCACGGCGAGATCACCCCGAGCCTGAAGCTGAAGCGGCCCGTGGTGGAGCGGGAGTACAAGCATCTGATCGACGAGATGTACGCGGGCGCGCGTGAGGCCTGATCACTGAGCCCGCACGGCCGGTGAACTCCCCGCGCGCCTCGGGTGCGCGGGGAATGATCACCGAAAACGTTCATGGGTGCTCGGAGCTGTCCGTTTTTGATCACTCCGGTGGTGCAGTTTTCAGCCAAGGCGGCTCACTTCGGTAACTCCTCGCTTATGGGCGCGGTCGGTCTGTCACCCTGTCGGCATTGACCGAACCGATCCGTCAGGACCGCCCGGGGAGCCGCAGATGGGGGCCATTCCCACGCAGCGGGAGACCGTCTCCCGTGCCTCCGAGGTGCCCGCGCACGGCACGACGGCGTGCCCTCAGGCGCGCGCGACGCTGCCCCAGGGCTCCCTGGCACCGGGCGCCGCCCGCGCGCTGCTGCGCGCGGCGCTGGCCGAGTGGACGGACCTCGGGTTCGAGATCGGCGAGCGGCTGGCCGACGACACCCTGATCGTGGTCAGCGAACTGGTCACCAACGCCGTCGTGCACGCGGGCACCGACGTCGAGCTGACCTGCCGGCTGGAGCCGGAGACCGGCGCCTGCTTGGTCGAGGTGTGCGACCACCACCCCTCGCGCGCTCCCCGCGACCACGGTTCCGGGGCGCCGCACGAGACCCCGGAGTACGGCCGCGGCCTGCGGCTGGTCGCGACGCTCTGCGAGGCCTGGGGCGTCACCTACCGGACCGGCGCCAAGACGGTGTGGGCGCGGCTGCCCGCCGAGGCCGCACCGGCGGAGGAGGGCGAGGAGGCGTACGGGGCGGAACACGGCCTCGGTATCGCCGAGGTCCTGGCGCCCGAGCCGCAGCGGGCCGGGCGGGACCGCGACTGGCTGGGGCGTGGCGCCCTGTCCTTCCTCGCCGAGGCCTCCGATCTGCTCGCCGGACAGCTCGACGAGGACCTGGTCGCCTCGCTCACCGGGCAGTTGCTCGTGCCCCGGCTCGCCGACTGGTGCGCGGTGTGGCTGGAGGACGAGTCCACCGGCCGGTGGGGGTCCTCCCGCTGGAGCGAGGGCGGCGCGGGCTGGAGCGACGTCACCGGCGCGGCCGGGCCGCGGCTCGCCCGGGTCTGGCACGGCAGCGAGAGCCACGTCGAGGAACTGCGCCGGGCCCTGGAGAAGGACCCGCCGCGCCCCACCGACGGCCTGCGGTCCGGGCCCGCCCCCTACCCCTGGCCGGGGGAGGCCCTCGGCCCGCACGCGGCCCACGGCGCGGCGCTGGCGTACCGCCTGATCGCGGGCGGCCGTCCGCTGGGCACGCTGGTCATCGGGCGGACCGGGCTGCTCCGCTTCCCCGACGAGGTCACCGGCCTGGTCGAGGACCTCAGCCGCCGGGTCGCGCTCGCCATCGGCGCGGCCCGTCAGTACGCGCGCCAGGCCACCATCAGCGCGGTGCTCCAGCGCGGCCTGCTGCCCGGCGCGGTCGCCGAGATCCCAGGACTGCGCAGCGCGCTGGTGTACGAGCCGTGCGACAAGGGCGGCCCGAGCGGCGACTTCTACGACCTCTTCCCGGCCGGTGACGGCCGCTGGTGCTTCGCCGTCGGGGACGTGCAGGGCAAGGGCCCCGAGGCCGCCGTCGTCATCGGGCTCGCCCGCCCCTGGCTGCGGCTGCTGGCCCGCGAGGGCTACGGCGTCGCCGACGTCCTGGACCGCCTGAACCAGCTCCTCCTCGACGACGCCACCGAGGCCGCCGACGCCGCCGCGCGCGTCCTGGTGGCGGCCGGCGGGCGCACTCCGCTCCCCGGGGACACCCAGACCCGCTTCCTGTCCCTGCTGTACGGCGAGCTGGTCCCTTTCGACGGCGGCGTGCACTGCACCCTCGCCTCCGCCGGGCACCCGCTGCCGCTGGTCCTCGGACGCGAGGGCGGCGTCCGTACGGTGGCCCGGCCGCAGGCGCTGCTCGGCGTGATCGAGGACGAGACGTACGACTGCGAGACCTTCGAGCTGGGGCCGGGCGACACCCTGCTGTGCGTCACCGACGGCGTCACCGAACGACGCTCCGGCTCCCGCCAGTTCGACGACGGCGACGGCCTCGCCGCGGCCCTCGCCGACTGCGCCGGCCTCGACGCCGAACCGATCGCCGACCGCATCCGCGACCTCGTCCACGACTTCGGCGCGGGCCCCCCGGAGGACGACCTGGCCCTCCTGGTGCTCCAGGCCGAACGAGACTGACGAAACACCCGGCCGGGACCAGCCCGCGTGTGCTGGACAATGGAAGACATGCCTTCCGCACTTCCCGATGGTGAGTCCGTTCCCGATGACGGTGCGCTGCCCACGCACGCCCTTGCCGGTGGGGGTCCCTCCCAGGCCTTCAAGGCACTGGGGGAGGCCGAGCGGGCCCTCGGGTTCTATCTGCACGTTCCCTACTGCGCGACCCGCTGCGGGTACTGCGACTTCAACACCTACACCGCCACCGAGCTGCGTGGCACCGGCGGGGTGCTCGCCTCGCGGGACAACTACGCCGGGACGCTGACCGACGAGGTGCGCCTCGCCCGCAAGGTGCTCGGCGACGACCCGCGCGAGGTCCGCACGGTCTTCGTCGGCGGCGGCACGCCCACGCTGCTGCCCGCCGAGGACCTGGTGCGGATGCTGGCGGCGATCCGCGACGAGTTCGGTCTCGCGGCCGACGCGGAGATCACGACGGAGGCCAACCCGGAGTCGGTCGACCCGGCCTACCTGGCCGTGCTCCGCGAGGGCGGCTTCAACCGGATCTCCTTCGGCATGCAGAGCGCCCGGCAGCACGTCCTGAGGATCCTCGACCGCACCCACACGCCCGGCCGCCCCGAGGCCTGTGTGGCCGAGGCCCGCGCCGCCGGCTTCGAGCACGTCAACCTCGACCTGATCTACGGCACCCCCGGCGAGTCCGACGACGACTGGCGCGCCTCGCTGGACGCGGCCCTCGGCGCCGGCCCCGACCACGTCTCGGCGTACGCCCTGATCGTGGAGGAGGGCACGCAGCTCGCCCGCCGGATCCGGCGCGGGGAGATCCCGATGACGGACGACGACGTGCACGCCGACCGCTATCTGATCGCCGAGGAGACGCTGTCCGCGGCGGGCTTCGAGTGGTACGAGGTGTCCAACTGGGCCACCTCGGAAGCCGGCCGCTGCCTGCACAACGAGCTGTACTGGCGCGGCGCCGACTGGTGGGGCGCCGGACCCGGCGCGCACAGCCACGTCGGGGGCGTGCGCTGGTGGAACGTGAAGCATCCGGGCGCGTACGCGGCGGCCCTCGCGGCCGGCCGCTCACCGGGAGCCGGGCGAGAACTCCTCACCGAGGAGGACCGCCGGGTGGAGCGGATCCTGCTGGAACTGCGACTGCGCGAGGGCGTCCCGCTGGACCTGCTGCGCCCGGACGGCCTGGCCGCGTCCCGGCGGGCGCTGTCCGACGGGCTGCTCCAGGAGGGGCCGTACGAGGCGGGGCGGGCCGTGCTCACCCTGCGGGGCCGGCTGCTGGCGGACGCGGTTGTGCGGGACCTGGTGGACTGAGCCACCCGGAGCAGGCGGTCCCTGGGGCCGCGGGCCCGGCTCGGCTACTCGGGCCGGGCGGTGACGAAATCGATCAGTTGCTCGACCCGGCCCAGCAGCTCCGGTTGCAGGTCCTTGTAGGACCGCACGTGGGACAGGATCCGCTGCCAGGCCGCGCCCGTGTTCTCCGGCCAGCCCAGGGCGCGGCACACGCCCGTCTTCCAGTCCTGGCCGTGGGGGACGCGGGGCCACGCCTCGATCCCGAGCGAGGAGGGCTTCACGGCCTCCCAGACGTCGATGTACGGGTGGCCGACCACCAGCGCGTGCTCGCTGGTCACCGACTCGGCGATGCGCCACTCCTTGCTGCCGGGCACCAGATGGTCCACCAGGACGCCGAGACGGGCGTCCGGGCCGGGCGCGAACGCCTCGACGATCGACGGCAGGTCGTCGACGCCCTCCAGGTACTCCACGACCACGCCCTCGACGCGCAGGTCGTCGCCCCACACCTTCTCGACCAGTTCGGCGTCGTGCCGGCCCTCGACGTAGATGCGCCCGGCGCGGGCCACACGCGCGCGTGCCCCGGGCACGGCGACCGAACCGGATGCCGTACGGGTGGGCCGTAGCGGACCGGACGACGGCTTCACCAGGGTGACCGCCCGCCCCTCCAGCAGGAACGCGCCGGGTGCGAGCGGGAACACCCTGTGTTTGCCGAAGCGGTCCTCCAGCGTCACCGCGCCCGCCTCGCAGCGGATCACCGCCCCGCAGAAGCCGGTCCCGGGCTCCTCCACCACCAGACCCGGCTCGGCGGGAACCTCCGGCACGGTCCGCGGCTTCTTCCACGGGGGGTCGAGGTCGGGCGAATACAGGCGAGGGCGCGGGCCCGAAGGGCCCTCATTGGAAGGGCGGTGGCGGGAGACGGGTGGGCGCATTCGAGTGACGATAGGGACGGAGCCGTGTCCCCTCAGCGCGACACGCCGAAGCGCGTGGCCAGGGCGTCCCGCTGGGCGCGGACGAAGGCGGCGTCCACCACCGCTCCGTGACCGGGGACGTACAGCGCGTCCTCGCCGCCGAGCGCCAGCAGCCGGTCGAGCGCGGCGGGCCACCGGGACGGCACGGCGTCCGGGCCCGCCTGGGGTTCGCCGGACTCCTCGACCAGGTCCCCGCAGAACACCACGGTCGGGTCGCCCGGCACCACCACCGCGAGATCGTGCGTGGAGTGCGCCGGGCCCATGTTCACCAGCAGCACCTCCCGCCCGCCTCCGAGCCGGAGGGTGAGCAGGTCGCGGACCTCGCGGCCGGGCCGTACCAGGGTGTCCGCCGCCTCCTCGGCCGCCTTGGCGTCCAGGCCCTGGCGCACCGCGTCCCCGCGCAGCTCCGCGCGCTCACCGCTGTCACCGAACACCGCGTCCGCGCCCTCGGCGGCGAAGATCTCCGCGCCGTCGAACACCGCTGCCCCGAAGATGTGGTCGAAGTGGGGGTGGGTGAGCGCGAGATGTGTCACATCACCACCGGCGCGCGCCCGCGCCCAGGCACGCAACCGCGCGCCCTCCGCGTGGCTCGAACCCGCGTCGACCATCAGCGCGGCGCCCTCCCCGACGACCAGCCCGGTCGTGCAGTCCCATCCGGGCAGGCGGCACCGCCCCACCCCGTCCGCCAGCCGTTCCCATTCCAGTTCTTCCCGGGCTTCGTCCCGAGGGGTTTCCCGCGCATCCGTCATGGGGCGACGCTAGCGGTGATGCCCGCCGGGTACGACATCCCGGCCGATCCCGGGTGATCCCGGTCCCGACCTCGCAGGCAGTCGTGGCCCGGCCTTGCCGGGGGCGTACCCGGCGGCCGTACACTGGGCCGGGTAGAGCTGGCACTCCTATGCGCAGAGTGCCAGGCGGGTGGCCGAGGAACGACCCTGGAGGTGTGCGCGATGCTCAGCGAGCGGCGGCTTCAGGTGCTGCGCGCCATCGTCCAGGACTACGTGGGCACCGAGGAGCCGGTCGGCTCCAAGGCACTCACCGAGCGGCACAGCCTGGGCGTCTCACCGGCCACGGTCCGCAACGACATGGCGGCCCTGGAGGACGAGGGCTTCATCGCCCAGCCGCACACCAGTGCCGGCCGCATCCCCACCGACAAGGGCTATCGCCTGTTCGTCGACAAGCTCGCCGAGGTCAAGCCGATGACCGCGCCCGAACGGCGCGCCATCCACCACTTCCTCGACGGCGCCGTCGACCTCGACGACGTGGTGGCCCGCACGGTGCGGCTGCTCGCCCAGCTGACCCGGCAGGTCGCCGTGGTGCAGTATCCGTCGCTGACCCGTTCGACCGTGCGGCACGTGGAGCTGCTGTCTCTCGCGCCCGCGCGCGTGATGCTCGTGCTGATCACGGACACGGGCCGGGTCGAGCAGCGGATGATCGACTGCCCGGTGCCCTTCGGGGAGACCTCCCTGGCCGATCTGAGGGCGCGGCTGAACAGCCGGGTCGCGGGCCGCCGCTTCACGGACGTCCCGCAGCTCGTGGAGGACCTGCCCGACGCCTTCGACGTCGAGGACCGGGGTACGGTCTCAACCGTGCTGTCCACTCTGCTGGAGACGCTCGTCGAGGAGAACGAGGAGCGGCTGGTCATCGGCGGCACGGCCAACCTCACCCGCTTCCCGCACGACTTCCCGCTCACCATCCGGCCCGTTCTGGAGGCGCTGGAGGAGCAGGTCGTGCTGCTGAGGCTGCTCGGTGAGACGCAGAATGCGGGCATGACCGTGCGCATCGGTCACGAGAACGCCCACGAAGGACTCAACTCCACGTCCATCGTGTCGGTCGGCTACGGTTCGGGCGGCGAGGCAGTGGCCAAGCTCGGCGTGGTCGGACCGACCCGCATGGATTACCCGGGAACGATGGGAGCGGTACGCGCAGTGGCACGGTACGTCGGACAGATCCTGGCGGAGTCGTAGGTGGCCACGGACTACTACGCCGTTCTCGGCGTGCGCCGTGACGCGTCGCAGGAAGAGATCAAGAAGGCCTTCCGGCGGCTCGCACGCGAGCTGCACCCGGACGTCAACCCGGATCCGAAGACCCAGGAGCGGTTCAAGGAGATCAACGCCGCCTACGAGGTGCTCTCCGACCCGCAGAAGAAGCAGGTCTACGATCTCGGCGGCGACCCCCTCTCGCAGTCCGGCGGGGCCGGCGCGAGCGGCTTCGGGGCCGGCGGTTCCTTCGGGAACTTCTCCGACATCATGGACGCCTTCTTCGGCACGGCGTCGCAGCGCGGACCGCGCTCGCGCACGCGCCGGGGCCAGGACGCGATGATCCGGCTCGAGGTCGAGCTGGACGAGGCGGCCTTCGGCACCACGAAGGACATCCAGGTCGACACGGCCGTCGTCTGCAATACCTGCAGCGGCGAGGGAGCGGCCCCGGGCACCACGGCGCAGACGTGTGACATGTGCCGCGGCCGGGGTGAGGTCTCGCAGGTCACCCGGTCCTTCCTGGGCCAGGTCATGACCTCGCGTCCGTGCCCCCAGTGCCAGGGCTTCGGCACGGTGGTGCCCACCCCGTGCCCGGAGTGCGCCGGCGACGGCCGCATCCGCGCCCGCCGCACCCTGACCGTGAAGATCCCGGCCGGTGTCGACAACGGCACGCGCATCCAGCTCGCGGGCGAGGGCGAGGTCGGCCCCGGCGGCGGTCCGGCCGGCGACCTGTACGTCGAGATCCACGAGCTGCCGCACTCGACGTTCCAGCGGCGCGGCGACGACCTGCACTGCACGGTCACCATCCCGATGACCGCGGCGGCCCTTGGCACCAAGGTGCCGCTGGAGACCCTGGACGGCCTGGAGGAGGTCGACATCCGCCCGGGCACCCAGTCCGGCCAGTCGATCCCGCTGCACGGCCGGGGCGTCACGCATCTGCGCGGCGGCGGCCGGGGCGACCTCATCGTCCACGTCGAGGTCCAGACCCCGACCAAGCTCGACCCCGAGCAGGAGCGCCTGCTGCGCGAACTGTCCAAGCTGCGCGGCGAGGAACGCGCCCAGGGGCAGTTCCAGCCTGGGCAGCAAGGCTTGTTCTCGCGGTTGAAGGATGCCTTCAACGGTCGCTGAGGCGGGGCTGGGGGCCGGCCGGGGGTCCGGGGGTTGTCCCCCGGGCAGGCGCAGTCAGCCTGGGCAGCAAGGCTTGTTCTCGCGGTTGAAGGATGCCTTCAACGGTCGCTGAGGCGGGGCCGGGGCGGACCACCGGTTCGGTGGTCCGCCGGAATGGGATTCCTCCGGCATATGCCGGAGGTCGCCCGGATTCGGACTCGTCCGGCGGACGTGACAACATGCCGTCATGTCCTCCGCACTGACCGATCTCTTCCCGCACCCGATCGTGCAGGCGCCGATGGCGGGCGGTCCCGCGGTGCCGCCGCTCGCCGCGGCGGTGTCCGACGCCGGCGGGCTGGGATTCCTCGCGGCCGGATACAAGACCGCCGACGGCATGTACCAGGAGATCAAGCAGCTTCGCGGACTGACCGGCCGCCCCTTCGGCGTCAACGTGTTCATGCCGCAGCCGGAGAGCGCCGAGACCGGCGCCGTCGACCTCTACGCCCACCAGCTCGCCGGTGAGCCCGGCTGGTACGAGACCGAACTCGGCGACCCGGAGTCCGGACGCGACGACGGCTACGACGCCAAGCTCGCCGTGCTCCTCGAGGACCCGGTGCCGGTGGTCTCCTTCCACTTCGGCGTGCCCGCCCGCGAGGTCGTGGACTCCCTGCACCGGGTCGGCACCTTCGTCCTCGCCACCGCCACCACCACCGAGGAGGCGCTCGCCGTGGACCGGTCGGGCGCGGACGCGGTGATCGCCCAGGGCGTGGAGGCCGGCGGCCACCAGGGCACCCACCGCGACCTGCCGGAACAGGACGGCGCCGGGATCGGCGTGCTCTCGCTCGTCGCGCAGATCCGTGAGACGGTCGCCCTGCCGATCATCGCCACGGGCGGCATCATGCGCGGCAGCCAGATCGCCGCCGTGCTCGCGGCAGGCGCCGGCGCCGCCCAGCTCGGCACGGCCTTCCTCGCCACCCCCGAGTCCGGCGCGCACAAGCTGCACAAGGAAGCTCTCACCGACCCGGTGTTCCCGCGTACGGAGCTGACCCGGGCGTTCTCCGGGCGGCCGGCCCGCGGACTGGTCAACCGCTTCATGCGGGAGCACGGCCCCTACGCGCCCGCCGCCTACCCGGAGGTCCACCACCTCACCGCGCCGCTGCGCAAGGCGGCCGGCAAGGCGAAGGACGCGCAGGGCATGGCACTGTGGGCGGGCCAGGGCCACCGGATGGCCCGCGTACTGCCCGCGGGACAGCTCGTGGAGGTACTGCTCGCCGAACTCGACGCGGCACGCGCGGCGTTGGCGGCGGGCCCGGCGGCAGGAGGTGACGCGCGATGACCGCGCCGGTGTTCGTCGTCGACGAACTGAAGCTGATCGGCACGGAGTTCGTGCTGGACGGCCCCGAGGGGCGGCACGCGGTCTCGGTCAAGCGGCTGCGGCCGGGCGAGGACGTGGTGCTCACGGACGGCCGCGGGCGCTGGACCGAGGGCGTGGTCAAGGCAGCCGAGGGCAAGGACCGGCTGGTGATCGCGGACTTGACGGCTCTCGTCGAGGAAGCGCCGGAGTCCCCCCGTATCACCGTCGTCCAGGCGCTGCCCAAGGGCGACCGCGGTGAACTCGCCGTGGAGACCATGACCGAGGTCGGCGTGGACGCGATCGTGCCGTGGTCCGCCTCCCGCTGCATCACGCAGTGGAAGGGCGACCGGGGTCTGAAGGCGCTCGGCAAATGGCGTGCCACCGCCCGCGAGGCCGGCAAGCAGTCCCGCCGGGTGCGCTTCCCCGAGGTCGCGGACGCGGCGACGACCAAACAGGTTGCCGCACTTCTGGCCGGAGCCGACTTCGCCGCCGTGCTCCACGAGAGCGGCGAGGAGCGCCTGGCCACCGCCGAACTCCCCGCCCGGGGCGAGATCGTGCTGGTCGTCGGCCCCGAAGGCGGGGTGTCCCCCGAGGAGTTGGCGCAGTTCCGGGACGCGGGCGCCAAGCCGTACGTGCTCGGGCCCACCGTGCTGCGCACCTCGACCGCCGGCACCGCGGCGACCGCCCTGCTGCTGGGCCGTACCGGCCGCTGGTCCTGATCAGCCGCTTGTCCTGACCGGCCGGGCACGTCCCGAGGCCGACCGGACGAGCGCGGGCGTGCGCGGCGCGCGCGTGGCCGTATGCGCTCTACCGTCCTGGGTGCGGCGGTGGCAGGCTGCCGTACATGGGGGCATTGAGACGGATTCGGCGCCTGCCGCACAGGCGGCGGGTGAGGGCCGTGACGGTGCTCGCGGTGGTCGCCGCGGGCGGCGCCGTCGCATGCGATCCCGGCGGGCTCAACGCGGGCTCGGCGGCGTACACGACCGACAGGACGGCGACGGCGGAACTGAACCGGCGGCACGCTTCCGTGAGTTGGCTCAACTGCACGGGCAGGGACGGCGACGGGGGCCGGACACGCGCGGCGGGAAGTCCGGCGCCTTCGGCGTCCGAGATCACCGTGGTCTCCGTGGACTGCGTGGGCGAGACGAAGGACGGCCGGAGGATCACCGTCACCGGGGAGGTCACCCGGGCCGTCGACGGAGCCTGCGTGCGCGGGGACCTGACCGCCTCGGTGGGCGGCAAGGAGTGGTTTCACGTGCGCGGCCTCGGCGACTGCGACGCCACGACCGGGCCGACGTACCGGCCACCCGTCACCTACCGGCCCACCCAAGGGCAGCCGCAGCCGGGGGTCACGGTGACGGTCACGCGGACGATCTGGTGCCAGGGCGATCCCACCTGCTGGCCCGTGCGCGGCAAGTGAGACGGCACGGCCGCCGGTTCGCGCGCGGGGAGGCCGTTCGCCCCCTGTCCGTGGCCGCCGCCCCTGCGTAGGGTGATCACGTGACTCAGCCCACATCGTCGTCCGCGTCCGTGTTCTCCGCCTCGTCCGCCTCGTTCTCGTATCTTCGGTTCCCGCATCTGCGGGGCGAGTTGGTCGCCTTCACCGCCGAGGACGACGTGTGGCTCGCGCCGCTGGACGGCGGCAGGGCATGGCGGGTCAGCGCGGACAACGTGCCGGTGAACCACCCCCGTATCTCGCCCGACGGCGCCTTCGTCGCCTGGACCTCCACCCGCGACGGCGCACCCGAGGCGCACATCGCCCCGGTCGACGGCGGCCCCGCCAGACGCCTGACGTACTGGGGGAGTACGAGGACACAGGTGCGCGGCTGGACCCCGGACGGCGAGGTCCTCGCGCTCAGCACCCAGGGCCAGGCCAGTCTCCGCCGCACCTGGGCGCGCGCCGTCCCGCTCGACGGCGGACCGGCCACCACCCTGCCGTACGGGCCCGTCGGCGACGTCGCCCACGGCCCGCACACCGTGCTGCTGTCCGCGCCGATGGGCCGAGAGGCGGCCTGGTGGAAGAGGTACCGGGGCGGCGCGGCGGGCAAGCTGTGGATCGACCGTGAGGACACGGGGGAGTTCGTCCGGCTGCACGAGGCACTGGACGGCAACCTCGAATACCCGCTGTGGGTGGGGATGGGGGTACCCCCTGGTCGAGCGGACTCGAGAGCTTGGGGGAGGATCGCGTTCCTCTCCGACCACGAGGGCACCGGAGCGCTGTACTCCTCCCTCGCCGACGGCTCCGACCTGCGCAGGCACACCCCCCTGGAGGGGTTCTACGCGCGGCACGCGGCCACCGACGGCACCCGGGTCGTCTACTCCAGCGCCGGTGAACTGTGGCTCCTCGACGACCTGGACGGCGCCGAGCCGCGCCGGATCGACATCCGGCTCGGCGGGCCGCGCGTCGACCTCCAGCCCTATCCGCTGAGCGCCTCCCACTGGTTCGGCTCGGCGTCCCCCGACCACACCGCGCGCGGCAGCGCGGTCGCCGTGCGCGGCGCCGTCCACTGGGTCACCCACCGCTCCGGTCCCACCCGCGCGCTCGCCGCCGAGCCCGGCGTACGCACCCGGCTGCCGCGCACCTTCCGCGCCGAGGGCGAGGAGTGGGTGGTGTGGGTGACGGACGCCGAGGGCGACGACGCCCTGGAGTTCGCGCCCGCCACCGGACTCGCGCCCGGCGCGACCCCGCGCCGGCTGGGCGCCGGGCAACTGGGCCGTGTCCTGGAACTCGTCACCGCTCCCGACGGCAGCCGCGTCGCCGTCGCCTCCCACGACGGCCGGCTGCTGCTCGTCGAACGTGAGAGCGGCGAGGTGCGCGAGGTCGACCGCAGCGAGCACGGGGACGTGTGCGACCTCGCCTTCTCCCCCGACTCCGCCTGGCTGGCCTGGTCGCACCCCGGCCCGCGCCCCCTCAGCCAGCTCCGCCTCGCCAACACCACCGACCTGTCGGTCACCGACGCGACCCCGCTGCGCTTCCGGGACCACGCGCCCGCGTTCACCCTCGACGGCAAGCACCTCGCGTTCCTCTCCCACCGCTCCTTCGACCCGGTCTACGACGAGCACGTCTTCGACCTGGCGTTCGTCGAGAGCTCCCGCCCGCACCTGATCACGCTCGCCGCGGCGACCCCCTCGCCGTTCGGCCCGCAGCGGCACGGCCGGCCCTTCGAGACGCCCGACAAGGAGGAGACCCCGGACAGCGAGGGCGTCCCGGCGACCCGGATCGACCTGGAGGGCCTGGCCGACCGCATCGTGCCCTTCCCGGTCGAGGCCGCCCGCTACTCGAACCTGCGCGCCGCCAAGGACGGTGTGCTCTGGCTCAGGCACCCGGTGCGCGGAGTCCTCGGTGCCTCCCGCGCCACGCCGGACGACCCCGACCCGAAGACCGAGCTGGAGCGCTACGACCTCCTCCAGCAGCGCATCGAGCACCTCGCCGCCGACGCCGACCACTTCGCGGTCAGCGGCGACGGCAAGCGGGTCCTGCTGTGGACGGACGGCAAGCTGAAGGTCGTGCCCAGCGACCGGCGCGCCTCCGGCGACGAGGACAGCGACTCCAACATCACCGTCGACCTCGGCCGCGTCCGGCAGACCGTCGACCCGGCCGCCGAGTGGCGGCAGATGTACGAGGAGACCGGCCGCGTCATGCGGGACCACTTCTGGCGGCCGGACATGGGCGGCGTCGACTGGGACGGCGTCCTCGACCGCTACCGGCCCGTCCTGGACCGGATCGCCACCCACGACGACCTGGTCGACCTGCTGTGGGAGGTGCACGGCGAGCTGGGCACCTCCCACGCCTACGTCATACCGGCCGGCGGCTACGGGCACGGCACCCGGCAGGGACTGCTCGGCGCGGACATCTCCCGGCATGAGGACGGCAGTTGGCGCATCGACCGGATCCTGCCCTCGGAGACCTCCGACCCGCACGCGCGCAGCCCGCTCTCCGCGCCCGGCGTCGCGGTGCGCGCCGGGGACGCGATCGTCGCGGTCGGCGGGCGGCCGGTCGACCCGGTGGCCGGACCCGGCCCGCTGCTGGTCGGCACGGCGGACAAGCCGGTCGAGCTGACCGTCCTGCCGGCCGGCGGGGGCGACCCGCGGCACGCGGTCGTGGTCCCCGTCGCCGACGAGGAGCCCCTGCGCTACCACGCGTGGGTGGCCGGCCGCCGGGCCCATGTCCACGAGCGGTCCGGCGGCCGCCTCGGCTATCTGCACGTACCGGACATGCAGGCCCTCGGCTGGGCGCAGATCCACCGCGATCTGCGCGTGGAGGTGGCCCGCGAGGGACTCGTCGTCGACGTCCGCGAGAACCGCGGCGGCCACACCTCCCAGCTCGTGGTGGAGAAGCTGGCCCGGCGGATCGTCGGCTGGGACCTGCCGCGCGGCATGCAGCCGGAGAGCTACCCGCAGGACGCGCCCCGCGGTCCGGTCGTCGCCGTCGCCAACGAGTTCTCCGGCTCCGACGGCGACATCGTCAACGCGGCGATCAAGGCGCTCGGCATCGGACCGGTCGTCGGCACCCGCACCTGGGGCGGCGTGATCGGCATCGACAGCCGCTACCGCCTGGTGGACGGCACGCTGATCACCCAGCCCAAGTACGCCTTCTGGCTGGAGGGTCAGGGGTGGGGCGTGGAGAATCACGGCGTGGACCCGGACATCGAGGTGGCCCAGCGCCCGCAGGACCACGCGGCGGCCCTCGACGCCCCCCTGGACGAGGCGATCCGCCTCGCGCTGGAGGCACTGGAGACAACACCGGCGAAGACTCCGCCCGGTCTGCCATAAGCCGCGGGCATACGTGCCTCCCCCAAGCTCTTCGAGCAGGGGGACCCCCAGGGCGGCACGGGTGGGCGCGGGCGGCACTCCGCAAGCGCCGGGCTGCGCGCCCGCCCCCGCCGGGAAACACCGGGCAACCTGGAAATCAGCGCTCGGTAACATGCCCGTACTGGATCAAACCGAGGAGGCACCGCATGGCAGGGGAACCCCAGGACGACTGCCTGTTCTGCAAGATCGTCGCGGGACACGTCCCGGCCACGATCGTCCGCGAGACGGAGACGACCATCGCCTTCCGCGACATCAACCCCCAGGCGCCCACCCACGTCCTGGTGATCCCCAAGGCGCACTACAAGGACGCCGCGGCCCTCGCCGCCGGGGCCCCCGCCCTCGCCGCGGACGTCCTGCGTGAGACGCAGACGATCGCCGACGAGGACAAGCTGGACAGCTACCGCGTCGTGTTCAACACCGGCTCCGGCGCGGGCCAGACCGTCTGGCACGCCCACGCCCACGTCCTCGGCGGCCGCGGCCTTCAGTGGCCCCCCGGGTAGGCCGTCGTGTCCGTACGTGAACTGGTCGTCCTCGGCACCGCGAGCCAGGTGCCCACCCGGCACCGCAACCACAACGGCTACCTGCTGCGCTGGGACGGCGAGGGCATCCTGTTCGACCCCGGCGAGGGCACCCAGCGCCAGATGCTGCGCGCCGGGGTCGCGGCGCACGACCTGAACCGGATCTGCGTCACCCACTTCCACGGCGACCACAGCCTCGGCCTGGCCGGGGTGATCCAGCGGATCAACCTCGACCGGGTGCCGCACGAGATCACCGCGCACTACCCGCGTTCGGGCAAGCGCTTCTTCGACCGCCTGCGCTACGCCACCGCCTACCGCGAGACGGTCGGGCTCACCGAGGTCCCGGTCGACGCCGACGGCGTCCTCGCGACCACCCCGGCGTACACCTTCGAGGCCCGCCGGCTCTCCCACCCGGTGGAGTCCTTCGGCTACCGGCTGGTCGAGCCGGACGGGCGGCGCATGCTGCCCGAGCGGCTCGCCGCGCACGGGATCAAGGGCCCGGACGTGGGCCGCATCCAGCGCGACGGCTCCCTGGACGGGGTCCCGCTGGAGGCCGTCAGCGAGGTGCGGCCGGGACAGCGCTTCGCGTTCGTCATGGACACCCGGCTGTGCGAGGGCGTGCACGCGCTTGCCGAGGGCTGCGACCTGCTGGTCATCGAGTCGACCTTCCTCGACGAGGACGAGCCGCTGGCCGTCGAGCACGGCCACCTGACGGCTGGTCAGGCGGCGCGGGTGGCGCGGGACGCCGGTGTGCGACATCTGGTCCTCACCCACTTCAGCCAGCGGTACACCGGGCCCGAGGAGTTCGAGCGGCAGGCACGGGCGGCCGGGTTCGACGGCGAGCTGACCGTGGCGTACGACCTGCTCAGAGTGCCGGTCCCGAAACGGCGCTGACCAGGGACGTACGATGTTCCGATGCCTCTGCCGAAAGCCGAACTGCACCTGCACATCGAAGGCACCCTGGAGCCGGAGCTCGCGTTCGAGCTGGCCGCGCGCAATGGCGTCGAACTGCCGTACGCGGACACCGAAGCGCTCCGCGAGGCCTACCGGTTCGAGGACCTCCAGTCCTTCCTGAACCTGTACTACGAGCTCATGGCCGTCCTGCGCACCGAGCGGGACTTCGAGGACCTGGCCGACGCCTATCTCGCGCGGGCCGCCGCGCAGGGCGTCCGGCACGCGGAGATCTTCTTCGATCCGCAGGCCCACCTCTCCCGCGGTGTCGGCATGGACACGGTCGTCGAGGGACTGTGGCGGGCGCTGGGCCGCAGCGAGCGGCACGGGGTCTCCACCCAGCTGATCATGTGCTTCCTGCGCGACGAGTCCGCCGAGTCGGCCATGGAGACCCTGGACGCAGCCAAGCCGTACCTCGACCGGATCACCGGGATCGGCCTCGACTCGGCCGAGGCGGGTCACCCGCCGGCGAAGTTCCGCGAGGTGTACGAGGCCGCCGCCGCCCTCGGGCTGAGGCGCGTGGCGCACGCCGGTGAGGAGGGCCCGCCGGAGTACATCGCGCAGGCCCTCGACGTGCTCGGCGTCGAGCGCGTCGACCACGGGCTGCGCTGCATGGAGGACCCGGAGCTGGTCGCCCGCCTGGTGCGCGACCGGATCCCGCTGACCGTGTGCCCCCTGTCGAACGTCCGTCTCCGCGCGGTCGACACGCTGGCCGACCACCCGCTGCCCGCCATGCTGGACGCCGGCCTGCTGTGCACGCTCAACTCCGACGACCCGGCCTACTTCGGCGGCTACGTCGGCGACAACTTCCACGCCGTGCGCGACACCCTGGCCCTGGGCAAGGACCGGCTGCGCGAACTGGCCCGCAACTCCTTCCTCGCCTCCTTCCTGGAACACGACGAGGAGCGGCGCCGCCGGTACCTCGCCGAGGTCGAGGCGTACGAGTTCCCGTAGGGCCTCTCGCCAACGACCGCTCCCCGCACGCCCGTTGACGGAGCGTGTTCGCGTTTCTAAACTCCGTTCCCATACGTGGATGGCGTCTATGTGGGGAGATGGCCAGGGTGAGTCCGGAGACGAACACCGCGGGTCCGTCCGATGTGGTGCGCAGACTGCGGGACGGGATGGCGCACGGCGTGCTGTCCTTCCCGCTGACGGCGTTCCACGACGACGGCTCGCTCGACCCCGACGGCTGCCGTGCCTATCTGGCCGCCCAGCTCGCCACCGCACCCGGCGCCCTCTTCCCGGCCTGCGGCACCGGCGAGTTCTTCTCCCTGGACGAGGACGAGTACCGCCGGGTCGTCTCGATCGCCGTCGAGGAGGGGGCGGGCCGGGTGCCCGTGGTGGCGGGCACCGGCTACGGCTGGGCGCAGGCCGCGCGGTTCGCGCGCATCGCCGAGGAGGCCGGCGCCGACGCGCTCCTCGTCCTGCCGCACTACCTCGTCGCCGCCCCGCAGGACGGACTGGCCGCCCAGCTCGAACAGCTCGCCGCCCGCACCCGGCTGCCGCTCATCGCCTACCAGCGCGGACAGGTGGCGTACGGCCTGGAGACCTTCCGGCGCATCACGCGGATCCCCTCGGTCATCGGCCTCAAGGACGGCCGCTGCGACCTCGACGCCCTCCAGCGGCTCACCCTCGCCGCCCCCGAGGGCTTCCTGTTCTTCAACGGCGCCCCCACCGCCGAGATGCAGGCCCGCGCCTACGCCACCGTCGGCGTGGCCGCCTACTCCTCCGCCGTGCACGCCTTCGCCCCCGAGATCGCGAACGCCTTCTTCGCCGCGCTGCGATCCGGCGACGCCGGCTCCGCGGACAAACTGCTGCGCGACTTCTACGTCCCCTTCGTCGAACTGCGCGACCGGGTGCCCGGATACTCCGTGTCCCTGGTGAAGGCGGCCGCCCGGCTGCGCGGCCGCCCCGTCGGACCCGTGAGGGCCCCGCTCACCGAACCCTCGCCCGCCGACCTGGCCGACCTGCGGGAACTGCTCTCCGCGGGACTCGACATCGTGGGAGCCGCCCTGTGACCGGCGACCTGACCGTCAGCGAGGTACGGCTGACCCCGATCCTGATCGCCGACCCGCCGCTGCTGAACACCCAGGGCGTCCACCAGCCGTACACACCCCGCCTGATCGTGGAGGTGGTGACGGCGGACGGCATCACCGGATACGGCGAGACCTACGGCGACACCAAGTACCTGGAACTGGCCCGCCCGCTCGCCGACCGGCTGACGGGACGCCGGATCACCGACCTGAACGGCCTGTTCGGCCTCGATGTCGCCGTGGACGCCTCCCGGGTGGAGAACGCCGTCGACGTCGGCGGGCTGCGCGGCGTCCAGACCGCCGACAAACTGCGCCTGTCCGTCCTGTCCGGCTTCGAGGTCGCCTGCCTGGACGCCCTCGGCAAGGCGCTCGGCCTGCCCGTGCACGAGCTGCTCGGCGGCAAGGTGCGCGACTCCGTCGAGTACAGCGCCTATCTCTTCTACAAGTGGGCCGGGCATCCGGAGGGCGTCGCCTGCGAGAAGGACGACTGGGGCGCCGCGCTCGACCCGGCGGGGGTGGTCGAGCAGGCACGCGCGTTCACCGAACGCCACGGCTTCACCTCCTTCAAGCTCAAGGGCGGCGTCTTCCCGCCCGAGGAGGAGATCGCCGCCGTACGGGCCCTGGCGGAGGCCTTCCCGGGACACCCGCTGCGGCTGGACCCCAACGGGGCCTGGTCGGTGGAGACCTCCGTGGAGGTGGCCCGGCAGCTCGGGGACGTCCTGGAATACCTGGAGGACCCCGCCCTCGGCACGCCCGCCATGGCCGAGGTGGCCGCCCGGACCGGCGTGCCGCTGGCCACCAACATGTGCGTGACGACCTTCGCCGAGATCAGGGAGGCGTTCACCTCGAACGCGGTGCAGGTGCTGCTCTCCGACCACCACTACTGGGGCGGCCTGCGCAACACCCAGCAGCTCGCGGCCCTGTGCGCCGCCTTCGGCGTCGGCGTGTCGATGCACTCCAACACCCACCTGGGGATCAGCCTCGCCGCCATGACCCACGTGGCGTCCACCGTGCCCGGCCTCCACCACGCCTGCGACACCCACTACCCCTGGCAGTCGGAGGACGTCCTGACCGAGCGGCTCACCTTCGACGGCGGCCGGGTCGCCGTCCCCGACGGCCCCGGCCTCGGAGTCGAACTCGACCGGGACAGGCTGGCCTTCCTGCACCGCCGCTGGGCCGAGGACGACGGCCGGCTGCGCGACCGCGACGACGCGGCGGCGATGCGCGTCGCCGAACCGGGCTGGACCGCCCCGGCGACCCCCCGCTGGTAGGCGCGTCGGCGCTTCCCGGCCCGAGCGCCGACGTGTCGTCGGCGCTCTGGTGCACACTGGCCGGACCAGCACCACGCCAGGGAGCGCACCGTGACCGCGTCCAACACGTCCGCCGGGATCTCCGCCGAAGCGGGACCGGAGTACCCGGAGGACCGGGACGGCCCGGAGGACCGGGGCGGCCGGGAGTACATCGTCGGGGCGCCGCACGCCCACGTCGATCACCCGGTCGACCCGCTGGCCGGACTGCGCGCGGCGGACGACCCGCCCTGGGACGTGTACCTCACGGGCACCGTCTTCCTCGACATCGTCTTCACCGGACTCGAATCCGCCCCGGTGCGCGGGACCGAGTCCTGGGCGCGCGGGATGGGTTCGAGCCCCGGCGGGGTCGCCAACATGGCGACCGCGCTGGCCCGCCTGGGACTGCGGACGTCCCTGGCGGCGGCCTTCGGCGACGACCACTACGGCGACTACTGCTGGGACGCGCTGGAACAGGGCGAGGGCATCGACCTGTCCCCGTCCGGCACCGTGCCCGGCTGGCACTCGCCGGTCACCGTCTCCATGGCGTACGAGGGCGAGCGCACCATGGTCTCGCACGGCCACGAGCCGCCCCCGGAGGCCGTGTTCCTCCAGGAGGGCGCCCCGGCGTGCCGGCCCCGCGCGCGGGCCGCGGTGTCCTCCCTGACGCCGGGCCGGCGTTCCCCGTGGATCGCCCAGGCCGCGGCCGAGGGCACGCGCATCTTCGGTGACGTCGGCTGGGACGACACCGGCGCCTGGGACCTGGCCTCCCTGTCCGACCTGGAGCACTGCGAGGCGTTCCTGCCCAACGCCGCGGAGGCCATGCGCTACACGGGCACCGACTGTCCGCGCGCTGCCGCGCACGCGCTCACCGCGTACGTACCGCTCGCGGTGGTCACCCTCGGCTCCGAGGGCGCCTACGCGGTCGACCGGCGCACGGGTGAGAGCGCCGAGGTGCCCGCCATCGCGGTGGAGGCCCTGGACCCGACCGGCGCGGGCGACGTCTTCGTGGCCGGCTTCGTCACCGGCACCCTGGCCGGCTGGCCGCTGGCCGACCGGCTCGCCTTCGCCGGCCTCACCGCCGCCCTGTCCGTGCAGGAGTTCGGCGGCTCCCTGTCGGCCCCCGGCTGGTCCGAGATCGCCGCCTGGTGGCGCCGGGTGCAGTCGGTCGAGGGCCAGGACCCGGCGGCCCTGCGGCGGTACGCGTTCCTGGAGGCCCTGATTCCCGAGGCGAGCGTCGAGCCGTGGCCGCGGCGCCGGGCCGTGCCGACGATCGGATTCCGCAGGCCGGCCTGACCGGCGCGGTCGCATGCCGAGCCGCCCACGACCTGACTGGGAAGGTCGTTGACAGGTGACGTCCGCCGTCCGATCATCGGCGCGACCGAGCACGGTGAGGCAAGCAGCTCCGGCCTCCCGACTCCCACCGTCGAAGGACACGCGTCGTGCGCAGACCATCACGCAGCCCCGGAGTGCTCCTCGCCGTCCTCGGCCTTGTCCTCGCGCTGCCCGTCGCGTTGACCGTGCCGGAACCGGCCCGGGCGCGGACGCTGAAAGGGACCGCCGCCGACCCGCACGCGCCCCGGCTCACCCACTCCCCGGACCAGCTCACCCTGACCGTACCGGCGGACCGCACCACCCCCGGTTACGCATTACGGGTGACGAGGAATCAACTCGCCCTGACGACCACCCGTTCGGGCGCCACGGTTCTGGCCACCGCGGGAGGCGGCACCGGAGCACTGCGCTTCCGGACCGCCGGCACATGGCGGCACGCCACCCGCGTCACCGACTGGACCTGGAAGAACGGCACGCTCACCCTCACCGCCGCCACGACTGCGCCCGGCGCCACCGTACGGGCCCGCGTCACCCCGTCCGCCGACCGCTACCGGCTCGACTGGCAGGTCGTCGGCGCCGCCCCCGAACGCCTTGGCCTCGCCTACGACTTGTCCTCCGCCGGCCACTGGTACGGCCACGGCGAGACCCGGACCCCGCACGGCGGCCCCGCCACCGACCAGCCCTGGCCGCTCGACAGCGGGCAGGTCGCCGACCCGGCCTTCGGGCCCGCCTCCTACTACATGGTCGACCCGTTCTGGTACACGTCCTCCGCGGCCGGACTGCACGTGGACACCGGGCACGTCATGAACGTGGCCATCAACCAGGACGAGGACGGCCTCGGCCGCTTCGACATCGAGTCCGCGGGCCCCTACCGGGCAACCGTCTTCGTCGAGTCCACGCCGCTGGGGGTCTACCGCGACTACGTCGGCGTCGTCGGCAAGCCGGACAAGAGCGACGCCACCCCGCGGCAGTACGCCGAGCCGGTGTGGAACTCCTGGGCGCAGTTCTACACCCACGTCGACCAGGCGAGGCTCCTCGGCTACGCGCAGGACCTGCACGACCACGGGATCACCGGGCACACGCTCCAGCTCGACGACAAGTGGGAGTCCGACTACGGGAACATGACCTTCGACCCGAAGGCCTACCCGGACCCCGGGGCGATGTCCCGCCGGATCCACGGCCTCGGCTTCGACTTCGGCCTCTGGGTGACGCTGTGGATCAACCTGGACTCCGACCAGTACCGGTACGCGGCCGACCACGGCTATCTGCTGGGCACCGCCGCCGATCCCGCCGAGCCGTGCCGGGTCACCTGGTGGAACGGCACCGCCGGGATCGTCGACCTCGCCAACCCGGAGGCCAGGGCCTGGTACGAGGGCCGGCTCCGCGGCCTGATGAGCACCTACGGCGTCGACGGGCTGAAGTTCGACACCCGCTTCTTCGACGAGCGGTGCGTTCCCCGCGCCGGTCACCAGCCCACCGACTACCAGCGCCTCGGCGCTCAGCTCGCCGACAAGTTCGACCTCCAGGGCGTCGGCATCCGCGTCCACTGGGACACCACCGCGCACCGGGCCGGGTTCGTCACCCGCCAGCTCGACAAGGGCACCGGGTGGAACTCCCTGCGGGCCGCCGTGACGCAGAACCTCGCCATCTCCACCATCGGCTACCCCTTCGTGACCACCGACATGATCGGCGGCTCCAGCGGTCAGCCAGCCCCCACCGGTCAGGTCCTGGTCCGCTGGGCCCAGGCCGCGTCGCTGATGCCGCTCATGTACTCGTCCACGTCACCCGTCGACACCGTCGATGTGACGACCGGCCGGAAGGTGGTGTACGACGCGCGGACCGCCGGCCTCTACCGCGAGGCCATCGCCCGCCACGGCCGCCTCGCCCCCTACATCCGCGACCAGGTCAGGAACACACTGCGCACCGGCGACCCGATCATGCGCCCGCTCTTCTTCGACTTCCCGCACGACGAGCAGGCGTACACGATCACCGACGAGTGGATGCTGGGCCCCGCGATCCTGGCGGCCCCCCAACTGACCGACGCCCCCAGCCGCCCGGTCCACCTGCCCCCGGGCACCTGGTACGACGTGACCCACGCCCGCACCCTCCAGGGCCCCCGCACCCTCCCGGCCTACACGACCCCCCTGAACACGACCCCGGTCTTCATCGACCTGAACGCGAAGGGCGCGAAGAAGGCCCTGGGCGCCCTTACCGGGGCTCTCAGAAGCCGAGGCGGCGCAGCTGCTTGGGGTCCCGCTGCCAGTCCTTCGCGACCTTCACGTGAAGGTCGAGGAACACCGGTGTCCCCAGCAACGCCTCGATGTGCTTGCGGGACTTGATCCCGACTTCCTTCAGCCGCTTCCCCTTGGGGCCGATGATGATGCCCTTCTGGCTCGGCCGCTCGATGAACACGTTGGCGTGGATGTCGAGCAGCGGCTTGTCCGCGGGCCGGTCCTCACGGGGCAGCATCTCCTCCACCACCACCGCGATGGAGTGCGGAAGTTCGTCCCGCACACCCTCCAGCGCCGCTTCCCGGATCAGCTCGGCCACCATGACCTGCTCGGGCTCGTCCGTGAGGTCGCCCTCGGGGTAGAGCGCGGGCCCCTCGGGCAGCAGCGGGACGAGCAGGTCGGCCAGCAGGTCCACCTGCTTGTTGGCCGTCGCCGACACCGGCACGATCTCCGCCCAGGTGATCCCCAGTTCCTTGCCCAGCTGGTCGATCGCGATCAGCTGCTCGGCGAGCGTCTTGGAGTCCACCAGGTCCGTCTTCGTGACGATCGCGACCTTGGGCGTCTTCTTGATGCCGGCCAGCTCCTTGGCGATGAACCGGTCACCGGGGCCGACCTTCTCGTCGGCCGGCAGGCAGAAGCCGATCACGTCGACCTCGGCCCAGGTGGTCCGTACGACATCGTTCAGCCGCTCTCCCAGCAGGGTGCGCGGCTTGTGGAGGCCCGGTGTGTCCACCAGGATCAGCTGTGCCTCCGGGCGGTGGACGATGCCCCGCACGGTGTGCCGCGTCGTCTGCGGCCGGTTCGAGGTGATCGCCACCTTCTGCCCGACCAGAGCGTTCGTGAGGGTGGACTTGCCCGCGTTGGGGCGGCCCACGAAGCAGGCGAAGCCGGCCCGGTGGGAAGCCGCGACGGACTGCTCGGATGACTGGTTGCGAACGCTCATGGCGCCCATTGTCCCTGATCGACAAGCCCTGTCTGTACCAAGGGTGGTACGGGCCGCCCCGGCCGGAGACCCGGCCGGGGCGGCCCGTGCTCAGTCGGCGAGGCCCAGCCGGGCACGATCCCGCTGCTGGTTGATGAAGGCCATCGACAGGGCGCCCACGGCCAGCAGCAGCACGGCGGTGAGCACGAAGGCGTGGGTGAAGCCCAGCGCGCTCGTGGCCGCCGAGCCGACCAGGAATCCGGTGATGGCGGGAGCGAACAGGCCGCCGGTGCTGAGCAGGGCGTTGGTCACCTGGAGGACGGCGCCGCGCTGGCCGACCGTGGTCATCTCGGCCGCGACCAGGTAGGTCACCGCGAACAGGGCCGGAGCGGTGCCGAATCCGAAGGTGAAGGCGACGATGCGCACGGTGTCGTCGGGGACGAGGGCGCCGAGGAGCAGGGTGAGACCACTGAAGACGGTGGCGGAGGAGAGGACGACCCCGCGCGAGACCCGGGTCGGGACACCGCGGCCGTCGAGGACCTGGGTGATCCAGCTGAGCCCGACCGTGGCGACGGTGCCCCAGAGCGCGGGGAACACGATCATCGATCCGGCCTGCTGGGTGCCGTATCCCATGACCTTCTCGTAGTACGTGGGCAGCCACGACGTGGCCAGGGCGAAGGTCCAGTAGCCGAGGAAGGAGCAGAGCACGGCGAGGAGCCACGACGGGGTGAGGAAGGAGCGCCGGTACTTCACGGGCTGCGCGACGGGAGCGGTGCGACCGGGGTCGACGGGCGCCGTCCCCTCCATCTCGTGCTCGGCCTGCTCCGAGGTGTAGGGCCCCTCCTTCCCCAGCACCAGCCACAGCACCGCCCACACCACGCCGATGAACGCGAGGAAGACGAAGGTCGCCTGCCAGCCGAAGTCGGCCGCGATCCAGGAGAGCACGGGCGCGAAGCAGACGATGCCGAGCGTCACGCCGGAGGCGGCGAGAGCCGCGGGCGTGGCCCCCTTCTTCTTCGGGAACCACTGGTAGACGGAGTGCATCATCATCGGGGCCAGCGGGCCCTCGCCGGCGCCCAGCAGGACCCGGCTGAACCACAGTGCGGGCAGCGACGCGAAGACGAAGACCGGCACCTGGGCGAAGGCCCAGATGAGGCACAGGGCCAGCAGGATCCACTTCGACTTCACACGGTTGGCGATCGGCGCGGCGACCAGCTGGGCGACACCGAACAGGAAGAACACCGCGCTGCCGAGCAGACCGAACTGCTCGGGGGTGATGTGCAGATCCCGCATCACCGGTACGGCGACGATGCCGAGGATGGCCTTGTCCGCCCAGCTGATCATCATCAGGACCAGCAGCAGGACGGCCGTCAGCCAGCCGTAGGACGTGCGCTTCCTGGGGGTCCAGTGGCGGGGATCCGCGGGGTCCGGAACCGATGGGGCCGATGGCGGCGTGGCGAGGTGTTGCGTCATGGAAGCCTCCGGAGCGGAGACGGTCGCGAACGGACCGCTGGGAGCGAAGAGGGAGGGGCGGAGCCGCCGGCGGGCTGCCGACGGCTCCTGGAAGCCGTGACCCGTACCCGTCGTCGGGCGCGGGGCCGGTACGGGACGCGCGAGGCCTGAGCCTTGTCGCGGCCGGACGGGACGGAGAAGGCCGCGCGGCCGGGAGAGGGCCGGACGGGGCGAGAAGGCCGGCCGGGGCAGAGGGCCGGACGGGATGGAGAAGGGGGCGGCGCGGTGGTCAGGACCGCGGTGTGACCCGGACGGGCAGGGAGGCGAATCCGCGCAGGACGTTGTGGGTCAGCGGGACCGGCTCGCCGGTGAGTTCGATCGTGTCGACGCGGGCGGCGAGGGCTTTGAGTACGAGCTCGATCTCGAGCCGGGCGATGGGCTGCCCGACACACTGGTGGAGTCCCATGCCGAACGCGACGTGGCCGGACGCCTGCCGGTCCAGGTCGTACGTGTCGGCGTTCGCGCCCCACTTGCGCGGGTCGCGGTTGGCGGCGCCGATGAAGAGCAGCACCTTGGCGCCCGCCGGGATGTGGACGCCGCCCAGCACGCCTGGCGCCGTGGTCGTCCGGTGGAACTTCTGGAACGGGGACTCCAGGCGCAGCGCCTCGTCCACGGCGAACTTGGCGAGGGACGGGTCCTCGCGCAGTGCCGCCCAGGCCCGGGGCGAACGCGCCAGGCAGGCGAGGGTGTTGCCGATCCCGAAGACGGTGGTGTCGACCCCCGCGGACAGCAGGGCCCGCACCAGGAGCGCGGCCTGTTCGGCGGTGATCAGACCGTCCTGCACGCGGTCCCAGATGCGCGCGCCGAAGCCGGTGTCGTCGAGGTTCTCCCGGGCGCAGTTGCGCAGGATCGCGGCGCTGTGCTCGTCGGCGTGGGCGAAGGCCAGGTCGAAGATCTCGTTCTGCGGGCCGAACGCGTTGAAGACCATGTTGCCGTAGGGCAGCAGGTTCTCCCGGCCCTCCTGGGGGATGCCGACCGCGTCGGGGAAGACTCGCAGCGGGTACTTCTCCGCCAGGTCCTTGACCACGTCGAACTCGCGGCGGGCGACGAGCTCGTCGGCGATCTCCTCGGCAGGTCCGGTGAAACGTTCCCGCAGCGGCCGTACCGTCGCCGGGTTGATGACGCCGGTCAGCGCGCGCCGCATGACCGTGTGGATCGGCGGGTCGGACTCCAGGATGCTCGGCGGGCGCCATCCCGCGTCCTCGCGGATGTCGCGCGGGCCGAGACCGCCGGAGGAGCAGTACGTCTCGAAGTCGGTGAGGACCTCGTAGACCTCCTCGAAGCCGGCGACCGCGTACGCGCCGCACTTCTCCAGCCAGGTCACGGGGCCGGCCTCGCGCAGCCGCGTCAGCATCGGACAGGGGTCCGCGATGTTCGCCGGGGAGAAGGGGTCGTCCGGGAGCGTGACGACGCCCTCGGCAGGTGCGATGGTCATGAAGAGAACCTCTTTCGGTGCCGGTCTGTCACAGATCGAGGACGAGTCGGCCGCAGCCCGCCGCCGCACGGGAGACGCAGATCATCATGGTCGCGCCCCCGTCCTGGTCGTCCTGGGTGAGCACCGCGTCCCGGTGCTCCGGCTCGCCCGAGACGACGGTGGTCTCGCAGGTGCCGCACAGGCCCTGCCGGCACGAGGACAGCACGCGGACACCGACGTCCTCGACCGCCTCCAGGATCGTGCGGTCGGTGGGCACCGAAACGGTCTTCCCGCTGCGTGCGAGTTCGACCTCGAACGGTTCGGCCACGGACCCGGGGCCCAGCGCGGTCGCCGCGAACCGCTCGGTGTGCAGTGAGCCGGGCGGCCATCCCATGCACAGGTCCTCGACCGCGCGCAGCATCCCGCCCGGCCCGCAGGCGTACACCAGCATGTGGGCCCGGGGCAGGGCCAGCACGCCCGCCAGGTCCATGCGGCCGCGCTCGTCCTCGGCGACGACGTCGACCCGGTCGCCGTACGTGCCGACCAGCTGCTCGGCGAAGGCCATGCTGCCGCGCGACCGTCCGCCGTAGACCAGGCGCCAGTCCTTGCCCGCCTCCGCCGCCCGCTCGATCATCGGGATGATCGGGGTGATGCCGATGCCGCCGGCCAGGAAGAGGTACTTCCGGGAGTCCCTGACCGGGAAGTTGTTGCGCGGCTCGGAGATCTCCAGCGTGTCGCCGGGGCGTACGTTCCCGTGGATCCAGCGGGAGCCGCCCCGCGAGCCGGGGACGTCGAGGACGGCGACACGCAGGTGCGACAGGTCGTCGGGGGAGGAGCACAGGGAGTACTGCCGCACGTACTGGTCGCCGAGGTGGACGTCGATGTGGGCGCCGGGCTCCCACGGCTGGAAGGGCGACCCGTCCGGGGTCACGAGGACCAGGGAGACGACACCGTCGGCGATCCGGTCCACGCGTTCCGCGATCACCTCGCGGGTGCTGGCCCCGACGCCGCGGCGGTCCGCGCGCGCACTGAGTCCGCCCATCTGAAGCCTGCTTTCTCACGTGGTCCTCGGGGGCCGGGCGAACCGTGTCGCACCGGTGCGGGAATGTTAGGTAGCGCGGAGCGCCTTTCCCCGAGGCTTTCCACTCAGTAGAAACCGTCATGGGCGCCCTGGTCGACGTGTCCCTGCTCACCGCTATTCCGACCTGCGGCTTCCCGGAATTTCCCGAGGGCTTTCCTTCGCCTCCCACGGGTCGTACTGTGCGGTTTCATGAGCTCTCAGGACAAGCGGCCCACCGAGCGGGAGGCGTTGCCGGCGGGATCCGCGGGGGCGGCGCCGAAATCCGTCGCCGCCCGTGCGCTGAGGATCCTGGACACCTTCGACTCGGAGCACTACGAGCTGTCCCTGAGCGACATCTCCCGCCGCAGCGGGCTGCCGGTGGCCACCTGCCACCGGCTCGTCCGTGAGCTCGTCGAGTGGGGCGGCCTGCTGCGGACCGGTGGCCGGTACCGCATCGGCCACAAGCTGTGGTCCCTGGGGCTGCTGTCCGAGAGCCACCACGGCCTCGCCGAACTGGCCGCGCCCTACATGCACGACGTGCTCTTCCTGACCAAGCACGTGGTCAACCTCTTCGTCCTCGACGGCGCCCACGCCCTGCTGCTCGAACGGATCTCCGGGACCCAGCCAGGTCCGGCCCTGCACCGGGTGGGCGACCGCCTCGCCCTGCACGCCAGTGCCGGAGGGAAGGCGTTCCTCGCCTACGGACCGCCGGAACTCGCGCGGGCCGCCCTGGCCAACCCGCAGCGGCTCACCCCGCACACCGTGATCGACCCGACCCGGCTGCGCCGTGAACTCGAACAGGTCCGTCGCAAGGGCTACGCCATGACCCTGGAGGAGGCGGTCGAGGGGGCGCACGGCATCGCGGTGCCGGTCACCGCCGTCGGCGGCGGTGTCATCGCGGCCCTCGGCGTGGTCACCGTCGGAACGCGCCCCCGACCGGCCGGGATCGTCCCGGTCCTGCAGATCGCCGCCCGAAGCATCGCCCGGGAGGCGGGCCGCCTGGCCGCGTAGCGCCGGCACGGCCGAGCAAGGCGGGGGCCTGGGCCCTGCCGCCGGGCGCAGGCAGGCCCGCGTTCGCGGTGCGGCGTCGGCGGTGCGGCGGTTCGCCCGGGTCGGGCGCCGGCGTTCGCGTGGGATGGGCGCTTCACAGGGACGGGGGTGCGCGGCCGGGCGTCGGCGGTGCGGGCATCCGCCTGGGACGCGGGTGTTGGCGGTACGGGAGTTCGTGCGGGGCAGGCATACGCCCGGGACGCGGGGCCTCGGTGGTGCGGGAGTTCTCGCGGTGCGGGCATACGCGCGGGACGCGGGCGTTGGCGGTGCGGGGGTTGGTGGTGCGGGCAACCGCCTGGGACGCGGGCGTTGGCGGCGAAGGGGCTGGCGGGATGGGCATACGCGTGGGTCGGGCGTTGGCGGTGACGGAGGCTCGGGCGGACCGGCGTTCGGGGCGTGGGTGTTCGCGCGGGGCCGGTGTTCGCGGAAGGGTGTTCGCGCGGGGCCGGTGTTCGCGGAAGGGTGTTCGCGCGGGGCCGGTGTTCGCGGAAGGGCGCTTGCGCGGGGCCGGTGTTCGCGGAAGGGTGTTCGCGCGGGGCTGGCGTTCGCGGAAGGGCGCTCGCGCGGGGCTGGCGTTCGCGGAAGGGCGCTCGCGCGGCGCCGGTGTTCGCGGGACGGGCGCTTGCGGTGCGGGTGTCCGCCGGACGGGCGTCGTGACGCAAGGGCGCGTGCGCCGCGGGTGCCGTGCGAGGTCGGCGATTCGCGGTAAGGACCCCGGTAGGAGCTCGCGGGCCGGCACATCGCGCGCGGCAGGCGTCGTAGGGCGGCGGATCCGGCGGCGGAGCCTGCGGCTCACGCCCCGCCGGTCAGCAGCAAGGGCAGGCTGATCAGGGCCGTGGCGACCGTCGTCGCCGCGGTCAGGGCCATCGCCGCGGGCGGCGGAGGCGCGGTCTCCCGCCGCATGCCGCCGACGAGGAAGGTCACGGCCGTGGCCGTGGCCGCGCAGACCGCGCACGCCCAGCCCAGCGGAGAGGAGCCGCTCGCCGCCGTGTGCACGAGCAGCAGCGCACCCACCGTCTGGGACATGGTCGTCCGCCGCCAGGCGAGGCGGGTGCGCTCGGGTTGCAGTCCCGGGTCCCGCCGCCTCACGCGGGCCCGCCGGCCCAGACCAGCACCGTGGTGAACGACGCGATGGCCGTGATCACGGTCGCCAGCACGGGCAGCAGCCAGGAGCCGGGCAGCGGCGCGTCACGCCGGATCGCTCGCTGGACGCGCCGCCAGTGCGGATAGGCCCCACCCGTGATCACGACGGCCAGCAGCGCGCACACGACCGCGAGGAGTTCCCGCGCGTGCGGGATCGTGAAGGCCGGTACGAGCTGCCGCACCGCCACCGCCGCCGCGAGCAGGCTGACACCGGTACGGATCCAGGCCAGGAAAGTGCGCTCGTTGGCGAGCGTGAACCGGTAGTCGGGTTCCTTCTCCCCGCCGTCCCCGCCGACCCCGCCGTTCCCGTCCTCGCGTCCCCGGCCACTGTCCGAGCCCATGCCGTTCTCCCGCTTCCTTCCCGCGCCGTTCCACACCTGTCGGCACCCGCCGACACCCACGTACGCCCGTTCAAATCCCCGCGCGGACCGCGGGATCCGTGGCGACGGAGAACCGCGCGCCGCTCGTGGCGACGTCGATCGGGCCGTCGTACGTCGACGCGGCCTCGGCACGCCAGTACTCGGCGTCCGCCAACCCCGCGAAGTGGGACAGCACCAGGCGCCGCGCTCCGGCGGCCTTGGCGATCCGGCCCGCCCCGGCCGGCGGGGTGTGCGAGTTCTCCTGGTGGGCCAGGAAGGCCGCGGAGAAGCCACGGCTGCGGTAGAAGCCGAGGTTGACGGCCTCGTGGACGAGGATATCGGTGCCCTCGGCCAGCCGGGCGAGGTTCGCCGACTCGGCCGTGTCTCCGGAGAACGTGATCGACCCGTACGCGGAGTCGATCCGGTAGGCGAGGGCCGGGTGCACCGGCGGGTGGTCCACCAGGACGGCGGTCACCGTGATCCGCTCGTCGGCGTACACCTCGAACGGTTCCCCGGCGGCAGCCGAGCCCCTGGCCGGGGCGGCCACCTCCGAGGCGCGCACCAGGTCCGCCAGCGGCGGCCGGTCCTCGTCGCCCGCCCGGATGGCGATGTCGTAGGAGAACGCGTCCAGAACGGAGGCCACGAGGCGGTCCGTACCGGCGAGGTGCCGGGTGCCGTCGTCCGGGTCGGGGCCGGGGCCGATGATGTCGACCGGAGTGGAGAAGCCGTTCACCGGCCGCCCCCAGTTCCACAGCAGGAACCCCGGGAGCTCGATCACGTGGTCGGAGTGCAGGTGCGTGATGAATCCCGCCCGGAACCGCTGCCCCCGCAGACCGGCCTCGCCCGCGGCACGGGTGCAGCCGATGCCGAAGTCGACGAGGTAGAAGACGTCGTCGACGACGACCGCGCTGGCGATGCCGTGCTCGGGGCCTCGGATGGCGGGCCCGGCGGCGACGCCGAGCGTGATGAGGTCCATGCCGCGCTGTGCGGACGTGGTGTCGGTCACCGACGCTGTCCTTCCGTTACGGGGGCCGCCTCGTGCGGTGCCGGGGTGTGGTGGGGACGGGCGTTGACGGTCCGGGGTTCGAGGTACTCCTCCAGTCCCCAGCGGCCGCGCTCACGTCCGAGGCCGGAGGCCTTCCAGCCGCCGAACGGGGCGTCCGGCTCCACCTGGGTGTGCTGGTTGATCCAGACCGTGCCGGCCTCGATGTCCGCCGCCACCGCGTGGGCGCGGTCCAGGTCCGGCGACCACACCGAGGCGCCGAGCCCGAAGTCCTGTGCGTTCAGGCCGTCGATCGTCGTCCGGAGGTCGTCGTAGGCCACGACCGGCAGGGCGTTGCCGAACTGCTCGGCGTCGACGAGGTCCATGCCGACCTCGGCGTCCGTGACGATCGTCGGTTCGAGGAAGTGACCGGGCAGGTCGCAGCCGCGTCCGCCGCCCGCCGCGACCCGCGCCCCGGCGGCGACGGCGCCGTCGACCAGGCCGCGGACGATGCCGTGCTGGGCGGCCGAGTGCATCGGGCCCATGGTCGACCCGGCCGCCACCCCGTGACCGAGCCGGTGCCGGGCGACGGCCTCGGCCATGGCCTCGACCAGTTCGTCCCGCAGGCCGCGCGGCACGAAGACCCGCTTGACGGCCATGCACACCTGCCCCGCGTTGCGGAAGGCCGAACCGACGATGCCGGACGCGGTCGTCTCGACGTCCGCGTCCGGCAGGACGATCGCGGGGTCGTTCCCGCCGAGTTCCAGGGTGACGCGCTTGACCGTGGCGGCCGCCTGGGCGGCCACCGCGGTGCCGACCTCCGTCGACCCGGTGAACGAGATCTTCCGGACGCCGGGCAGGGCGCTCAGCGCCACGTTGACCGCGCGGCCGGGGCTGGTGCGGTACTGCAGCACACCGGCGGGCAGGACCCGGTTCATGAGGTCGACCAGCGCCATGGTGGACAGCGGTGTCGTGGCGGAGGGCTTGGCGATGACGGTGCACCCGGCGGTCAGCGCGGGGGCGAGTTTCACGCACAGCAGGGAGATGGGGAAGTTCCACGGCGTGATGGTGCCGACTACGCCCACGGGCCGGTAGTGCACCTCGACCTTGCGGTCGGCCCGGTCGGGCAGCCGCTCCACCTCGGCCCAGGCGAGCGCGGCGTAGTGGTCCAGCAGCCCGGCGCCGACCCGGAACTCGCCGACGGCCTCGGCCAGGACCTTGCCCTGTTCCAGGGACAGCAGCCGTCCGAGTTCGTCCTCGTGGGCGCGGACGAGGTCCGCGCAGGCGTGCAGCGCGGCCCGCCGGGCCGCGCGGTCCGCGGCCCACGCCGGTGCGGCGGCCCGCGCGGCGGCGATCGCCTGCCGTACCTCGTCCTCGCCGTGCACCGGGGCCCGGCCGACCGGCTCCAGCGTGGCCGGGTCGTGTACGGCGTACGTCTCTTGGGCCATCGGCGTGCTCCTGGTCGGGGGAGGGGACGGGATGTCACGATCCCCGCAGGTCACACCTTGGGCAAGCAGGTCATCCACTCAGTGGAAAGCGGACCGTGTCACGGCTGCCGGCTCACCCCTGAGCGCCGCGGAGTTTTCCACAGGGTGGAAAGTGGGCTTGTCACGGACGCCGCTTCACCCGGAGGCTCGGCCCGCGGACCCCTGGTCATTCGTCATCCGTACATTCCGCCGACGAACAAGTGAGAGCCATGACGAACAACACGCAGTTGCCCGTGGTCGTGACCGGGGTCGCCTCCGGCATCGGAGCGGCGGCCGCCCGTCTGCTCGCCGGCAGGGGCCTGCCCGTCGTCGGAATCGACCGATCGGTGCCCGAGTCCTTCGCGGGGACCTTCGTGCGGGCCGACCTGTCCACGCCCGCCGGCGCGCACATGGCCGCGCGGAGCGTACTGGCCGCCGCGCCGGACGGGCTCGCGGGGCTCGCCAACATCGCCGGGGTGCCCGGAACGGCGCCCTGGCGGACGGTGCTCGGCGTCAACGTCTTCGGCCTGCGGGAACTGACCGCCGCTCTCGCACCGGCGATCCGGGAAGGAGGCTGCGTCGTCAACCTGTCCTCGGCCGTGGCCACCGCCTGGGAGCGGAACCTGCCGGCGGTACGGGCCTTCGCCCTGGCCGCCGACACCGAGGTGGCGCTCGACGCCGTGGCCCTGGATGAGAGCGTCACCGGTCACTCGTACCGGTTCTCCAAGGAGTGCGTGCGGTACCTCACCGAACACCTCGCGGCCGAGTACCTGCCCCGCAGGATCCGGGTGACCTCGGTCAGCCCGGGGCCCGTGGCCACGCCGATCCTCGACGACTTCAAGCGGGACCACGGCGTCGCCAAGGTCGAGGGAGCCGGCGCCCTGCTCGGACGGTTCGGGGAGGCGGCGGACATCGCCGATGTCGTGGCCTTCCTTCTGAGCGACTCCGCGGCCTGGATCAACGGCACCGACATCCGCGTGGACGGCGGTCTGACGGCCTACCGCACCGTCCAGGAGGCCTCCGGGGCCGCCTCCACCGACTGACCCGTGCCGCAGGACCACGCGGGGCCCGCCACCGGACCCCGCCCGGCGGGCCTCAGCCGTCCTGGCCCGGCGGGCCTCAGCCGTCCTCGCCCGCCGGCCGGGTGAGCCGTACGGTGCCGTCGGGTCCGGCCAGCAGAACCGGCGTCTTCGCACCGCCCAGGTCCCGTACGGCGGCCAGGTCCTCGGGGGCGATCTCCTCCGCCTCGCCGACCACCGCCGCCGCCTCCAGCGACGTCGCCCCGGACGCGACGGCCATCGCCACCGCCGTCCGCAGGGCGCTCAGCCGCAGTGAGGCGAGGCTCACCGACCCGGCGACATACGTACGCCCCGTCTCGTCCCGTACGGCCGCGCCCTCCGGCACACCGTTGCGGGCCCGTGCCGAACGGGCCAGAGTGACGATCTTGAGGTCCTCGGGATCAAGCGCGTTGGTCTCGGTCATGCCCCGAGCATAGGAGCAGCCCCGGCAGCCGCGAAGATCACCCCGGCAGCCACGGCGCCCCCGACGCTCACGCCCGGTCGAGCCGCAGCCGCTCCGCGCGTGGCAGCCCCGCCACCACCAGGTCGTAGGAGTCCTCGACGAGTTCGCGGACCAGGCGGTCCGGGAGCCCGGCGTCGACCGTGACCGTGTTCCAGTGGCGCTTGTGCATGTGCCAGCCGGGGACGATCAGGCCCTCGTACTCCGCGCGCAGCCGGACAGCGTCCTCCGGGTCGCACTTGAGGTTGACCTTCAGCGGCCGGGAGTCCAGGGTCGACAGCGCGAACAGCTTGCCCCGGACCTTGAAGACCGAGGTCTGCGGGTCGAAGGGGAAGTCCTCCACCACCGCGTTGAACGACAGGCAGAGGGCGCGCAGCTCCTCGGGACTCACTCCGGCTTCCCCTCCCTGTCCCCGGCGGGCGCCGCCGGGTCCACCGGCTCCGCGAGCACCGTCACGATCTTGTTCCGCCGTCCGGCCGCCGCCTCCGCGGTCAGCCGCAGCTCGCGGCCGTCGGGCAGCTCCACGACCGACGACGCGCCCGCGATGGGCACCCGGCCCAGGGCCTTGGCGAGCAGCCCGCCGACCGTCTCCACGTCCTCGTCGTCGTACTCGTCCAGGCTGTACAGCTCGCCCAGGTCCGTGATGTCCAGGCGCGCGGTGACGCGGTAGCGGTCGTCGCCGAGCGGTTCCACCGGCGGCAGCTCGCGGTCGTACTCGTCCGTGATCTCGCCGACGATCTCCTCGAGGATGTCCTCGATGGTGACGATGCCGGCCGTGCCGCCGTACTCGTCGATGACGACGGCGACGTGGTTGCGTTCCTTCTGCATCTCGCGCAGCAGGTCGTCGGCGTTCTTCGTGTCCGGCACGAAGACGGCCGGACGCATCGCCGTCGACACCAGCTCGCTCTCGGCGTACCGGTTGATGTGCGTCCTGCGGACCAGGTCCTTCAGATAGACGATCCCGACGATGTCGTCCTCGCTCTCGCCGGTGACCGGAATCCGCGAGAAGCCGGAGCGCAGCGCCAGCGTGAGGGCCTGGCGGATGGTCTTGTACCGCTCGATCACCACCAGGTCGGTGCGCGGCACCATGACCTCGCGCACGAGGGTGTCGCCCAGCTCGAAGACCGAGTGCACCATGCGTCGCTCGTCGTCCTCGATCAGCGACTCCTGCTCGGCCAGGTCGACCATGGCGCGCAGCTCCGCCTCGGAGGCGAACGGGCCGCGCCGGAACCCCTTGCCGGGGGTCAGCGCGTTGCCGATGAGGATCAGCAGCGACGGGATCGGGCCGAGCACCCGCGCGAGCGGCACCAGCACGTACGCCGCCACGGTCGCCGTGTTCAGCGGGTGCTGGCGGCCGATGGTGCGCGGGGAGACCCCGACGGCCACGTACGAGACGAGCACCATGACCGCGATGGCGACGACCAGCGCCTGCGCCGTGCCGGAGAACGCCTCCAGGCACGCGTACGTGACCAGCGCGGCGGCCGCCATCTCGCAGGTCACGCGCACCAGCAGCGCCAGGTTGAGATAGCGGGTCGGGTCGGCGGCGATCTGGGCCAGCTTGGCGCTGCCGCGGCGGCCCGCCTTCACGGCCTCCTCGGCACGGAAGCTGGACACCCGTGCCAGGCCCGCCTCCGCGCAGGCGGCGAGCCAGGCGACGACGACGAGCGCGATCGCGCCGACGACGATCTGAGGGCTCATGGGCGGGTTACGAGACGGTGGGCGCCGGGGACGGGCCGTGCAGGCCCTGCTCGGCGCGCCAGCCGTCCACGATCGCTGCCTGAAGACCGAACATCTCGGCCTTCTCGTCCGGCTCCTCGTGGTCGTAGCCGAGCAGGTGCAGCACGCCGTGGACGGTGAGCAGATGGAGCTCCTCGTTCATGGAGTGCTGGGTCGGGGCCTCGGCGCCCTGCTTCGCGGCGACCTCGGGACAGAGCACGATGTCGCCGAGGAGGCCCTGCGGGGGCTCGTCGTCGTCCTTCGCCGGCGGCCGCAGCTCGTCCATCGGGAAGGACATGACGTCCGTGGGGCCCGGCAGGTCCATCCACTGGACGTGCAACTGCTCCATGGCGTCGGCGTCCACGACGATCACCGAGAGCTCGGAGAGCGGGTGGATGCGCATGCGGGTGAGTGCGTAGCGGGCGATGTCGAGGATCGCCCGCTCGTCGACCTCGGTTCCCGACTCGTTGTTGACGTCGATCGACATGGTGGTGCTGGTCTACTTCCCCTTGTGCCCGTGTCCGTGCGCGTGCCCGGCCCTGCCGTGGCCGCCGGACTTGTTGGGTGCGCCGTTCTCGGTGCCGTGCTTGCTGTCGTACTTCTCGTACGCGTCGACGATACGGCCCACGAGCTTGTGCCGTACGACGTCGTGCGACGACAGCCGGGAGAAGTGGACGTCCTCGACCCCCTCCAGGATCTCCTGCACCTGCCGCAGCCCGGACTTCTGGCCGTTGGGCAGGTCCACCTGCGTGACGTCTCCCGTGATGACGATCTTCGAGTCGAAGCCGAGCCGGGTGAGGAACATCTTCATCTGCTCGGGGCTGGTGTTCTGGGCCTCGTCCAGGATGATGAAGGCGTCGTTCAGGGTGCGGCCGCGCATGTAGGCGAGCGGTGCGACCTCGATCGTGCCCGCCGCCATCAGACGCGGGATGGAGTCCGGGTCGAGCATGTCGTGCAGCGCGTCGTACAGCGGGCGCAGGTACGGGTCGATCTTCTCGTAGAGCGTGCCGGGCAGGAAGCCGAGGCGCTCGCCGGCCTCGACCGCGGGGCGGGTCAGGATGATGCGGTTGCACTGCTTGGACTGCAGGGCCTGCACCGCCTTGGCCATGGCCAGGTAGGTCTTGCCGGTACCGGCGGGGCCGATGCCGAAGACCACCGTGTGCTTGTCGATCGCGTCGACGTACCGCTTCTGGTTGAGCGTCTTGGGACGGATCGTGCGGCCGCGGGAGGACAGGATGTTCTGCGTCAAAACCTCGGCCGGGGTCTCCTGGCCGTCGCTCTCGCCGTTCTCGCTGGCCTTGAGCATGGCGATGGAGCGTTCCACTGCGTCCTCCGTCATCGGCTGCCCGGTGCGGAGCACCAGCATCATCTCGTCGAACACGCGCTGGACCAGGGCGACGTCCGCCGGATCGCCGACCGCGCTGATCTCATTGCCCCGGACATGGATGTCGGCCCCCGGGAAGGCCTTCTCGATCACGCGCAGGAGAGAGTCGCCTGACCCCAGGACGGTCACCATGGGGTGCTGGGCGGGGACGGTGAACTGTGCTCTGGCCTGCCCCTGCGCGGGGGTCTTGGCTGCGGGTGTCTGAGTCATGGGCCGGCGCTGAAGGCCTGCGGTTCCTCCTCGTCACGGCCGCACAAGTCAGGGCGGCCTCGCGCTTCCCAGGGTACGACGGGGGAGTGCCGACGCCGTAGGGCTTTTCGGCGACCTGCGCGACCCCGGTGACCCTGAGGGGACCGGCGACCCCGGCGGACCCGGAGCAGCATCAGTCCGGCACGGGCGACGCGGCGTCCGCCGTCCCCGTCTCCCGCTGGGCCCGCAGCAGGTCCCGGAACCAGCGGTAGGACGCCTTCGGGGTGCGCTCCAGCGTCTTGTAGTCGATGTGCACCAGGCCGAACCGGCGGGCGTAGCCCTCCGCCCACTCCCAGTTGTCCAGCAGCGACCACACGAAGTAGCCGCGCACGTCCACGCCCGCCTCCAGGGCCCGGTGCAGGGCGCGGAGGTGTCCGTCCAGGTAGGCGATGCGGTCCTGGTCGTCCAGGCCCTCGTAGGAGCACCCGTTCTCGGTGATGACGACGGGCGGGAGCCGGTCGCCGTACTGGTCGCTCAGGCCGGTCAGCAGCTCGGTCAGCCCCTCCGGGACCACGGGCCAGCCGAAGTCCGTGACCGGGTGGCCCTCGATCTTCCTTACCGAGAAGGGCAGTTCGGCGGGCAGGGTGAGACCGCCGAACTCGATCTCCTCGCCGCGAGGGGCGCCCACCCGGGTCGGGGCGTAGTAGTTGACGCCGTACCAGTCCAGGGGCTCGGCGATGATCTCCAGATCCGAGGCCAGTTCCCCTGGGGTGCCCGGCATCAGCTCGCCCAGTCCCTCGGGGTAGCGGCCGAGCAGCAGCGGGTCGGCGAACAGGCGGTGCAGCAGCAGGTCGTAGAAGCCGGCCGCCTCGACGTCCGCCTGTTCCCCGGAGGCCGGCCGGACGGGACTGTGCGAGTTGGCGATGCCGATGTCCGCGGCCCCGGCCGCGCGCAGCGCCCGGACGGCCAGGCCGTGGGCGAGCAGTTGGTGGTGGGCGGCCGGGAGCGCTTCGAACAGCAGCCGCTTCCCTGGCGCGTGCACACCCAGGGCATGGCCGAGCAGGGTGTGCTCGGCGGGCTCGTTGAGCGTGATCCACTTCGGCACGCGGTCGCCCAGGCGCTCGGCGACCACCGACACATGGTCGGCGAACCGCGCGGCCGTCTCCCGCTCCAGCCAGTCGAGGCGGGTCGGCAGGTCCCAGTGGAAGAGGGTGGGTACCGGGCGGACGCCGGCCGCGCACAGGTCGTCGACCAGGCGGTCGTAGAAGTCGAGGCCGCCGGGGGAGTCCACCCGGGGCCAGGAGACGGAGAAGCGATACGCGCCGACGCCGAGGCCGGCCAGCAGCGCCACGTCCTCGCGGTGGCGGTGGTAGTGGTCGCAGGCCACCGCCGCCGTCGAGCCGTCCTTGATCCGTCCCGGCCCGGCCGAGAACGTGTCCCACACGGACGGCTCGCGCCGGTCGGCCGCCCCCTCGATCTGGTGGGCCGAGGTGGACACGCCCCACAGGAAGCCGGCCGGGAACCGGGGCATCGGTTTCGTCGCCATGGGCGGATCATCCTTACCGTCGGTAACGGAAGTCAACGCCCGGGTAGGGAAAAGGGCCTCACGCGCCCTCCTTGAGCACGCGGGAGATGAGCTCGCGCTGCTCCCCGGTCAGCCGGGGGTCGGCCGCGTACACCGTCCGGCCGTCCACGGTGATCTCGTAGCTGAAGCCGTCGGGCACCCCGGCCGGCGGCGCGGCCTTGCCGCCCGCCAGCGCCCGCTCGGCCAGGTCCCGCCACTGCGGGGCGTCGGGCCGCCCCGAGACGTCCACCTCGGCGCGGCGCTCGATGCCCGCGAACCCTCCTGTGCGCCTCACTCGAATCAGCATGGTCCGTGTCTAGTACGGAACTACAGCGTCCGCACCGTTCCTGATGACTGAACATGAGTTGCACGTGCTCAGCCGCACGCCCCGAACGGTTGTGGGCGCACTGGTCCCCGGCGTACTCGTCCCCGGGGCGGCGACACGCATCCTGTGCGTGGTCCGATCTCGGGAGGCCGGTTTCCTGCGTGACCCGGGCGGGCAGGCATGGCCGGAGGCGACGGGGAGGCCCCAGACCATCTCTCTGGTGGCAAGGGGGCCCCGCACACCGACGCCATACCCGGCGCCCCAGATCACACTGATCACGCTACTCCGATCAGCCCGAGCCACCGCAAGTTCGCGAGCCGACCATCACACGATCGAGCTAAACGGACCTTGCGCGCACTTCCTGGCGAGCGGTTGTCACCCCCACCTGCTCCCAGGCCTTGCGCACGGCCTCGAGTTCGCCGCCGTCGGAGCCGTACCGTTCCCGCGCGGCCCCCACGGTGAGCGTGGCGAAGTCCGCGAACTGCGCGTCCTCGTGCAGCTCGCCGCCGGTCAGCACGTCGTACCAGAGCTGCCCCGCCTTCTCCCAGGCATGGCCGCCGAGCGCCGTGGCGACCAGGTAGAAGGCGTGGTTGGGGATGCCGGAGTTGATGTGGACGCCGCCGTTGTCGCTGCCGGTGTGGACGTAGTGGTCCATGGTGGCCGGCTGCGGGTCCTTGCCGAGCACGTCGTCGTCGTACGCCGTGCCCGGTGCCTTCATGGAACGCAGCGCGGTGCCGCTGACGCCCGGGGCCAGCAGCCCCGCGCCGATCAGCCAGTCGGCCTCGGTGGCGGTCTGGCCGAGCGTGTACTGCTTGATCAGCGAGCCGAAGACGTCGGAGAGCGACTCGTTGAGCGCGCCGGACTGCCCGAAGTAGGCCAGGTTGGCGGTGTGCTGGGTGACGCCGTGGGTCAGCTCGTGGCCGATGACGTCCACCGGGATGGTGAAGTCCAGGAAGATCTCGCCGTCACCGTCGCCGAACACCATCTGCTCGCCGTTCCAGAAGGCGTTGTTGTAGTGCTTGTCGTAGTGCACGGTCGCGTCCAGCGGCAGTCCGCTGCCGTCGATCGAGTCGCGCCGGTAGGCCGTGAGGTACAGCTCGAAGGTGGCGCCGAGGCCGGCGTAGGCGCGGTTGACCGTGGCGTCGCCGCCGGGGTCCTGGCCCTCGCCGCGCACCTTCCTGCCGGGCAGTCCGGTGCCGTGCCGGGCGTCGTAGACGGTGCGCTGCGGATGCCCGTCCTGTCTGCCGGCGGGCGCGGTGACGGCGGGCGCGCCGATGACGGTGGTCAGCCGCCGCCGGGTGCGCTCGAAGGCGTCGCGTTCCAGGGTCCGGCGGGCGGGTCCGGAGAGCGCGGGGTCCTCGTTGCGGGCCAGGCGGTCGAGGACGTGCGGCGGCACGATGGTGCAGAAGACGGGCTCGAAGCCCCTGGTGGTCGTCATGTCCGGAACCATTGCACTGCGTGGCGACAATGTCACTACCCGCAACCGTGATTGGTGAAATATCGGGGCAAGGGGTCCGCCCGTTCGTTACGGAGTGATAGATGGAGGGGGGTCGGCGTCGCGTGACATCGCGCACTTTTTGCCCTGTTTGTCCCTTCGGTTTCGCATACTGGGACAGGCCCGCGCATCCGGTGCGGCTCGGCTAGGCTGCGGACCATCATGCGTTTCGGGCTGCTTCTCCTTAGCTGCCGCGGCGAGGGCCTGTAGTCGAGGCCGACCCCCTCCCCGCGGAGTTCGGCGTTGCGCCGTCGGCCGTTCTCCGCACCCGCGGACCCGCGGATCTCACGAGGAGCCCACGCCACCATGGTCAACCGTCAGCAGCCCAGTTCCATGCCGATCCACAAGTACGGCCGCTACGAGCAGGTCGACATCCCCGACCGCACCTGGCCCGGCCGCCGGATCACCGCCGCCCCCCGCTGGCTCTCCACCGACCTGCGCGACGGCAACCAGGCCCTGATCGACCCGATGTCGCCCGAGCGCAAGCGCCGGATGTTCGACCAGCTGGTCGCGCTGGGCTACAAGGAGATCGAGGTCGGCTTCCCGGCCTCCGGCCAGACCGACTTCGACTTCGTGCGCTCGATCATCGAGGAGGAGGGCGCGATCCCCGAGGACGTCACGATCTCCGTACTGACCCAGGCCCGCGAGGACCTGATCGAGCGGACCGTGGAGTCCCTGAAGGGCGCCCGGCGCGCCACCGTCCACCTCTACAACGCCACCGCCCCGGTCTTCCGCCGGGTCGTCTTCCGCGGCTCCAGGGACGACATCAAGCAGATCGCCGTCGACGGCACCCGCCTGGTCATGGAGTACGCCGAGAAACTGCTGGGCCCGGAGGCTGATGGCACGACGTTCGGCTACCAGTACAGCCCCGAGATCTTCACGGACACCGAGCTGGACTTCGCCCTGGAGGTCTGCGAGGCGGTCATGGACGTGTACCAGCCGGGCCCGGGCCGCGAGATCATCCTCAACCTGCCCGCCACGGTGGAGCGTTCGACGCCCTCGACGCACGCGGACCGTTTCGAGTGGATGCACCGCAACCTGTCCCGCCGCGAGTACGTCTGCCTGTCCGTCCACCCGCACAACGACCGCGGCACGGCCGTCGCCGCCGCCGAGCTGGCGCTGATGGCCGGCGCCGACCGCGTCGAGGGCTGCCTGTTCGGCCAGGGCGAGCGCACCGGCAACGTCGACCTGGTCACCCTGGGCATGAACCTGTTCTCGCAGGGCGTCGACCCGCAGATCGACTTCTCCGACATCGACGAGATCCGCCGTACGTGGGAGTACTGCAACCAGATGGAGGTCCACCCGCGCCACCCGTACGTGGGCGACCTGGTCTACACGTCCTTCTCCGGCTCCCACCAGGACGCCATCAAGAAGGGCTTCGACGCCATGGAGGCGGACGCGAAGGCCAAGGGCGTCACGGTCGACGACATCGAGTGGGCGGTGCCGTACCTGCCCATCGACCCCAAGGACGTCGGCCGCTCCTACGAGGCCGTCATCCGCGTCAACTCGCAGTCCGGCAAGGGCGGTGTCGCCTACGTCCTGAAGAACGACCACAAGCTGGACCTGCCGCGCCGGATGCAGATCGAGTTCTCGAAGATCATCCAGGCCAAGACGGACGCCGAGGGCGGCGAGGTCACGCCGAAGGACATCTGGGCGGCCTTCCAGGACGAGTACCTGCCGAACCCGGACAACGCCTGGGGCCGCATCCAGGTCAGGACCGGCCAGTCGACGACGGACACCGACGGGGTCGACACCCTCACCGTCGAGGCCACCGTCGACGGCGAGGACACCGTCCTCACCGGCTCCGGGAACGGTCCGATCTCGGCCTTCTTCGACGCCCTGCAGTCCATCGGCGTCGACGTGCGCCTGCTCGACTACCAGGAGCACACGATGAGCGAGGGCGCCTCCGCCCAGGCCGCGTCGTACATCGAATGCGCGATTGACGACAAGGTCCTGTGGGGGATCGGCATCGACGCGAACACGACACGTGCGTCGCTGAAGGCCGTCGTCTCGGCCGTCAACCGCGCGGCGCGCTGACCGCTCTGACCGGTGCTTTCGGGGCCCCGGCCGCCTGCTGAGGCGGCCGGGGCCCCGTCGTGTGCCCGGCCAGTATCGGCCAGTCGGCGACCCAGGTCACGGAAAGGTCTCGTCCAGGGTGCTGACGACACCTCGACAATGTGGCTAACATCACGCCAGCGCGGCGATGTTGCCGTGCCGTTACGGAGGTGGGACGTGCTGCCAGTACGGGGACGAAACGGCCGTGTCACCACGCTTGCCAGACTGCTGGGCACCCGCACCGCGTGGACGCCGGTCGGCGACGGCGAGTTCTTCTGCCCCGGCTGCGGCGGGGACCGCAACTACCAACGGCTGACCGGGCGTCGGCGCTTCACCGTCCTCGGGGTCCCGCTGCTGCCGCGCGGCACCGCGGGGCCCGTGGTCGAATGCGCCGCCTGCGGCGGGCACTTCGGCACGGACGTCCTGGACCATCCGACGACCAACCGCTTCTCCGCGATGCTCCGCGACGCCGTGCACACCGTCGCCCTGGCGGTGCTGTCCGCGGGCGGGACGGGCTCACGTACGGCCCTGGAGACCGCCGCGGCCACGGTCCGCGCGGCCGGCCTGGCCGACTGCACCGAGGAGCAGCTGGCCGCCCTGGTGGAGGCGCTGGCCGCGGACACCGGGCGTGCCTACGAGGACCGGCCGTGCGGCGCGGGCCTGGCCATAGAGCTGCACGAGGCGCTGGACCCGCTCGCCCCGCACCTGGCCCCCGCGGGCCGGGAGTCGATCCTCCTCCAGGCCGCTCGCATCGCCCTGGCCGACGGCCCCTACACCCCCGCCGAGCACGACACCCTCGGCACCGTCGGCGCGGCCCTGACCATCTGCACCAGCGACGTGACCCGCCTCCTGACGGAGGCCCGCACCCCGTCGTGAGACAGCCCCCGCCTGGTACGGTCGCCGCGCCGCCCGGGACGGGCCGGAAGGGGGACGAGGCGCCGTGAACGAGGAACACGCCACCGGGCCCGAGCAGCCCTGGGACGAGGGGACCCCGGGCGTCCTGCGGCTGCCGTCCGGACGGCTGGTGCGGGGCAGGGGACTGCGCCGCCCCCTCGACCCGTCGGCGCGGACCCCGACGTACGGCGTCTACCTCCTCGGCGCACCGCCGCCCCCGACCCCCTGGGCGTCCCACTGGCTGCGCTGGCCCGACTTCCGCCTCCCGGCGGACCGGGAGGCGGCACACGCGGCGCTCACCGGCGCCTGGGCGCGCGCCGCCACCGAACGCGTCGAACTCGCCTGCGCCGGCGGCCGAGGCCGCACCGGCACGGCCCTGGCCTGCCTGGCCGTACTGGACGGCGTCCCGGCCCACGAGGCCGTCGCCTACGTCAGAACCCACTACGACCGGCACGCGGTGGAGACACCGTGGCAGCGGCGGTACGTACGGAGATTCCCGCCGCCGCGGTGAGGCGGGGCGCCCCGGCCTCCGTGCCTATCCCAGCGCCTCCGCGACCACGGCGGCCGCCCGGGCCACGAGAGCGTCGTCGTACGGGGCGTCCTGGGCCGGTTTGGTCGACAGCACGGCCAGGACCACGGGCGAGGAGGACTCGGTCCACGCGACGCCCACGTCGTTGGCGGTGCCGTGGGCACCGGTGCCCGTCTTGTCCGCGACCGTCCAGGTCGGTGGCAGGCCCGCGCGGAAGCGGTGGGTGCCGGTGGTGTTGTTCAGCAGCCAGTGCGTCAGCGTCCGGCGGTCACGACGGTTCAGCGCGTCCCCGAGAACGAGACGGGCGTAGGTGCGGCCGATCGCACGCGGGCTCGTGGTGTCCGTGAGCCGCCAGGGCTCGGCGGTGTTCAGGTCCGGCTCCCAGCGGTCCAGGCGGGTCACCGGGTCGCCGAGCGTGCGGGCGAAACGGGTGATGGCCGTGGGGCCGCCGAGTTCCCGCAGGAGCAGGTTGCCGGCGGTGTTGTCGCTGAAGCGGATGGCGACGTCGGCGAGTTCGGCGATGGTCATGCCCGTGGCCAGGTGCGCGCGGGTCTGGTCGGAGCCTTCCGGCACCAGGTCGGCCTCGGTGTAGTGGACGCGGCGCGAGAGGACCTCGCCGTGGCGGTCCAGGTCCCGCAGGACCGCGGCCGCCGCCAGGGTCTTGAAGACCGAGCACATCGGGAACCGTTCTTCGGCCCGGTACCGGACGGTCCTGCCGGTACGGGGGTTGTGGGCGAACACGCCCAGCCGGGCGCCGAGCTCCTGCTCCAGGGCGCGCAGACGCGCGGTGGTGCCGTCGGCCTCGTCCGGCAGGGCGTGCGCGGGCGAGGCCGTGGTGAGGGCCGCCGTCGCCGTGACGAGGGCGGAGCCGGCGGTGGTCAGTAAGGTACGTCGGGTCGGGTTGGACTCTCCCGGGGTTCGAATGGTGCTCTCCTCCGGTCGGCGCGGACAGAACGATCTCCACACTGACCGACGCCGCGGGGTGAATCGCGGTTGCGCCGCGCCGGGAGCCGGACCGGGTCGCGGGCGCGGCCACGCCCACGTTCGCCGTGAGTGAGAATGGACCCCATGAGTCTGTTCCGCGACGACGGCACAGTGCCGCGTGCCCAGAAGCCGGGTGAGGCGGACCGGATCATGCTGCGGCTTCCCGGGGGACGACCCACGGGCCTCCGGCCGGACGGCCGTGGAGGTGCGCGGTGAGTCTGTTCCGGGACGACGGTGTCGTGCTGCGCACCCAGAAGCTGGGTGAGGCGGACCGCATCATCACGTTGCTCACCCGCGGGCACGGGCGGGTTCGTGCCGTGGCGCGGGGGGTGCGGCGGACGAAGTCGAAGTTCGGGGCCAGGCTGGAGCCGTTCTCGCACGTGGACGTGCAGTTCTTCGCCCGGGGCAGCGAGCTGGTGGGCCGGGGGCTGCCGCTGTGCACGCAGAGCGAGACCATCGCCCCCTATGGCGGCGGGATCGTGGCCGACTACGCCCGTTACACCGCCGGGACGGCCATGCTGGAGACCGCCGAGCGGTTCACCGACCACGAGGGCGAGCCGTCCGTCCAGCAGTACCTGCTGCTGGTGGGTGCCCTGCGCACCCTCGCCCGGGGCGAGCACGCCCCGCACCTCGTGCTGGACGCCTTCCTGCTGCGCTCGCTGGCCGTCAACGGCTACGCGCCCAGCTTCGGCGACTGCGCCCGGTGCGGGATGCCCGGTCCGAACCGGTTCTTCTCGGTGGCCTCCGGCGGCTCGGTCTGCGCCGACTGCCGGGTGCCCGGCAGCGTCGTACCCTCGCCGCAGACGCTCGCGCTGCTCGGCGCGTTGCTCACGGGGGACTGGGAGACCGCGGACGCGTGCGAGCCGCGGTACGCCAGGGAGGGCAGCGGGCTGGTCTCCGCCTACCTGCACTGGCATCTGGAGCGCGGGCTGCGCTCACTTCGGTACGTGGAAAAGTAGCCCGAGACAAGTCCAAGACAAGTCCAAGGCAAGTCCAAGACAAGGGAGACGAGAAGCACATGGCCGTACGCGGGATCCTGGGGCGCCGGCGCCCGGAGTACAGGGCGCCCGAGCCGCATCCGTCCGGCGCCCGCGCGCCGAAGCTCCCCGGCGAGCTGGTTCCCGAGCATGTCGCGATCGTCATGGACGGGAACGGACGCTGGGCCAAGGAGCGCGGGCTGCCCCGCACCGAGGGGCACAAGGTCGGCGCCGAGCGGGTGCTGGACGTGTTGCAGGGCGCGATCGAGATCGGCGTCGGCAACATCTCCCTCTACGCCTTCTCCACCGAGAACTGGAAGCGCTCGCCCGACGAGGTGCGCTTCCTGATGAACTTCAACCGCGACTTCATCCGCAAGACCCGTGACCAGCTCGATGAACTCGGCATCCGGGTGCGCTGGGTGGGCCGCATGCCCAAGCTGTGGAAGTCGGTCGCCCAGGAGCTCCAGATCGCCCAGGAGCAGACCAAGGACAACGACCGGCTCACGCTGTACTTCTGCATGAACTACGGCGGCCGGGCCGAACTCGCGGACGCGGCCAAGGCGCTCGCGGAGGACGTCAAGGCGGGCCGGCTCGACCCGGCCAAGGTCTCCGAGAAGACCATCCAGAAATACCTGTACTACCCGGACATGCCGGACGTCGACCTGTTCCTGCGCCCGAGCGGCGAGCAGCGCACGTCCAACTACCTGCTCTGGCAGAGCGCGTACGCGGAGATGGTCTTCCAGGACGTCCTGTGGCCCGACTTCGACCGCCGTGACCTGTGGCGGGCCTGCATCGAGTTCGCCTCCCGCGACCGCCGCTTCGGCGGCGCCATCCCGAACGAGGCCCTCCTCGCGATGCAGGGCGAGGGCGAGGGCGAGTAGTTCAGCCCGTCCCGCGGAGGACGAGGCCGTTCAGGCCGAAGCGGGGGTCTGGGGCGGCAGCCCCCAGGGCCGGTCACCCCAGACCACCCGCACAAGTCACAGGCTCACCCCGCGGAGCACTCCGCGCAGGTGCCGAAGATCTCCACCGTGTGGGCGACGTTGACGTAGCCGTGCTCCGCGGCGATCGCCTCCGCCCACTTCTCCACCATCGGCCCCTCCACCTCGACCGCCTTGCCGCAGACGCGGCAGACGAGATGGTGGTGGTGCTCGCCGGTGGAGCAGCGGCGGTAGACCGACTCTCCGTCGGAGGTGCGCAGGACGTCGACCTCGCCCGCGTCGGCGAGGGACTGAAGGGTGCGGTAGACCGTCGTCAGGCCCACCGAGTCGCCCCTGTGCTTGAGCATGTCGTGGAGCTCCTGCGCGCTGCGGAACTCGTCGACCTCGTCGAGGGCCGCCGCGACAGCGGCACGCTGCCGGGTGGCGCGGCCCTTCACGGGCGGTCCAGCGGTGGTCACCGGTCGGCCTCCTCACGTCTCGCCTGCGGGCCATTGTGCCAGCCCGGGCCGGGCGCGGTCAGGCGCCGGCCCCGTCGCCGGCGGCCCGGGTGGCCGGAATCGCGCACTCCGCCGGGTCCCCGGCGGGCAGTGACGCGGCGAGGGCCCGCGCGCGTCGCCGGGCCAGCGGCGTGGCCAGCGCGGTGAGCACGATGAACATCGCGATGGTGAGCAGCACGATCGTCGCGCCGGGCGGCACGTCCTGGTAGTACGACGTGACCGTGCCGCCGATCGTCACGCTCACCCCGATGGCGACGGCGATCGCGAAGGTCGCGGCGAAGCTGCGGCTGAGCTGCTGGGCGGCGGCCACCGGGACCACCATCAGCGCGCTGACCAGCAGCAGTCCGACCACGCGCATCGCGACCGTCACCGTCACCGCCGCCGTGACCGCCGTCAGCAGGTTCAGCGCGCGCACCGGCAGCCCGGTCACCCGGGCGAACTCCTCGTCCTGGCTGACCGCGAACAGCTGGCGGCGCAGGCCCAGGGTGACCAGCACGACGAAGGCGGCCAGCAGGCAGATCGCGGTGACGTCGGACTGCGAGACCGTGGAGAGCGAGCCGAACAGGTACGACGTCAGGTTCGCGTTGGAGCCGCCGGGGGCGAGGTTGATGAACATGACGCCGCCCGCCATGCCGCCGTAGAAGAGCATCGCGAGGGCGATGTCGCCGCGGGTGCGGCCGTACCAGCGGATCAGTTCCATGAGGACCGCGCCCAGGACGGAGACGGCCGTGGCCATCCACACCGGGGAGGTGGACAGCAGGAAGCCCAGGCCGACGCCGGTCATGGCCACATGCCCGATGCCGTCGCCCATCAGGGGCTGGCGGCGCTGGACGAGGTAGATGCCGACGGCGGGCGCGGTGATGCCGACCAGGACGGCGGCGAGCAGGGCCCGCTGCATGAAGGCGTAGTTCAACAGGTCCATCAGCTCAGCAGTCCCGTGCGGATCGGATCGGCGCCCGAGGCGTCGTGGGGGTGGACGTGGTCGTGGCCGGGCAGGGCGTGCTGGCCGACGGCCTTCGGGGGCGGTCCGTCGTGCACGACGCAGCCGTCGCGCAACACCACCGCCCGGTCGATCAGGGGCTCCAGGTGGCCCAGCTCGTGCAGCACGAGCAGCACCGTCACCCCGGCCGCCACCTGCTCCCCGAGCGTGCTCGCCAGCACCTCCTGGCTGGCCAGGTCGACGCCCGCCATCGGCTCGTCCATGATCAGCAGCTCGGGTGCGGCGGCGAGGGCGCGGGCGATCAGCACGCGCTGGTGCTGACCGCCGGAGAGGGCGTTCACCGAGTCCTTCGCGCGGTCCGCCATGCCGACCAGCTCCAGGGCCCGCCGTACGGCCGCGTGGTCGGCCTTGCGGAAGATCCCGAAGCGGGTGCGGGAGAGCCGGCCCGAGGAGACGATCTCGGTGACCGTCGCCGGGACGCCGCCCGCGGCGGTCGTGCGCTGCGGTACGTAGCCGACGCGCGCCCAGTCGCGGAAGCGGTGCCGCTGGGTGCCGAACAGCTCGATCTCACCGGCGCTCACCGGCACCTGGCCGATGACGCTGCGCACGGCCGTCGACTTTCCGGAGCCGTTGGCGCCGAGCAGCGCGACGACCTCGCCACGGCGCACGGTGAGGTCGATGCCCCGCAGGACGGGGCGCGAGCCCAGGTCGGCGCGCACTCCGCGCAGGGATATGACGGGTTCGGCGGTGTCGCTGCCGACGTCCATGACGCCCTCCGTAATGCTCACTTGGCGCCCAGTGCCTCTCGCAGCGCCTTGAGGTTGGCTTCCATGACCTGGAAGTAGTCGGTGCCGCGGGACCTGTCGGTGATGCCCTCCAGCGGGTCGAGGACGTCCGTCCTCAGATGCGCGTCCTTGGCGAGGGTCTTCGCGGTCTTGTCGCTGACCAGCGTCTCGTAGAAGACGGTCGTGACCCCGTCGGCCTTCGCCGTCTCCTGGAGGTCCTTCACCCGGGCCGCGCTGGGCTCGGACTCCGGGTCGAGGCCGTTGATGGCCTCCTGGGTCAGGCCGTAGCGCTCGGCGAGGTAGCCGAAGGCGGCGTGGGTGGTGATGAAGACCTTGTTCCGGGTGTCCTTCAGGCCGGTCTCGTACTGGATGTTGAGCTTGCCGAGCTGCTTGACCAGGGCCGCGGTGTTCTTGCGGTAGTCGGCCGCGTGGTCCGGGTCGCCCTTCTCGAAGGCCTTGCCGACGCCCTCGGCGATCTGCGCGTAGCGCACCGGGTCGAGCCAGACGTGCGGGTCCTTGCCGCCGTGCTCCTCGTCGTGGTGGGCGTCGTGCTCACCGGCGTGGCCGTCGACGTCGGTGCCGTGCTCCTCCAGCGTGGTCAGGGACGCGGCGTCGACCTTCGTCCTGATCCCGGACTGCGCGACGGCCTTGTCGATGTTGGGCTGGAGGCCCTTGAGGTAGAGCACCGCGTCGGACTTCTCGAGCTGCACGGTCTGCTGGGCGCTGATCTCCAGCTCGTGCGGTTCCTGGCCCGGCCGGGTGAGACTGGTGACGTGGACGTGGCTCCCGCCGATCCGCTCGGCGAGGAAGGCCATCGGGTAGAAGGACGCGACGACGTCGTACTTGCCGCCGCCGGTGCCGCTCGCGCCTGCGGAGGAGGAACAGGCGGAGAGTGCTCCGAGGCCGAGTGCGGTGACCGTCAGGACCGTGGAGCCGGATATGAGGCGTCGTCGTACGTTCATGACAGTCATTTTCAACTAAAATGGAAACGGTTGTCAACAAGCACTGTGGCGGGCCCGAAAAGGGCCGTTACCCGGCACCGATTTGGTCGAGGGGGAGCCACCGCCGGTACCCTGAAGCATTCGCTCGTGAAGCGTCTCGCTTCGTCGCCCGTCGTCGTAATGAAGAGAGCACCGTGGCCGCCGACAAGATCGACACCATCGTCAGCCTGAGCAAGCGCCGTGGCTTCGTATTCCCCTGCAGTGAGATCTACGGCGGCCAGCGTGCCGCCTGGGACTACGGGCCCCTGGGTGTCGAGCTCAAGGAGAACCTCAAGCGCCAGTGGTGGCGCTACATGGTGACGTCCCGCGAGGACGTGGTCGGCATCGACTCGTCCGTGATCCTGGCGCCCGAGGTCTGGGTCGCCTCCGGTCACGTCGCCACCTTCACGGACCCGCTGACGGAGTGCACCTCCTGCCACAAGCGGTTCCGCGCCGACCACCTGGAAGAGGCCTACGAGGAGAAGAAGGGCCGCGCCCCGGAGAACGGCCTCGCGGACGTCAACTGCCCCAACTGCGGCAACAAGGGCCAGTTCACCGAGCCCAAGCAGTTCTCGGGCCTGCTCTCCACCCACCTCGGCCCCACTCAGGACTCCGGCTCCGTCGCCTACCTGCGCCCCGAGACCGCGCAGGGCATCTTCACCAACTTCGCCCAGGTGCAGACCACCTCGCGCCGCAAGCCGCCGTTCGGCATCGCCCAGATGGGCAAGTCGTTCCGCAACGAGATCACGCCGGGCAACTTCATCTTCCGCACCCGCGAGTTCGAGCAGATGGAGATGGAGTTCTTCGTCAAGCCGGGCGAGGACGAGAAGTGGCAGGAGTACTGGATGGAGCAGCGCTGGAACTGGTACACGGGACTCGGCCTGCGTGAGGAGAACATGCGCTGGTACGACCACCCGCAGGAGAAGCTCTCCCACTACTCCAAGCGCACCGCGGACATCGAGTACCGCTTCCAGTTCGGCGGCAGCGAGTGGGGCGAGCTGGAGGGTGTCGCCAACCGCACCGACTACGACCTCTCCTCCCACGCCAAGGCCTCCGGCCAGGACCTGTCGTACTTCGACCAGGAGGCCGGCGAGCGCTGGACGCCGTACGTCATCGAGCCGGCGGCCGGTGTCGGCCGGGCGATGCTCGCGTTCCTGCTCGACGCCTACGTCGAGGACGAGGCGCCCAACGCCAAGGGCAAGATGGAGAAGCGCACGGTGCTGCGCCTGGACCACCGCCTGGCCCCGGTGAAGGTCGCGGTGCTGCCCCTGTCGCGCAACCCGGAGCTGTCGCCCAAGGCCAAGGGCCTGGCCCAGGCCCTGCGCCAGAACTGGAACATCGAGTTCGACGACGCCGGCGCCATCGGCCGCCGCTACCGCCGCCAGGACGAGATCGGCACGCCGTACTGCGTCACGGTCGACTTCGACACCCTCGAGGACAACGCGGTCACCGTCCGCGAGCGCGACACCATGAAGCAGGAGCGTGTCTCCCTCGACCAGATCGAGGGCTACCTGGCCGGCCGCCTCGTCGGCTGCTGACCCGGTAACCCCCGCAGCACCTCAGAGCGCCGGACGGCCGCCGAGACCTCACTCGGCGGCCGTCCGGCGTTCGCCGTTCCTCAACGGCCTTGCAGGGCCTTCACGTTGTCACCGAAGGTCCAGTTCTTCGACCCGTCCCAGTTGATCGACCAGGTCATCAGGCCCTTCAGGCTCGTGCCGTAGTGGCGCCAGGCCTCGGAGACCAGCGAAGGCGCCATGTGGCCGCCGCCGGCGCCGGGGTGGGCGGGCAGGCCCGGGACCTGCTTGTCGTAGGGGACCTTGATCGTCGTGCCCTGGATCACCAGGCCCTTGGCGAGGCAGTCGGTCTGGGCGGTGAAGCCGGCCACGGTGCCCGCCTGGTAGGAGTCGCCGGAGCAGCCGTACATGCTGCCGTTGTAGTACTGCATGTTCAGCCACCACAGGCGGCCGTTGTCGGCGTACTTCTTGATGATCGGCAGATACGCGCCCCAGATCGAGCCGTAGGCGACGCTGCCGCCGGTGACGTAGGCGGTCTCCGGGGCCATGGTCAGGCCGAAGTTCGACGGCATCTGCGCGAGCACTCCGTCGATGATCCGGACCAGGTTGGCCTGGGACGGGGAGAGCTGGTTGATGTTTCCGCTGCCCGTCAGGCCCGTCTCGATGTCGATGTCGATGCCGTCGAAGTTGTACTTCTTCAGGATGGGCACGATCGTCGCGACGAACCGGTCCGCCACGGTGGACGAGTTGAGGTCGATACCGGCCGTCGCGCCGCCGATGGACAGCAGGATCGTCTGCCCGGACGCCTTGGCCGCGCACATCTCCGCCGGCGTCGCCACCTTCACGCCCGCGTCCATGCCGTCCTGCCACAGGGCCGTTCCGTCGGAGCGGATGACCGGGAAGGCCGCGTTGATCACGTTGTAGCCGTGTGCGGCGATGCGCGAGTCGGTGATCGGCGTCCAGCCGAAGGGCGGATGGACGCCGTTGGCGGAGCCGTCCCAGTTCTCCCAGTAGCCCTGGAGCACCTTGCCGGCGGGCCTGGACTTCACGGCGCACGTGTCGGCGGTCGGGGCGGCCGAGGCGGTGGGGGCCAGGGCGACGGAGAGCTGGGTGAGGCAGGCGGCCGCGAGGGCGGCGGCGAGCAGACGCAGTCTGCGGCGGATCATGCGGAGCCTCCCGGTGGGGGGTGCGGTGAGGTGTCGTAGGCATGACAGTGCTCGTGGTCCAGACCTTTCGTCAATAGGTCTGGACCAAATCGCACGGCCGGTGGCTGCGCGCCGCCTCGGAGGTTTGGATTGACAACTGACAGATATTGAAATCTGTCAGTTGTCATGTCAGGCTGATCGTGGGTACCCGTTCAATCCGCCCTCCGAGCCTCCCAAGGAGCCCTCATGGACACCCGCCACCTCGGAACCACCGGCCCCCAGGTCTCCGCCCTCGGCCTCGGCTGCATGGGCATGTCCGCGCTGTACGGTGAGGCGGACCGGACCGAGTCGATCGCCACCGTGCACGCCGCTCTCGAAGCGGGCCTGACCCTGCTCGACACCGGCGACTTCTACGCCATGGGCCACAACGAGATGCTGGTCGGCGAGGCCCTGCGCACCGCTCCCGCGGCCCGCCGCGAACAGGCCCTGCTCAGCGTGAAGTTCGGCGCCCTGCGCGACCCGGACGGCAACTGGTCCGGCTACGACGGCCGGCCGGCCGCCGTGAAGAACTTCGCCGCCTACTCCCTCCAGCGTCTCGGCGTCGACCACATCGACGTCTACCGGATCGCCCGGGTCGACCCGGACGTGCCGATCGAGGAGACGGTCGGCGCCATCGCGGAACTCGTCGAGAAGGGACACGTCCGGCACATCGGCCTCAGCGAGGTCGGCGCCGACACGATCCGCCGGGCCGCCGCCACCGCGCCGATCTCGGACCTCCAGATCGAGTACTCGCTCGTCTCCCGCGGCATCGAGGACCGGATCCTGCCCACCACCCGCGAACTCGGCATCGCCGTCACGGCCTACGGGGTGCTCTCGCGCGGTCTGATCTCCGGGCACTTCGGCCGCGACCGCAAGCTCGCCGCGAACGACTTCCGGGCCCACTCCCCCCGCTTCCAGGGCGAGAACCTCCAGCACAACCTGGACCTCGTCGAGGCCCTGCGCAAGATCGCCGAGGGCAAGGGCGTCACGGTCGCGCAGACCGCCATCGCCTGGGTGCTGTCTCGCGGTGAGGACATCGTTCCGCTGATCGGCGCCCGCACCCGGGAGCGGCTGACGGAGGCACTGGGCGCGACGGCCGTCACGCTGGACGAGGCCGACCTGGCGGCCATCGAGGAGGCCGTCCCGGCGGACGCCGTCGTGGGCGCGCGCTACCCCGAGGCGCAGATGGCCCACCTGGACAGCGAACGCTGACCCGGGCGCCGGGTACGGTCTAGGGCATGCCACCCAGCACCGAGACCCTGACCGCCGAGCGCATCCTCGAGGCCACCGAGGAGGTGCTGCGCCGCCACGGGCCGGCCAAGGCCACCGTGGTGGACGTGGCCCGCGCGCTCGGTGTCAGCCACGGCAGCGTCTACCGGCACTTCCGTACGAAGGCCGCGCTGCGCGAGGCGGTGACCAAGCGGTGGCTGGACCGCACGTCCGAGGCCCTCGCCGGCATCGCCGCCGAACAGCGGGACCCGGAGGACCGGCTGCGCGACTGGCTGCGGGAACTGTTCGAGGCCAAGCGCCGCAAGGCGGGCGACGACCCCGAGCTGTTCGCCACGTACTCGGTGCTCACCGACGAGAACGGCGCGGCGGTCGGCGAGCACATCGACGATCTGACCGGCCAGCTCACCCGGATCGTCCGCGACGGCGTCACGGCCGGTGTCTTCACGGCCGCCGACCCGGCCGTCGCGGCCCGGGCCCTGTTTCATGCCACCGGCCGCTTCCACGACCCGGGTCATGCCCAGGAGTGGAAGCGGCCGGCGATCGAGGAGGAGTTCGAGGCGGTGCTCGAACTGGTGCTGGGCGGGCTTCGAGCCCGTCAGCACCCTGTCACCTCCCGGGTCAGGTCACGTCAACGGTGACCGTCGCGGAGCGCGTGTTGCCGTGCACCACCCGCAGTTCCTGCTTGCCCTTGACCGCGAGCTTCGTGGACACCGTGTAGGTGTCGCCCTTCTTGACCACGGTGGTCGCGCGCAGCGTGGTCCACCTGCCGTTGTTCAGGTGCTGGACGGTCAGCCTGGTGCCGGCCGCCAGGTGCGCGGTGCGGCCGGTGAGCGTGATGCTCTCCCCGGCCCGGACCGAGCGGTGGCTGGCCCTGACCGTGATCGACTCGGCCGCCCTGGTGGGCATGGCGGTGTGCGTCCGGGTGGGCATCGGGCTCGGACGGGGCGCTGCGAAGGCTCCGACGGAGCCGGCCGACACCAGCGCGGCGGACAGAGCGCCCACGGCGACTCCACGGACACAGCGGCTGCGCAGTGTGAGATGCATGGTGGTCTCCCGTTGATGGTTCCCCCCTGCGTCGCGCATGACCCGAAGGGCTCATCGCGCTCATCCAGATTTGCCGCGGATCGCCCGCGCGGCGACTCGGGAGGAGTAACGCGGGCTGTGACCGAGCGGCACTTTGATGAGAAGCCGCAGCTCAGCGGCCATGATCTCGCTTACCTCTTTCTTACCAAGTGCCCCGGCGGCATCCCGCCCGGAACCGGCGCTCACCGGACGGAATCACTCGTACGCGATCGGTGAGCAGCCCCGGACTCCTCTGCGTGGCTGCCCGACTCCGTTGCGCGAGGCCTCGGCCGGCCGCCAGGATCGCTTCCTGTGCGGCCCGGGACACCGGTCGCCGGACTCCCTCCGCGCTGCCCGGGCCCGGTCGCCGGACTTCCTTCTGCGGGTCGGGATTCCCGGGCACTCAGGCGCCGATGCCCGCCGCCTGCCGCACCTCGTGCTCCTGGAGCCGCTCGGCCGTGCGCTCGGCGGTCCCCCTGGCCCACCGGCCGCTGGTGACCGCGCCCAGTGCCAGCACCGCGGCACCGCACACCACCAGCACCCACCATCCGTACCGGGCCGCCGGAACGAACGCGTCCCGGTAGGACGAGGAGCCGACCCCGGCGGCCAGCAGCGCGCCGACCACCGCGACCCCGAGGGTCTGCCCGAGCTGGCGGCTGGTGGAGGCGACTGCGGCGGCCACCCCGGCCTGGGCCCGCGGCATCCCGGAGACGGCCGTGTTGGTGATCGGCGCGTTGACGAAGCCGAAGCCGACGCCGAACAGGACGTACCCGATGACGAGGGTGAGGTCGGAGGTCTCCGCCTCGAACGCGGCGAACAGCACCGCGCTCACCGTCATGGCCATTCCGGCGATCAGCAGGGGCAGCCGCGGCCCCCGGGTGCCGAGCAGCCGCCCGGACAGCGGCGCGCACAGGAAGGTCGGTGCCGCCATCGGCAGCATCCACAGGCCGGCGTGCAGGGCGTCGAGGCCCCGCACGTTCTGGAGGTAGAGCGTGGACAGGAACAGGAAGCCGCCGAGCGCCGCGAACGCGCTGATCGCGATGACGGTGGCCCCGCTGAACGGCGCCGAACGGAAGAAGCGCAGGTCGACGAGGGGTTCGGCACGGCGCGGCTCGTACCACAGGAGGCCGAGCAGGGCCGCGAGCGCGACGACGGCGAAGGGCAGGATCGTGGCGAGGCCGGAGACCGGGGCCTCGATGATCGCGTACGTCAGCGCGCCGAACAGGGCGATGACCAGGATCTGGCCGACCGGATCGGGCCTGCGGGCCTTCGGTGCGCGGGACTCGGGGACGAAGCGCGCGGTGAGCAGCAGGGCGGCCAGGGCCACCGGCAGGTTGATCCAGAAGATCGAGCGCCAGCCCACCGACTCCACCAGCAGACCGCCGACGAGCGGGCCGGCGGCCATGGATATGCCGACCACGGCGCCCCAGGCCCCGATCGCGCGGGCGCGCTCGCGCGGGTCGGTGAAGGTGTTGGTGATGATCGACATGGCGACCGGGTTGAGCATCGAGCCGCCGACCGCCTGCAGCATGCGGAACACGATCAGCAGTTCCAGGTCGGGCGCGAGGGAGCACAGCAGCGAGCCGATGCCGAAGACGACCAGCCCCGCCATGAAGACGCGTCTGCGGCCGATCCGGTCGGCCGTGGAACCGGCGAGCATCAGCAGCGAGGCGAGCACCAGCGTGTACGCGTCGATGGTCCACTGCAGGCCGGACGTGCTCGCGTGCAACTCGCGCTGCATCGAGGGCAGGGCGACGTTCAGAACGGTGTTGTCCAGGCTCACGATCAGCAGGCTCATACAGCAGATCGCGAGAACCAGGAGCCGTCGTCGATGGCTGAGCTCGAGCATGCGTTCCATGGTACGACTTCGATAGTGCGGTTAACTAATGACCGCTACATGATCTGTGCCGATACGTGGCGGCCGATACGCGACAATGGGGGAATGCCCACGCCCGAGTCCTCCCTCCAGATCGGCCCGCACACCGTCCGGCCACCCGTGGTGCTGGCCCCCATGGCCGGTATCACCAACGCGCCCTTCCGCACCCTGTGCCGGGAGTTCAGCCAGGGCAAGGGCCTGTACGTCAGCGAGATGATCACGACCCGGGCGCTGGTCGAGCGCAACGACAAGACCATGCAGCTCATCAGGTTCGACGCGAGCGAGCGCCCGCGCTCGATCCAGCTGTACGGCGTGGACCCGGCCACCGTCGGCAAGGCCGTCCGCATGATCGCGGAGGAGGACCTCGCCGACCACATCGACCTCAACTTCGGCTGCCCGGTGCCCAAGGTGACCCGCAAGGGCGGCGGCTCGGCCCTCCCCTACAAGCGCAACCTGCTCCGGGCGATCCTGCGCGAGGCGGTCAGCGGGGCCGGCGACCTGCCGGTCACGATGAAGATGCGCAAGGGCATCGACGACGACCACATCACCTACCTCGACGCCGGAAGGATCGCGGTCGAGGAGGGCGTGACGGCGATCGCGCTGCACGGTCGCACGGCCGCCCAGCACTACGGCGGCACGGCGGACTGGGACGCCATCGCGCGCCTGAAGGAGCACGTGCCCGAGATCCCGGTGCTCGGCAACGGCGACATCTGGTCGGCCGAGGACGCGCTGCGGATGGTGCGGGAGACCGGCTGCGACGGTGTGGTCGTGGGCCGCGGCTGCCTGGGCCGGCCGTGGCTGTTCGCCGACCTGGTGGCGGCGTTCGAGGGGCGGGTCCAGGACCTGGCCCGGCCGTCCCTGCGCGAGGTCGCCGACGTCATGGTCCGGCACGCCACGCTGCTCGGCGAGTGGATCGGCGACGAGTCGCGCGGTGTGATCGACTTCCGCAAGCACGTCGCCTGGTACCTGAAGGGCTTCGCGGTCGGCTCCGAGATGCGCAAGCGGCTGGCGATCACCTCCTCGCTGGAGGCACTGCGCGCCGGCCTCGACGAGCTGGACCTCGACCAGCCCTGGCCGGCCGGCGCCGACGGGCCCCGCGGCCGTACCTCCGGCAACAACCGGGTGGTACTGCCGGACGGCTGGCTGAAGGACCCCTACGACTGCGCGGGCGTCGGCGAGGACGCCGAACTGGACACCTCGGGCGGCTGAGGCGTTCCGGCTCCCGCGCCGACGGCGGGCCGGGAACGGACCCCGCCCGCCGTCGGCCCGGCGATCAGCCCGTCGACGGGTGCGGCGTGGAGCCGTACGCCGTCAGGAAGCGGTCGCGGAAGTCGCTCATCTTCCACACCGGGGCGTCGTGGTCGGGGCGCAGGCCCTCCGTCCAGCCCCAGTCGGCGATCTTGTCCAGGACCTTCGGGTCCTTCGCGATGATCGAGCAGGGCACGTCACGGCTGGCGTGGTCGCCGCTGACCCGGGCGTTGGGCTGGTGGTCGCCGAGGACCACGAGCACGGTGTCGTCCTTGCCGTAGCGCTCCAGCCACTGGGTCAGGGCGGTCACGGAGTACTCGACCGACTTGCCGTACTCCTCGCTGGAGCGGGTGGAGCTGGTGAGGACGTCGGCCGGCCTGTTGCCGGCCGCCTCGATGTCCTTGTAGACCGAGCCGTCGCCGAGCTTGTCCCAGTCGACCATCTCCGGCACCGGCGCCCAGGGCTGGTGGCTGGAGGTCAGGATGACGAACGAGGTCAGCGGCTTGTCGCGCTTCTTGCCGTGCTCCAGACGCTGGAAGGCCTCCAGCGCGTACTGGTCGGGCATGGTCGACCAGCTGAACTTGGGCCCCGCGTAGCCCATCTGGAAGGCGTTGTAGACCTTGTCCAGGCCGTACCACTTCGATTCCGGCCAGCCCTTCTGCACGCCCGGCATGACGCCGACCGTGTCCCAGGCCCCGGTCTTCTTGAACGCCTCGGTCAGGGTCAGGTGGTCGCTGGAGGTCACCGTCCGGTAGCGGTTCTGGTTGTCGACCCACAGGCCCGACATGAACGTGGAGTGGCCGAGCCAGCTGCCGCCGCCGTACGTCGCCGACGTCAGCCAGCCGGTCCTGGCGTGGAAGCCCGCCTCGGCCAGGGCCTCAGTGCTGCTGTCGAGGGTCTTGGTGACGCCCGGGGCGGGTATCGGGTCCTCGATCGCGCTGCGGCCGTAGCTCTCGATGAACGTGAAGATCATGTCCTTGCCGCGCAGGTCCGGTACGAGTTCGCCGGCCGGGGTCCCGCCGAACTGGTCGGCCTCCGCCGTCCTCGCGAAGTCCCGCTCGTCCCGGATCGTGGTGCGCAGCGCCTGGTCGTGGTACTTGACCATGGTGACCGTGTGCTGGGAGGCCACCGGGACGCCGGAGATCTGGATGTCCAGGGCCATGCACGTCATCCACACCACGCTGGCGAACAGCAGTCCGCGCGTCGAGCGGGCCTTGTCGCGGGCCAGGAGGTCACCGAGGCGCACGACCGCGAGGGCCATCACGGCGAGCACCGCCAGGACGAGGAGGACGACCCCGGCGGCGGCGAGCAGCGCCGTGGTCCCGCCGAGGGTGTCCGCGAGGTACGACTGCGCGTCGTCCAGCAGCTCCCAGTCGAGGACCACGTTGAAGCTGCGGCCCAGGTACTGGTTGAACTCGATGTCCGTCAGGTTCAGCACGGTCAGCACGCCGAGCGCCAGCCCGCCGAGCACCGCCACGGCCACCCGCGGCCGGCGCGGCAGTACGAGCAGTACGCCCCCCAGGAGCAGCCCCTCCACCGGCAGCCGCGTGAACGCCGCGACCTGGAACTGCGCCTCCTTGTTCGGCAGCAGAAGCGCGGCGGCGACGAGCAGGAGCGCGAACAGGGTGACCGCGTGGGACACCCGGCGCGCGGCCACGGGATGCGCCCCCTGCCAACCGCGCCAGCCCTTGCGAAGCTGCCAGGGCCGTATCGCTGCGGCCTTGGCGGGTTCGGCGGCGGCCTTGGCGGGCTCGTCGGCCCGGTCGCGCTCGGCGGGGGGCTCGGTGGGCTGGTCGCTCTTGGCGGTGGGCTCGTCGGCCTCGGCGGACTCGGCGGTGGGCTCGGCGGCGGCCTTGGCAGGCTCGTCGGCCTGGACGCCCTCGGCGGGGGGCTCGGTGGGCTGGGCGCCCTGGGCGGTGGGCTCGGCGGACTCGTCGGCCTCGGCGGACTCGTCGGTGGGCTCGGCGGCGGCCTTGGCAGGCTCGTCGGCCTGGACGCCCTCGGCGGGGGCCTCGGTGGGCTGGGCGCTCTTGGCGGCGCGCTCGCCGGTGTCGTCGGTCTTGGCGGCGGGTTCGGCGGCGGTCCCGGCAGGCTCGTCGGCGGCCTCGCTGGTCTTGGAGGCGAGCTCGGCGCCCTCGTCGGCGAGCACGGCGGCCTGGTCGTCCTTGGCGGCGCGCTCGTCGGTTTCGTCGCCCTCGGCGGCGGCCTCGCTGGAGGCTTCGGCGTCGGCGGTGGCGGCCCCGTTGGCGGCGGCTTTCGCCTCCTCGGTCTTGGAGGCCGCCGGGGGCTCGTCGTCCCCGGGAGTCCCCGTGCCGGCGGGCGCGCCTGCGCCCGGCTCGCCCGCGCCCTGGGACTCCGCGTCTTTGGACTCCGCGCCCGAGCCGGGCTCCGCCAGGTGTGAAGCGGCGGCCTCGCTCCCGCCCCCCTGCGACGCCGGTTCTCCGGCCGGGTCCGATGGTGCACCCGATGACTGGCGTGTATCCGTGTGCTGAGGCACCCGAAGGTCCTTCCGTGCGCGGCGTCGCTGAGGAGGCGGGCCACGCGGGGGCCCGCCGCACACCCGTACGGCCAGGCCCTCATCCGTGTTCACAGGCGCCGGGCAAACACCCGGCAAACGGCTCCCCGGCCACGGGGCCGGAGGTCGTCCGCATGGTGATATTCGAGCGCTTGTGGCAGCGTGATTCTCGCCACCCTTGATAAGGGTTGCGCTCAGATGAGCGGATCGTGAGCGGCTGCACTTCTCCAATGGGTGGCACTCAGTGCCATCCATTGATCGTTCATCGATCGAAAACAGACGTGACGAGAGCCGCTCATGTGAGCGGCTGGACGGGTCTGCGAGCGTTGATTCGTTCAAGAAGTGAAAACATCTGCACCCGACGGCTTGCCAAGCCTTGACTTTCGATCCGCTGGCGGACGACTGGTTACGGGCGCATGACCCACAAGTGGACGTACCCATCGGCCTTTGATCTGGGTATGTTCCTGGCCGTCAGGGCAGCCACCGCGTCCTCGAGGAGTCGAGACCCGTGTCGGAAAACAAAGATCTCCAGGTAGCCGATCGCGGCACCAGTGTTGACGGCGTGAAGTTTGTCTACGACTTCACCGAGGGCAACAAGGACCTCAAGGACCTGCTCGGCGGCAAGGGCGCGAACCTGGCCGAGATGACGAACCTGGGCCTTCCGGTCCCTCCGGGCTTCACGATCACCACCGAGGCCTGCAAGGTCTACCTCGACAGTGGCGAGGAGCCCGCGGCACTCCGTGACGAGGTGAGCGCGCACCTCGACGCGCTCGAGCAGAAGATGGGCAAGAAGCTCGGCCAGCTCGACGACCCCCTGCTGGTCTCCGTTCGCTCCGGCGCGAAGTTCTCCATGCCCGGCATGATGGACACCGTCCTGAACATCGGCCTCTCCGACAAGTCCGTGCAGGGCCTGGCCAAGCAGGCCGGCGACGAGCGGTTCGCCTGGGACTCCTACCGCCGCCTCATCCAGATGTTCGGCAAGACCGTGCTCGGCGTGGAGGGCGACCTCTTCGAGGACGCCCTCGACAAGGCCAAGGAGACCAAGAAGGTCACCGTCGACACCGAGCTCGAGGCCGCCGACCTGAAGAAGCTGGTCACCACCTTCAAGAAGATCGTCAAGAAGGAGGCCGGCCGCGACTTCCCGCAGGACCCGCGCGAGCAGATGGACCTCGCCATCAAGGCGGTCTTCGACTCCTGGAACGGCGAGCGCGCCAAGCTCTACCGCCGTCAGGAGCGCATCCCGCACGACCTCGGCACGGCCGTCAACATCTGCTCCATGGTGTTCGGCAACCTCGGCCCCGACTCCGGCACCGGCGTCGCCTTCACCCGCGACCCCGCCTCCGGGCAGCAGGGCGTCTACGGCGACTACCTGCAGAACGCGCAGGGCGAGGACGTGGTCGCGGGCATCCGCAACACCGTCCCGCTGGCGGAGCTGGAACGGATCGACAAGAAGTCGTACGACCGGCTGATGCAGATCATGGAGACGCTGGAGAACCACTACAAGGATCTCTGCGACATCGAGTTCACCATCGAGCGCGGCCGGCTCTGGATGCTGCAGACCCGCGTCGGCAAGCGCACCGCCGGTGCCGCGTTCCGCATCGCCACCCAGCTCGTCGACCAGGGCCTGATCGACGAGGCCGAGGCGCTGAAGCGGGTCAACGGGGCCCAGCTCGCGCAGCTGATGTTCCCGCGGTTCGACGAGGAGGCCAAGGTCGAGCAGGTCGCCCGCGGCATCGCCGCCTCCCCGGGCGCGGCGGTCGGCAAGGCGGTCTTCGACTCGTACACCGCCGTCAAGTGGTCCCGCTCGGGCGAGAAGGTCATCCTGGTCCGCCGGGAGACCAACCCCGACGACCTGGACGGCATGATCGCGGCCGAGGGCATCCTGACCTCCCGCGGCGGCAAGACCTCCCACGCGGCCGTCGTCGCCCGGGGCATGGGCAAGACGTGCGTCTGCGGCGCGGAGGACCTGGAGGTCGACACCAAGCGCCGCCGGATGACGGTCCCCGGCGGGCACGTCGTCGAGGAGGGCGACGTGATCTCCATCGACGGCTCCACGGGCAAGGTGTACCTGGGCGAGGTCCCGGTCGTCCCGTCCCCGGTCGTCGAGTACTTCGAGGGCCGGATGCACCCGGGCGCCGACGACGCGGACGAACTCGTCGAGGCGGTCCACCGGATGATGGCCTTCGCCGACCGCAAGCGCCGCCTGCGGGTGCGCGCCAACGCCGACAACGCCGAGGACGCGCTGCGCGCCCGCCGCTTCGGCGCCCAGGGCATCGGTCTGTGCCGCACCGAGCACATGTTCCTCGGCGACCGCCGCGAGCTGGTGGAGCGGCTGATCCTGGCGGACACCCAGGTCGAGCGCGAGGAGTCCCTCAAGCAGCTCCTGCCGCTCCAGAAGCAGGACTTCGTGGAGCTGTTCGAGGCCATGGACGGCCTGCCGGTCACGGTCCGCCTGCTCGACCCGCCGCTGCACGAGTTCCTGCCCGACATCACCGAGCTGTCGGTGCGCGTGGCTCTCGCCGAGTCCCGGCAGGAGCCGCACGAGAACGAGCTGCGCCTGCTCCAGGCCGTGCACCGCCTGCACGAGCAGAACCCGATGCTCGGCCTGCGCGGCGTGCGCCTCGGACTGGTCATCCCCGGCCTGTTCACCATGCAGGTCCGCGCCATCGCCGAGGCCGCCGCCGAGCGCAGGGCCGCCAAGGGCGACCCGCGCGCCGAGATCATGATCCCGCTGGTGGGCACCGTCCAGGAGCTGGAGATCGTCCGCGAGGAGGCCGACCAGGTCATCGCCGAAGTCGAGGAGGCGACCGGCACACGGCTCAAGCTGGCGATCGGCACGATGATCGAGCTTCCGCGGGCCGCGCTGACCGCAGGCCAGATCGCCGAGGCGGCCCAGTTCTTCTCCTTCGGCACGAACGACCTGACCCAGACGGTGTGGGGCTTCAGCCGCGACGACGTCGAGGCGTCGTTCTTCACCGCCTACCTGGAGAAGGGCATCTTCGGGGTGTCGCCGTTCGAGACGATCGACCGGGACGGCGTCGGCTCCCTGGTGAAGTCCGCCGTCCAGGCCGGCCGGGCCACCCGCCCGGACCTCAAGCTCGGCGTCTGCGGCGAGCACGGCGGCGACCCCGAGTCCGTCCACTTCTTCCACGAGGTGGGCCTGGACTACGTCTCCTGCTCCCCCTTCCGTATCCCGGTGGCACGCCTGGAGGCCGGCCGGGCCTCGGTCGAGGCGGAGGGCAGCGACCACCGGTAACAGACTCCGGAGTCCTCGTCGTGGTCCCCGACCCTCACTACCGATTACGACGAGGACTCCGGTCCACGAAAGAGGAGGGGCGGCGTCCCGTGCGGGGACGCCGCCCTTCTTTTACGTCGGAGCACACACGGCAGCGCGCACGGCCAGTGGACCTCAAAAGTCCCTCAGATACGTGGACTGCCCACGCATCCCTGCCTAGGGTCGCGATCATGCCCGACATATCGCTGACCGTGGTCGTCCTCCTGTGCCTCGCCGCCTTCGCGGCCGGGTGGATCGACGCCGTGGTCGGCGGGGGCGGTCTCCTGCTGCTGCCGGCGCTGCTGCTGGGACTGCCCGCCGGCACCCCGGCCGCCGCCGCGCTCGGCACCAACAAGGCGGTCGCCATCGTCGGCACGACCGGCGCGGCCGTCACCTACGTCCGCCGGGCACCCGTGGACGTCCGCACCGCCGTCCGCATCGGACTGGCCGCGCTCGCCGGGTCCTCCGCCGGGGCGTTCTTCGCGGCCGGGATGAGCACCGAGGTGCTCAAGCCGGTGATCATGGTGGTGTTGCTCGGGGTGGGCGCCTTCGTGATCCTGCGCCCCTCGTTCGGCACCGCCCCGGCGCCCGGTCCGGCCACCCGCCGCCGGATCCTCGCGGCGATCGGCCTCGCGGGCCTCGGCATCGGCTTCTACGACGGACTCATCGGACCCGGCACCGGCACGTTTCTCGTCCTGGCCCTGACCGCCGTGCTCCACCTGGACCTGGTGACCGCCTCCGCCACCGCGAAGATCGTCAACTGCTGCACCAACGCGGGGGCCCTAGCCACCTTCGCCTGGCAGGGCGTGATCCTGTGGCAACTGGCGGCGGTGCTGGCCGTGTTCAACCTGGCGGGCGGCGCGCTGGGCGCCCACACCGCGCTGAAGAAGGGCAGCGGCTTCGTCCGGATCGTGCTGCTGACGGTGGTGTTCGCCCTGGTGGCGAACATGGCCTACCAGCAGTGGGTGGCGTAGGCGGCGCCGCAGCGGCGGGCACTGGAGTCGATGTGTACTACGCTCGGTACATGACTCTCAAGCGGACCAATGTGTATGCCGACGCCGAGGATCTGGCGATCATCAAGGAAGCCGCGGAGCGGAAGGGGATCTCCGAGGCGGAGATAATCCGCCGGGCGATCCATCTCGCCGCGCTGTCGGAGCGCACCTGGGACGAGCCGTTCGTGACGCGCAAGTTCCGAAGTGGCGGCGCGCCGATCGACAAGCAGGCGGTTCGGGACGCTGTTGCCGAGGGAGTCGTGCGCAGGCGGGAAAGGGACGCTGAAGCGTGATCGTCGTCGCTGACACCTGCGCTGTTCTCGCCGCCTACGACGAGGACAACCCGGACTCGGACGGCTGTGCGCACGCACTGGGCGCGGCGGGCCTCGTTGTGGTGTCACCGCTCGTCGTGGCCGAACTCGACCACATGGGGACCCGCCTCTTCGGCAGAGCCGCCGCGCGCAGCATCCTCGCCGATCTGCGCAGCCGAGCCAGGATCCTGCGTGCCGTGGTCCCCGAGGTCGGGCCGAAAGTCCTCGACCGGGCGGAGGCAATCCGGGACCGCTACTGCGATCTCGACCTCGATCTCGCCGACGCGGTGAACGTCGTCCTCGCCGATGTCTACTCCACCGAGATGATCCTGACCACGGATCGGAGGGACTTCCGCGCAGTGCGGCCGCTCGGCAAGTTCAAGGCGTTCAAGCTGCTGCCCGACGATGCCTGAGCGGTCTTCGGCGGTCAGGGGCCGAGGCGTGGCCCAGTACGCGGCCACCCGTACCGGGTCGTGTCCGGAAACCGTCCTGAGGGCGACGGTTCAGTGGCTGCCGGTCAGGTGGGCGAAGACGACCACGTTGCCCTGGTAGCCGGTGGACCTGGAATAGCCGCCGCCGCAGGTGATGATCCGCAGTTCCGGGCGCTTGGCGACGCCGTAGACCTTCTCGTCGGGGAAGTCCTTGGCCTCGTAGACCTCGATGGCGTCCACGGTGAAGACGGCGACTCCGCCGTCGCGGCGGTCCACCTCGATGGTGCTGCCCTTCTTCAGGGCGCCGAGGTTGTAGAAGACGGCGGGTCCCTGGGCGTTGTCGACATGGCCGGCGACGATCGCAGTACCCCGCTCGCCGGGGGTGGTGCCCGCCTCGTACCAGCCGGCCAGGTTCTTGTCGCCGGCGGGAGGGACGTCGAGGCTGCCGGACTTCGTCAGACCGAGGCCGGTCAGCGGGGCGTCGATCCGGATGGACGGGATGCGGATGCGCATGGGCGGGGACGGCGGCAGCGCGGGGGCGGCGCGCGCTTCCTCACCGGGGTCGAACACGCCCTGAGCCGCACCGGGCTGGGGCGGGGCGTGCGTCTCGGCGCCGCTGTACAGCAGCCACACGCCGGAGCAGAAGGCGACCACGGTGACGGTCGCTATCGCGGTGTTGCCTATGCGCATGGGGACGACCCTTCTCGGAACCCCGCGGGCTTCCTTCCGGCCCCCTTCAGGCCCCTTCCGGGACCCCTCCCGGACTCGGTGCCCCGCACCCCCCTCCGGGGCGCGAGGGGCGTCGCACCCGGAGGGGGGAGGGGACGTGCGGTACTGGCGGACGGACAGCGGAGGGTGTCCGTCAGATCCCGTCGCCTCTCGCCCGGCGATGCAGGAGCCAGGTACCGCCCGCGGCGGCGACGGCGAGAGCCGCCACACCGGCCGCGGTCCGCACGGGGTCGCGGCCCAGCCCGCCGCCGACCCCCGTCTTCACACTTCCCCGGGGCTCCACCTGCCCCTGCGCGGCCATCAGCGTGACGATCAGGTCGCCCTTGACCTCCCGGTCGCCGTCGGCGCACTGCGCGACGATCTCGTACGTCCCCGGCTGTGCGCTGTCCGGCACGCGGAACCGCCCGACCGCCTCGCCCTCGTGCGAGCCGGGCGCCAGAGTGAAGGGCCCCGCGCCGACCGCGCTGGCGTCGCCCGCCGCGGCCGCCTTCTTGCCGCACCCCTTGGTGTTCACGGTGACCTGACCGCCCGGCTCGACCGAGTACGGGGACACCTCCAGACTGCCGCCGGCCGCGCCGTACACGGGCGCGGCCAAACCGCCCACGGCGGATACGGCGGCCACGGCGAGCACAGCCCCGGCCACGGCCCTGGCCGGCGGACGGGCGGCGGTACGTCGCATCGGTGCTCCTCCGGGCTCGCTCCACGGCGGCACGACCCGCATCGGTCGTGCCCTTGCTCTTCCGAGGTAAAGCGCACGCGGCCGCCGCCGCTCCCTGAAGGCGTGTCAGAAATACGGTGAACGGGTGCCGGTCACCCACCCCGGACCGCCCCCAGGGGCGGGCGTTTGGCCAGGTCAAGCCCAACCTGCTGACGACACGTCGGAGACCACCCGGAAGGGCGCGCGGCGCGGGGGTGAACGGATGACCTCAAAGGCATGGACGCCTTGCTCACCGTCGTCCCTGTCACCCGTCCCGTGGTGCTGCACGACCGGTGGGCGGCAGACTTCGACGATGCGTGATCACGTGGAGGCATCGACGGGGTTGTGGCTGCGCCGCTGGTCGGCCGGGGACGTGCGGGCGGTTCTGACCGCGTTCGCGGACCCTCTGATGCGCGGACAGGCCAGTGAGCCGGTGACATCGGCGGACGCGGCGGAGCGTTGGCTCGCGGGGCAGAGCGAACGGTGGCGGGATGGTTCGGCCTTCGCGTTCGCCGTCGTCGACGGGCGGGACACCGTGCTGGGCAATGTGGCGGTGGGCGCGGTCAACCGGCGTCACGCGACCGGATGGGTGTCCTACTGGACCGTCCCGGCCGCCAGGGACAAGGGCGTCGCCTCCCGGGCCTGCCGGTCCCTGGCGCGATGGGCGTTCGACGACGCCGGACTCTTCCGCCTGGAACTCGGCCACCGGGTCAACAACCCGGCCTCCTGCGCGGTGGCCACGGCGGCCGGCTTCGCGGTGGAGGGCCTGGAGCGGCAGAAACTGGAGTACGAGGGCGTGCGCTTCGACGTCTAGCGCCACGCTCGCCTGGCCACGGACGCGGACCCCGGCCGTGGGTAGCGAGCCCTCTCGCTCGCTGCCGCGCGGCTAATCCCCGTCCGTCTCCGTCGGCAGGGTGGGGCCGGGGCCCTCGTTCGGCAGCATGACCAGGCGTACGGCCATGTGGCGGGAGCCGGGGGGTCGGTCGCCCGGCTCCGTCACGTACTTGTGCAGCAGGGCCTGGTACTCCTCGGCGAACGCCGCCGTCTGCTCCTGCGTCATCCACAGGCCGGAGCGGTAGATCTGATTCCAGCCCGCCGAAGTGTCGTAACCGGCGTACGCCTTGACGACCAGATTCAGGTCCTGCGTCATCTTGAGCGCGCCGATCTTCAGCGCTGCGTCGCGCTCGTCGTCCGTCATCTCAAGACCCGGGGGCGTGAAGATGTCCGTCATCAGTGATCTCCACCAGCGTTCCCGGCCGCTGGACCGCTCCTCGATCTCGGCGATCAGCTTGAGGTCGGCGAGCTTGCGCAGGTGGTAGCTGGTCGTGCCGGTGCTCTCGCCCAGCGCCTTGGCGACGCTGGTGGAGTTCGCCTCACCGTGCTCGCCGAGGTAGCTCAGGATGTCGCGGCGCACCGGGTTGGACAGTGCCTTGTAGAACGCCTTGAGGTCCGGGCCGGTGAGAACTCTTGTCTCGGGACGCTCAGCCATGGGCTCACCCTACTGCAAAGGTTCTCTGCAATAATCGCAGAGAACCTTTGCAGAGAAGCTCTGCACTCGCTAGTTTGGGGGCATCGCGGTCCACGGCGGGCCCGCCGAACACCCGGGGGCGAGATGCAGACGGAAAAGATCACGAGCATGCCGGAAGCGCTGAACTCCCGGTTACGCGACGAGATCGACGACCAGGTCGCCGAGGCCTTCGACGCGTACCTGGAGGACCGCCTGGCCGACCCGGGCCCCCTGCGCGCCGCGCTGGCCACCCGGCGCAGCGCCGGAGTGGTACTGGGCTCGATCGGCCTCGGCGCCCTCGCCACGGCACTCGCGCCGGCCGGGGTCACGGCCGTCTGCTGGATCTGGGGCGCGATCACGGCCATCGACGTGGCCTGGCTGCTGACCACTCGCCGCCGCTGACGTGCGGCCCGGAGGTGCGCGTCAGCGTCCGTGACGCCGGACGGCGAGCGCGGTCGACGGGATTCCCAGACCGTCCAACCGGGCCAGAAGCTCTTCCTCCTGATCCCGTGTGACGTTGATCCACAGGGAGGTTCCCGAGTCGCTGGCACTGAAGACCAACCGGTTCCCCTGCCTGCCTTCGGCGTGGATCGTGCAGCAGGCCAAGTCCGAGAGCACCGCGAACTGTTCGTCGTCGCGGACATCGATGTCGATCCCCATCCCGGGATCGCACCGCCGCGAGCGACTCCCGTCCGCCACCGCCTCCCGCGCCAGGGACAGGGCGCGTTCGTACGAGTGCAGCACCGCAGGCGGCCAGTCGGCGCCGCTGTAGGCGTCGAGGTGCGCCGAGTCGATGGTGGACCGCAGCACGCGAAGCGCCTCGCGGTGAACCGCCGTGACATCCGCAGGGCTCAGGCCGTCGACGAGTACGAACTCGCGGCCGGGGCCGTCAGCCGCCTGGCTGGTCACAGGCCATACCTTCCCGCACGGTCCGCTCGAAGGCCGTCCAGGCGGCTGGGGTGACGTGGAGGGAGGGGCCGTTGCGGTGCTTGGAGTCTCGTATGGCGATGGTGGTGGAGATGTTGGTGGCTACCTCGACGCACTCGGCTTCGGGATCGCTGTAGCTGGACTTGCGGTATCTGAAGACGGGCATGGTTCAAAGTTCCTTCCGCAGCTTGTGGAGGAACGAGACGGATTCCCGCTCGTCGAGGGACTGTTCGGCAACCATGGTGAACAGTTCATCGTAGGCTGCGGCGCCCTCGCCACCCTCTACCCATCGCTGAGCGAAAGGGGCCTCTACGTACACGATGTCCATGGCTCCGGGTTCGGCGAACGAAAGGATGTTGAACGAGCCGTTCAAGCCGAAGTGGGTGCCCGCGCCGAAGGGGAAGACCCGGATGCTGACGTTCGGGAGGCCGGCCGCTGCTGTCAGGTGGTCGAGCTGGCCGCGAGCTGTTTCGGCGTCGCCGGGCATGTTCCTCAGTACCGCTTCGTAGATCACCGTGTGGAGAAGCAGCGGGGCTTCGCAGGAGAGGCGCTGTTGTCGTGTGATGCGAGCTGTGACGAAGTCCTCGTCGGACTGCTCCCTCATGGCCGGGGTGGTGATGGGGCTCTTCCTCAGGGCGAGTACGTACTGCGGGGTCTGAAGCAGCCCAGGAATGAAGGCGGGTTGCCAGACCTTGATTGCTGTCGAAGCGTTCTCCAGTGCGACGTATTCCTGCAAGACGCCGTGGATCGGGTAGTCGTCCCACCAGCCCTTGGCCTTGCGGCGCTCGCGGTCAACCCGCGCCAACTCCAGGAGCCCGCCTACGATGCCGGGATCACGGACTCCGTACAGCTCGCACAGGGCGCGGATGTCGGGGTCACGTACGGGAACCCAGCCGCCCTCCAGCTTGGCGACCTTTGCTGTGGAAGCGGAGAGCACCTTCGCGGCCGCCGGTTGAGTGAGTCCGGCCATGTTGCGGAGTCTGATGAGTTCAGCTCCCAGTCTGCGTCCAAGGACGCTGGACGTGCTGTTCCCCTGCCGTGCCTGACTGGCCGTCACTTGGTTTCTCCTTCGGGGCCGCGCGGAGCAAGTTTGCTCGGTGCGGGGCGACTGTCGCAACACGATCGGTGGATATCTTCCGGGTAGAGGTTGAATAGATCTCCCCAGACTCATTACGTTCTGTCGCGAACTGCTCGCAGAGCGGTGCCCTTTGGTGGGTGCCGCCCCATCCCTGTCCGGAGGTGAGCGACTTGGTCGCCCCCTGCAACCCGCTCCAGTACGACCGGCTCGACTGCACGCCGCTGCCGAGGAGCGTCACCGGCGCCCGGCGCCGGGTCCACCGGCTCGTGACGGAGTGGGGTCATCCCGAACTTGCGGCCGACGCCGCCCTGTTGGTCTCCGAGCTCGGTGGCAACGCCGTCCTGCACGGATGCCTGCGGGACAGGCTCTTCCGCGTCGAACTCACCCTCACTGAAAGGGCCGTACGTGTCTCCGTCTCCGACCCGAAGGGCGAGGCGCTCCCGGCCCCGCGTGACGCCTCACCGGACGACATGTTCGGGCGCGGGCTGCTCATCGTCCGGAAGGTCGCCGACCGGTGGGGCGTGGAGCTGCTCACCGTCGGGAAGTCCGTGTGGTGCGAACTGGACGTCGCTCACCGCGCTGCTCGCCCCGGCGGGCCGACGGCGCCCGACCTGCGCGGTGGAAGTTCTATGCCGTGAGCCACCAGGCGGCTGTGCATGCCAGGGTCCGACACGCAAACGTGGCCTCGTGCATGTTGGTGACGTATTCTTCTATGTACATCACCAACATGTGTGGGAGGTGCTGAATGTCTGTGACCCAGATCGACATCGATGACGACGCCCTGGCACGCGCCATGGCTCTGTCCAAGGTCAGGACCAAGAAGGAGGCGGTCAACCTCGCCTTGCACTTCTACGCCGAGCAGCAGGAGCGTGCGGCGCGCATCAGCCGTCACTTCGAGCGTGCGCGTGAGTGGGGTGCCGTCGAGGACGCCGAGCGGCTGCACCGGGCGGAGAAGCACAGCCAGTGATCTACTTGCTCGACACGTCCGGCCTGGTACGGCTGCTCCGCGATCCAGAACTGCAGTCGGGCTGGTACGACGCGATCGATGCCGGAGCCATCGCCTCCTGCTACGCACAGCGCGCCGAGTTCCTGTATAGCGCCCGGAACGCACGCGAGTACGACGAGATCGCGGAAATGTTCACCGACCTCTACCCCGACGCCTCGGTGCCGAAGAACGCGGGGCGCTGGGTCAGCGCGGTGCAGCATCGCATGGCCCGGGCCGGGGAGCACCGCAGTGCCTCGGCGGTGGACCTCGTCATCGCCGCCACCGCCGCCCACCACGGGCTGACGGTCCTCCATGACGATGCCGACTACCGTGCCATCGCCCGGCACGCACCCGACCTGACCGAGCACAACGTCCACGACATCGCCTAGGATCCGGGGCCATGGCCCTGACTGCGAGTGACGTGGACCGGTTCGAGGCGTCCAGGCCGCGTCTGGAGGCCCTCGCCTATCGCCTCCTCGGCTCCGCGAGCGAGGCGGAGGACGCCGTGCAGGACACGTTCCTTCGCTGGCAGGCCGCCGACGTCGGCCGCATCGAGGTTCCCGCGGCGTGGCTGACGAAGGTTCTCACCAACCTGTGCCTCAACCAGCTCACCTCGGCCCGCGCTCGGCGTGAGACCTACGTGGGCCAGTGGCTCCCGGAGCCGCTGCTGGCCGGGGACCCCATGCTCGGCCCGGCCGAAACCGCCGAGCAGCGCGAATCGGTCTCGTACGCGGTCCTGACCCTCCTGGAGCGCCTCACCCCGAGCGAGCGGGCGGTGTACGTGCTGAGGGAGGCCTTCGGATACCCGCACCGGGAGATCGCCCGGATCCTCGACATCACCGAGGCCGCCGGCCAGCAGATCCTCCACCGCGCCAAGAAGCACATCGCGGACGGCAGGGCCCGCGCCGAGATCGACGAGGCCGCCGCCCGGAGGATCGTCGACGAGTTCCTCGCGGCCGCCACCAGCGGCCGGACCGAGCCGCTCGTGCGACTGCTCACCCAGGACGCCGTCTCGATCGGCGACGGTGGCGGTAAGGTCCCGGCCCGCGCCAAGGCGTTCGAGGGCGCCCTGGCGGTCGCGAAGTTCATGCGGGGCCTGTTCAAGCCCGGCGAGGCCAAGCGCGCCCTGGTCGGCGGTTCACCCGAGGTCTACGCCACGACCGCCAACGGCGGTCCCGCCGTCGTAGCGGTCGTCGACGGCCGGATCGTCGGCGTGATGTGCCTGGAGGTCACCGCCGAGGGCATCGCCGCGTTCCGCAACCAGGTCAACCCCGACAAGCTCGCACGCGCGACCCGGCGGTGGGCGGCCACCGACCACGGCGAGCCGCTGCTCAACGCCTTCTGAACCGATGTGAGGTGCTTCACATCGCGTTGCTGTCAGGAAACGGCGGGCCGCCCGGTTCAAGTGGCGACCCCGATCGGACAGGAGCAACGACATGCAGCACCGCATCATCGTTCTCGGAGCCGGATACACCGGAGCCATCGCGGCCGGCCGTCTCGCCAGGCGGCTGCACCGCGACGACGTCTCCATCACCCTCGTCAACGCCGAGCCCGACTTCGTCGAGCGGGTGCGGATGCACCAGCTCGCGGTCGGCCGGAGCCTCCGGCCCCGGCCCTTCAGCGAGATGTTCGCGGGCACCGGCGTCGAGTTGAGGCTCGCGAGAGTCACCGGCGTCGACGTCGACCGCGGGACCGTCGCCGTCGTCGAAGCGGACGGTGCTGCCGGGGAGCTGGAGTACGACACCCTCGTGTACGCCCTCGGCAGCAGCTGGAACGACCAGGGCGTCCCCGGCGCCGCCGAGCACGCCCACGAGATCGCCAGTCGCCCCGGAGCGCTCCGGCTGCGTGAGCGCCTGGCCCGCCTGGACGCCGGACAGTCGGTGGTCGTGGTCGGCGGCGGCCTCACCGGCGTGGAGGCCGCGACCGAGATCGCCGGGGCCCGCCCGGACCTCGACGTCGTCCTCGCCGCCCGCGGCGGCCTCGGCGACTGGCTCTCGCCCGCAGGCCGCCGGCACCTGCGAAAGGTCTTCGGCAAGCTCCGCGTCACCGTGCACGAGGACACCGCTGTGACCGGGGTCGAGGCCGACCGCGTCGCCACGGCCGACGGCAGGTCCCTCCCGGCGGCGATCACCGTGTGGACCGCCGGCTTCGCCGTTCACCCGGTCGCGACGGCCACCACCCTGGAGGTCACCGGCACGGGCCGGATCGTGGTCGACGGGACGATGCGCTCGCTCTCGCATCCGGACGTGTACGCCGTCGGCGACGCGGCCATGGCGATGGGCCCCGGCGACAAGCCGCTGCGGATGTCGTGCGCCTCGGGCATCCCCACCGCGTGGCAGGCGGCCGACGCCATCGCGGCCCGCCTGACCGGCGGGAAGCTCCCGAACGTGCCGCTCCGGTACTTCAACCAGTGCGTCTCGCTGGGCCGCGGGGAAGGCCTGATCCAGTACGTCACCGCCGACGACCGTGCCGTCCGGGCGGTGCTGACGGGACGGCTCGCCGCCGTCTACAAGGAACTGATCTGCAAAGGCGCGGCCTGGGCCGTCGCCAACCCGATGACGGGGCTGCCGTCCCGGCGCCGCCGCGCCGTGCAGGAGCCGGCCCGGGCGGGCTCGGCGGTCAGGGCGTCGGCCTGACCCGCACGGCGGAGCGGGCGCCCCCGTGTCGAAGACGCCCGCTCTGCTCAGGTGCCGGTCCGCCTCAGCTCACGTTGACCGCGGACCAGGCCGCCGCCACCGCGTTGTACTCCGTGCTGCCGGCGCCGTAGAGGTCCTTGGCGGCGCTCAGGGTCGCCGTCCTTGCGCCCGCGTACTTCGTGGAGGACGTCATGTAGACCGTCAGGGCCCGGTACCAGATCTGGCCGAGCTTGTCGCGGCCGATGCCCGTCACCGAGGAGTTGTTGCAGGTGGGGGAGTCGTAGGCGACGCCGTTTATGGATTTGGCACCGCTGCCCTCGGCGAGCAGGTAGGCGAAGTGGTTGGCGACGCCCGAGGAGTAGTGGACGTCGAGGTTGCCCACCGAACTGCTCCAGCAGTCGGCCGAACTGCCGTCCTTGGAGGGCTTGTCCATGTAGCGCAGGGCCGACTTGCCGAAGCCGGAGCGGACGATCTTCTCGCCGATCAGGTAGTCACCGGGGTCGGCGGGATTGTTCGCGTACCACTCCACCAGCGTGCCCAGGATGTCGGAGGTGGCCTCGTTCAGGCCGCCGGACTCGCCCGAGTACGTCAGTGCCGCCGTCTTCGACGTCACGCCGTGGGTCATCTCGTGGCCGGCCACGTCGAGGGCGACCAGCGGGCCGAACGTGGTGCCGTCACCGTCGCCGTACGTCATGCAGAAGCAACTGTCGTCCCAGAAGGCGTTGTTGTAGTTACTTCCGTAGTGGACGCGGTTGTACGAGCCCTTGCCGTCGCCCGCGATGCCGTTGCGGCCGTGGACGTATCTGTAGTAGTCCCAGGTCTCGTTGGTGCCGTACTGCGCGTCGACCGCCGCCGACGCGCGGTCCGCGGTCGTGCCCGTGCCCCAGTGGTTGTCGGCGTCCGTGAACAGCGTGGCGGGGGCGCGCTGGAAGCAGATGCCGAAGATGCACAGGTCGGTCTTGTTCTCCGCGTCGCCCGTGTACGTGTTGCCCCGTGTCGGGTCCTTGAGCTGGTACGCCGAGCCCGAGAGCGTGGTCTCCAGCGGCACCGTTCCGCTGTAGAGCGACTGCCCGTCGCCCGCCGCCGTCTCGATGCTGTCCCAGGCGTCGATCTGCGCGCCGGTGCGGGCGTCGGTGAGCACCGTACGGGCCACCGGGTTGCCGAGCGAGTCCAGCCCGACCGCGTTGGTGCGCCAGGCCAGGCGCGGGGCGCCGTGCAGGGCGTCGACGATCAACTCGGGCTTGGCCTTGACCTGTTGCAGCTTCGTGCCCAGGTTCTCCGCGCGCAGCGCGTTGACCGCGAGGTCGGCCGCCTTCGGGGCGGTGAGCTCGGGCGTGGTGCTCGGCAGGGACACCGTGCCCTTCGAGGCCCGGTCGGCGCCGCGGTAGGTGCCGTCCGGAGTGAGGTGGACGATGAAGTCGCCGCCCAGAACGGGCAGTTGGTGGTACGTACGGTCGTAGCGGACGTGCTGTGTGCCGTTCTTGTCGACGACCACGTCCCGTACGGTGGTGGCCTCGGCGGAGGTGAGGCCCAGGGCCGTGGAGTGGTGGGCGAGCGCCGACTCGGCGTTGTGGATGGCGGTGGCCCGGGTGGGTCTGCCCTCCGCGTGCGCGGCGGGGGAGAGGGCGGCGGCCAGCAGGGTGGCGGTGGTGGCGGCCACACCGGCCGTGGCAAGGCGGGAACCTCGGATGTGCCGTGTCCGACTCATCGGTCTCCTTGAGCGCGGGCGCCCTGGGGGCGCGCGGGGGTGCGCTGGCGTCCCTGAGATTTAAGTGCTCATGACATGTCATGTCCATAGCGCCTCCGCGTGGGTGTGAGGGGAGAGAATCGTTTCCGTGACGACTTCGACCACTCCGACGCCGCCGCCCGCACCGCTCCCGTTCTTCGTCTACGGCACCCTGCGCCCGGGCGAGGGCAACCACGGCCTGCTCCTGCGCGGCCGCACCCGCTCCGAGGAACCCGCCCGGCTGTCCGGCGCGGTGCTCTACGAGGGACCCGGCTACCCGTACGCCGTGGAGGAGCCGGGCGGGCTGGTGCGGGGCGACCTGGTCGCCGCCCGGCCGGAGGAGTACGGCGAGGTGCTCACCGCGCTGGACCGGCTGGAGGAGTACGTCGCCGGCGACCCGCACAGCCTCTACGAGCGCATCGAGCGCGAAGTGGTCCGCGAGAGCGACGGAGCGGTCGTGCGCGCCTGGGTCTACGTCGCCGGACCGTCCGTCACCCGACGGCTGCGCGCCGAGGGCATGCGTATCGAGGGCGGCGACTGGCGCACACGGAACCCGGTCTGACGGGCGGTGACGGCGCGTCTCGTGGCAGGCCTGTTCGGGGCGGGCTGACACCTGCTCGGCCCGGCCCGGGGGCCCGCCGCGGGCGAGCGTCAGGAGGCCTCAGCGGGCCTCAGGCGACGGGCGCAGCTGGGCGTCGGCCAGGGCCCGGGCCACGCCGTGCTCCGTGCGGCCCAGGAACTTCGGGTCCGGCTGGAACACCGCCTCCAGGGCCGCCTTGCCGGCCGCGAACACCTCGCGAGTGCCGCCGTAGTACCAGGTGGCGTCGTGCTTGGCGTCGACGCCAACACCGTAGGAGTCGATGCCCGCCGCGTCGCACAGGGCGACCGCGCGACGGACGTGGAAACCCTGGGTGACCAGGACCGCCCGGTCCACGCCGAAGATCTTCTTCGCGCGGACGCAGGAACTCCAGGTGTCGAAGCCGGCGTAGTCGCTCACGATCCGTGTGCCGGGCACGCCCCGCTTGGTCAGGTAGGCGCGCATCGCGTCCGGCTCGTCGTAGTCCTCGCGGCTGTTGTCGCCGGTCACCAGGAGCACCTTGACCCGGCCCTCGTGGTACAGCTTCGCCGCCGCGTCCAGCCGGTGCGCCAGGTACGGCGACGGCTTCCCCTGCCACAGGCCCGCGCCGAAGACGACGGCGACGTCGGTGCGCGGCGCGTCCGCCGTGGTGCGCAGCCGGTCGCCGGCCGTGACGTAGGTCCAGGTCGCCGGGAGCAGTGCCAGTACGCACCCGGCCATCACCACCTGCGTCAGCAGCCGCCGCCCGGCACGGGTGCGCGGCAGGCGCGGACGGGTCCACGGCACTCGGCGCGGCGAGCGCGGCTCATGCGTCAGGCGCATCGTTCGATTCCCTCCCCAGGTGCCCCCACGGCCCCCCGAACAGCAAGGACGCACCCCACACCGTCCCGGTTCACTCCCGACAGCCCATTCTCGCGCCGGCGGACGTGGAACCGGGACCGGGGGTGGGTGCATGTCCGTCCCAGCCCGGCGGCGGGACCGGAGTCCGGTCGGAGCCCGGATGGCGCTGGCTCCCGTCACGGACCGGCCGCCCGGCCCGCAGGCGCGCGGGCGTCTCACCACACGGGCCGCTTGCCACGGCCCGGCGGACAGTCAGGAGTCCAAGGAGACACCCCCGCCCGTTACGGCCCGGCGGGCGGGCGGGCGGGACCGGGGTCCGGGGCGGGGGCCGCGCTCATCGTGGCCTGGTGGGTGGGACCGGGTGCGGGGTGGGCCCCCGGTAGGTCACGGCCCGGCGGGGGCGTCGGGGCCTGGAGTGGGGCGCATGCCCGTCCCGGCCCGGCGGGCGGGATCGGGGTGCGGGGTGGGGGCTTGGTCCGGCCCGGTCCGGCGGGGAGCCACGGAGTCCGGGAGGGACCCGCGTCCGCCATCCCCCGACGCCAGACGCGCGTGCCGTGGCGAGGGGGACGTGGACGGCGACATCCCCAATGTCCGTGGGTGCGCTTACTGTCGAAGCATGGAAGGGATCGCATCCGAGGCAGCGCGGCCGCGCGGGCACGCCCACCGGCCGTCCGGAAACCATGTGCCGCCGGCCGGTTACGAGGCGTCGGCCGTCGAGCGGTGGGACGCCGAGCCGGACAAGCGGCCGGGGCGCACCGCCTTCCAGCGCGACCGCGCGCGCGTGCTGCACTCCGCCGCCCTCAGACGGCTGGCCGGCAAGACCCAGGTGGTCACGCCGGGGACCTTCCCCCAAGTTCTCGGCTTCGCTCGAACAGGGGGGACCCCCATCCAGGCCTGGGACGCCAGCCCCCGTACCCGACTCACCCACTCGCTCGAATGCGCCCAGGTCGGCCGGGAACTGGGCGCCGCCCTCGGCTGCGACCCCGACCTGGTGGAGGCGGCCTGCCTCTCCCACGACCTGGGCCACCCGCCCTTCGGGCACAACGGCGAACAGGCGCTGAACGAGTTCGCGCGGGACTGCGGCGGCTTCGAGGGCAACGCCCAGTCCCTGCGCCTGCTCACCCGCATCGAACCCAAGCGGTTCGTCGTGGACGACGAGACGGACGAACTCGTCAGCGTCGGCCTCAACCTCACTCGCGCCGCCCTCGACGCCGCCACCAAGTACCCCTGGCCACGCGACGCGCACCCCACCGACCCGGCCTCGCCCAAGTTCGGCGTCTACGAGGACGACCGGCCGGTCTTCGACTGGGTGCGCAAGGACGCGCCCGGCACGCGCACCTGCTTCGAGGCCCAGGTCATGGACTGGGCGGACGACGTGGCGTACTCGGTGCACGACGTGGAGGACGGACTGCACGCCGGCCACATCGACCCCGGCTGCCTGCACGCCGAACCCGAGCGGCAGGCGGTCTTCGCGGTCGCCGTCGGCCGCTACGTGCCGTCCGGCACCGACCCCGGGGAACTCGCCGAGGCCCTCGACCGGCTCCTGGACCAGGAGTGGTGGCCGCACGGCTACGACGGCTCGGCCGTCGCCCAGGCCCGCCTGAAGGACGCCACCAGCCAGCTCATCGGCCGCTTCTGCCTGGCCGCCGAGGGCGCCACCCGGGAGAGGTACGGAAGCGGGCGCCTCACGCGCCACGGCGCCGAGCTGGTCGTCCCCCGGACCACCCGAATGGAGTGCGCGGTCCTCAAGGCCGTCGCCGACCGTTACGTCATGCAGCGTGCCGAGCAGGAGCGGCTGCGCGCCGACCAGCGGATCGTGGTCGCCGAGCTGGCCGAGGCGCTGACCGCCCGCGCCCCCCACGGCCTGGACCCCCAGTTCCGCGCCCTGTTCGACCAGGCCGCCGACGACCGCGCCCGTAAGCGCGTGCTCGTCGACCAGATCGCATCCCTCACCGACGCCTCGGCCCGTTCGCTTCACGCGCGTCTGAGAGGACACGTATGACGGGAAGAGCGCACGCATGGCATTGACAGCGCGTTTACGGACAGCCGTGGTACCGCTGGGACCGGAGTGAACGCAGTGACCCCGACCGGGTCCCGAGGTGACCCTCCGTGGCCTGATCGGGCCACTCCCTCTTCCCGCACCACGCTCCGTGCGGGACGCTCCCATGTGGCGGCACCCACAGTGTTCTCTGGGGGACACCCCCAGACCCCCGGCAGGAGGCATCAAGTGGTCGACGCGGATCAGACATTCGTCATCGTCGGAGGAGGGCTGGCCGGCGCGAAGGCGGCCGAGACGCTGCGCGCGGAGGGCTTCAGCGGCCGCGTGATCCTCGTGTGCGACGAGCGCGACCACCCCTACGAGCGGCCGCCGCTGTCCAAGGGGTACCTGCTCGGCAAGGAGGAGCGCGACAGCGTCTTCGTGCACGAGCCCGCCTGGTACGCGCAGAACGACATCGAGCTGCACCTCGGCCAGACGGTCGTCGCGATCGACCGCGCCGCGAAAACCGTCCACTACGGGGACGACGGCACCCACGTGCGCTACGACAAGCTGCTGCTGGCCACCGGCGCCGAGCCGCGCCGCCTGGACATCCCCGGCACCGACCTCGCCGGCGTCCACCACCTGCGCCGCCTCGCCCACGCCGAGCGCCTGAAGCACGTCCTGACCCACCTCGGCCGGGACAACGGCCACCTCGTGATCGCGGGCGGCGGCTGGATCGGCCTGGAGGTCGCGGCGGCGGCCCGCGAGTACGGCGCGGAGGTCACCGTCGTCCAGACGGCCGCCACCCCGCTGCACAGCGCGCTCGGCCCCGAGCTCGGCCAGCTCTTCGCCGATCTGCACCGCGAGCACGGCGTCCGCTTCCGCTTCGGTGCTCGGCTCACCGAGATCGTCGGGCAGGACGGCATGGTGCTAGCCGTCCGGACCGACGACGGCGAGGAGCACCCCTGCCACGACGTGCTCGCCGCGATCGGCGCCGCGCCGCGTGTCGCCCTGGCGGAGTCGGCGGGCCTGGAGCTGGCCGACCGCGCCCACGGCGGCGGCATCAAGGTGGACGAGCGGCTGCGCACGTCCGACCCGGACATCTACGCGGCCGGCGACGTCGCCGCCTTCCCGCACGGGCTGTTCGACACCCGGCTGCGGGTGGAGCACTGGGCCAACGCGCTGAACGGCGGCCCGGCCGCGGCCCGCGCGATGCTCGGCCAGGAGGTCCTCTACGACCGCGTGCCCTACTTCTTCACCGACCAGTACGACCTGGGCATGGAGTACAGCGGCTGGGCGCCCCCCGGCTCCTACGACGAGGTGGTGATCCGCGGGGACGCCGGAAAGCGCGAGTTCATCGCGTTCTGGGTGAAGGAGGGCCGCGTCCTGGCCGGGATGAACGTCAACGTGTGGGACGTCACGGACCCGATCCAGCACCTGATCCGTACGCGGGCGCGGGTGGACACGGAGGCGCTCGCGGACCCGCACGTGCCGCTGGAGAGCCTGACCCCGTAGCCGGGCGGGAGCCTCGCCGGACCACCGTAGACTTCTGGCGTGGCAGGACGGATCAACGACGAGGACGTGAAGGCGGTACGGGACGCGGTCCCGATCGACGCCGTGGTGTCCGAGTACCTCCAGCTGCGGAACGCGGGCGGGGGCAACCTCAAGGGCCTGTGCCCGTTCCACGACGAGAAGTCGCCGTCCTTCCAGGTCAGCCCGAGCAAGGGACTCTTCCACTGCTTCGGCTGCCAGGAGGGCGGCGACACCATCGCGTTCGTGATGAAGATCGACCACCTCTCCTTCTCGGAGACGGTCGAGCGACTGGCCGCCCAGGCCGGCATCACCCTGCGCTACGAGGAGGGCGGGTACAACCCCGCCCACCAGCGCGGCGAGCGCATCCGCCTGGTGGAGGCGCACAAGCTGGCCGCCGACTGGTACGCCGAACAGCTCGCGAACTCCGCCGAGGCCGAGACCGGCCGGGTCTTCCTCGCCGAACGCGGCTTCGACCAGGGCGCCGCCCTCCACTTCGGCGTCGGCTACAGCCCCCAGGGCTGGGACCACCTCACCCGCTTTCTGCGCGGCAAGGGCTTCACCGACAAGGAGCTGATCCTCTCCGGTCTCGCCCAGGAGGGCCGCCGCGGTCCCATCGACCGCTTCCGGGGCCGGCTGATGTGGCCGATCCGCGACATCGGCGGCGACGTGGTCGGCTTCGGCGCGCGCAAGCTGTACGAGGCGGACAACGGACCGAAGTACCTCAACACCCCCGACACCGCGATCTACAAGAAGTCCCAGGTGCTCTACGGGATCGACCTGGCGAAGAAGGAGATCGCGAAGACCTCCCGGGCGGTGGTGGTCGAGGGCTACACCGACGTCATGGCCTGCCACCTGGCCGGCGTGCCGATCGCCATCGCCACCTGCGGCACGGCGTTCGGCGGCGACCACATCAAGATCCTGCGCCGGCTGCTGATGGACAACGGATCGGCGCGTGTGATCTTCACCTTCGACGGTGACGCGGCCGGGCAGAAGGCGGCCCTGCGGGCCTTCGAGGACGACCAGAAGTTCGCCGCCGAGACCTACATCGCCGTCGCCCCGGACGGCATGGACCCCTGCGACCTGCGCCTGGCCAAGGGCGACGAGGCGGTCGCCGACCTGGTCGAACCGCGCACCCCGCTGTTCGAGTTCGCGCTGCGCCAGATCGTGGCCCGCTACGACCTCGACACCCCGGCCGGCCGTGCCTCCGCCCTGGACGAGGCCGCGCCGGTCGTCGCCCGGATCAAGAACAGCGGCGCCCAGCACGAGGTCGCGGTGCAGCTCGCCGGACTGCTCGGCATCCTCGACACCCAGTTCGTGGTCAAGCGGGTGGCCCAGCTGGCCCGCTGGGCCCGTGAACGCGGCGGCCGCGGCCCCGCCCCCGACCAGCGGCAGCGGGGCCCGCAGCAGGAGTACGCGCCGACGCGTCCCGCGCCCCGGGGCCCGGCGCTCAACCTGCGCAACCCGGTCTTCGCCACCGAACGCGAACTGCTCAAACTCGCCCTGCAGCGCCCGGAGCTGGTCTCCCCGGCCTTCGACGCCTACGGCGTGGACGAGTTCACCGCCTCGCCCTACGCCGCCGTACGCCAGGCGGTCCTGGACGCGGGCGGCGCCGAGTACGGCGTCGGCGACCCGCACGAGTACCTGGCCCGGGTCCGCGAGGTCGCCCCTGACGACACGGTCCGCGCGATGGTCACCGAGCTGGCGGTGGAGGCGATCCTGCTCCACCGGGACGTCGACGAGGCCTACGCGGGTGCCCAGCTGGTGACGGTCCGCCGCCGCGCGGTCGAACGCCGCATCCGCGACCTGCAGAGCACGGTCGCCCGCCTGGGCACCGGCGGCGACCCCGCCCAACTGGCCTCGGCGCAGAACGAGTTGTGGATCCTCCAGCAGTACGACCAGGCCCTGCGCGAACGCGGCGTGGCAGCGCTGTGAGCGCGCGCCGGGCCGTCGGGCGGTCTGAGTAACCGGCCGCTCACGCACCGGACTCAAAAAGTCTTCGCACGCCCCTCGTGGCGGTGTTGTGTCGTACCCCACACTGGGTCCGGTTGCCTGAGTCCTCGGAGCGCGGCCGCTCCGCCCCTCACGGGTGACGCATCCCCGCGGCTGTGCTTCTCGCGTACGGGACGGACGGTGGCGAGGCCGCCGCCGACTCCGCCCCCTCTCGTACCGCTGCCGCACGCTCAGCAGCGATCATCCTGGAGGTCGCCCCCGTGCAGACCCAGACCCTCACCCAGACCGACAGCCCCGCCGGACCGGGCAGCGCCGGGCCGGTCCCGGAGGCGGACGCGGAGGCCCCGCCCGAGCTTCCCGATCCGGTTCCCGCCCGTACCGAGAGCGGCGGCCCCTCCTCCGACCTGTTCCGCCAGTACCTCCGGGAGATCGGCCGGATCCCGCTGCTCACCGCCGCGGAGGAGGTCGAGCTGGCCCGGCGTGTGGAGGCCGGTCTGTTCGCGGAGGAGAAGCTGACCACCACCCCGGACCTGGACAGCCGGCTCGCCCTGGACCTGGACCGGATCGTCGTGCTGGGCCGGATGGCCAAGCGCCGGCTCATCGAGGCGAACCTGCGGCTCGTGGTGTCCGTGGCGAAGCGGTACGTCGGCCGGGGGCTCACGATGCTCGACCTCGTGCAGGAGGGCAACCTCGGGCTCATCCGGGCCGTGGAGAAGTTCGACTACGCCCGCGGCTACAAGTTCTCCACCTACGCCACCTGGTGGATCCGCCAGGCCATGTCCCGCGCCCTGGCCGACCAGGCCCGCACCATCCGCGTGCCCGTGCACGTCGTCGAACTCATCAACCGGGTCGTACGGGTGCAGCGGCGGATGCTCCAGGAGCGGGGCTACGAGCCGGCCACCGAGGAGGTCGCCGCCCTCCTCGACCTGCCGCCCGAGCGGGTGAGCGAGGTCCTGCGGCTCGCCCAGGAGCCGGTCTCCCTGCACGCCCCGGTCGGCGAGGAGGACGAGGTCGCCCTCGGTGACCTGATCGAGGACGGCGACGCCGCCTCGCCGGTGGAGTCGGCGGCGTTCCTGCTGCTGCGCGAGCACCTGGAGGCCGTGCTGTCCACGCTGGGGGAACGCGAGCGCAAGGTCGTGCAGTTGCGGTACGGGCTCGTCGACGGGCGCCCGCGCACGCTGGAGGAGATAGGGCGCATCTTCGGCGTGACCCGCGAGCGGATCCGCCAGATCGAGTCCAAGACCCTCAGCAAGCTGCGCGACCACGCCTTCGCCGACCAGCTCCGCGGCTATCTGGACTGACCTGGGGCCCGTCCGGCGGATCCTGTCGCAGACGCGGGGGCTGGCACGCCCTCCCCCAAGCTCTTCGAGCAGGGGGGACCCCCAGCGGCGTTGTCGTCGGTTGCCGACTCCCCCAAGCTCTGAACGAGCAGGGGGGACCCCCATCGCGTCGACGCCCTCCTCCGCCTTGCAGTCGGACGCACCAGCCCCCGCTCACCCGAGTCGATCAGAGGCCGTGGGTTTTCTGCGACCTGATCCGCCGGACAGGCCCCTGGGCCGCTCACCCCGGCGAGCGGCCCCGTCGCAAAGCACCGGCGGTCAGTCCACCTCGGCGACCGCCTGCGCGAACTGCGCCTTGTACAGGCGCGCGTACGCCCCGTCCGCACCCAGCAGCTCGTCGTGGGCGCCCTGTTCGACGATGGAGCCGTTCTCCATGACGAGGATCGTGTCCGCGTCCCGGATCGTGGAGAGCCGGTGGGCGATGACGAACGATGTCCTGCCGTGCTGGAGTTTGGCCATCGCCTTCTGGATCAGCACTTCGGTACGGGTGTCGACCGAGCTGGTCGCCTCGTCCAGGACGAGGATCACCGGGTCGGACAGGAACGCCCGCGCGATGGTGATGAGCTGCTTCTCACCGGCGCTCACCCCGGAGCCCTCGTCGTCGATCACGGTGTCGTAGCCGTCGGGCAGCGTACGCACGAACCGGTCGGCGTGCGCGGCCCGCGCCGCCTCCTCGATCTCCCCGCGGGTGACCTCGCCCACCCGTCGCCCGCCACCACCCTGACCGAGTGCGCTTCGCGCACCCCCTTCCACTCCAGCGCCGTAGGCGATGTTCTCCGCGATGGTGCCGCCGAACAGCCAGGTGTCCTGGAGCACCATGCCGATCCCGGACCGCAGTTCGTCCCGCGACATCTTCCCGATGTCGATCCCGTCGAGCGTGATGCGCCCGCCGGTGACGTCGTAGAACCGCATGAGCAGGTTGACCAGCGTGGTCTTGCCCGCGCCGGTCGGGCCGACGATCGCGACCGTGTGGCCGGGCTCCACCGTCAGGGACAGGTCCTCGATGAGCGGCTTCTCGGGGTCGTAGCGGAACGACACGTGCTCCAGCGCGACCCGTCCGCGCAGCTCCTCCGGCCGCACGCCCGGCACCGGGTCCGCCGTCTGCTCCTCGGCGTCCAGCAGTTCGAAGACGCGCTCGGCCGAGGCGACGCCCGACTGCACCAGGTTGGCCATCGAGGCCACCTGGGTCAGCGGCATCGAGAACTGCCGCGAGTACTGGATGAAGGCCTGCACGTCACCGATGGACAGCGTGCCCGAGGCGACCCGGAGACCACCGACGACGGCCACCAGCACGTAGTTGATGTTCGACACGAACATCATCAGCGGCTGCATGACGCCGCTGTTGAACTGCGCCTTGAACCCGGCCTCGTACAGCGCGTCGTTCTGCTCGGCGAACTGCTTCGCCGACTCCTCCTGCCGCCCGAACACCTTCACCAGGGTGTGCCCGGTGTACATCTCCTCGATGTGCGCGTTGAGCTGGCCCGTCGAGCGCCACTGCTGCACGAAGTGCGGCTGCGACCGCTTGCCCACGCGCGTGGCGACGACGAACGACAGCGGCACGGTCACCAGCGCGACCAGCGCCAGGATCCAGGAGACGTAGAACATCATGACGAGCACGCCGATGATGGTCAGCAGCGAGTTGATGAGCTGGCCCATCGACTGGTTGAGCGTCTGCCCGATGTTGTCGATGTCGTTGGTGGCGCGGGAGAGTACCTCGCCGCGCTGGCGCTTGTCGAAGTACGACAGCGGCAGCCGCGACAGCTTCGTCTGCACGTCCTCGCGCATCCGGAACACGGTCCGGTTCACCGACCGGTTCACCAGCCGCGTCGCCACGCCCATCAGCAGGCCGGCCACCAGGAACGTGCTCAGCGCGAGCAGCAGCACATTGCCGACGGCACCGAAGTCGATCCCCTTGCCGGGGGTGAAGTCGGTGCTCCTCAGCATGTCGGCGATCGCGCCCTGGCCACGCTCGCGCATGGAGGCGAGGACCTCGCCCTTGGTCGCCCCGGCCGGCATCTGCCGGCCGACGATCCCCGCGAAGACCAGGTCGGTGGCCTTGCCGAGGATCTTCGGCCCGATCACGCTGAGCATGACGCTCACCACCACGCACAGCACCAGGGCGGCGACGGTGACCCGTTCGGGCCTGAACTGGGCGATGAGCCGTTTGCCCGACTCCTTGAAGTTCAGCGAGCGGTTGTCGGGCCCGGACCCGCCCATCATGCGCCCCATCGGCCCGGCCATCAGGCTGCCTCCGCTTCCGTGAGCTGGGAGAGCACGATCTCCCGGTAGGTCTCGTTGTCCGCCATCAGCTCGTGGTGGCGGCCGGTGCCGACGACCCGTCCCTCGTCCAGGACGACGATCCGGTCGGCGTCGCGGATGGTGGCCACGCGCTGGGCGACGATGACGACGGTCGCCTCGGCGGTCTCGCGCCCCAGCGCCGCCCGCAGGGCCGCGTCGGTGGCGTAGTCGAGGGCCGAGAAGGAGTCGTCGAAGAGGTAGATCTCCGGGCGCTGCACCAGGGTGCGGGCGATGGCCAGACGCTGGCGCTGGCCGCCGGAGACGTTCGTGCCGCCCTGCGAGATCGGCGCGTCCAGGCCTCCCTCGAGACCGGTGACGAAGTCCCTGGCCTGTGCCACCTTCAGCGCCTGCCAGAGCTCCTCGTCGGTGGCGTCCGGGTTGCCGTAGCGCAGGTTGGTCGCGACGGTGCCGGCGAACAGGTACGGCTTCTGCGGGACCAGGCCGACCGTTCTGGCGAGCAGCTCCGGACCCACGGTGCGCACGTCCACGCCGTCGACGAGGACCTCTCCGTCGGTCGCGTCGAACAGCCTGGGCACCAGACCGAGCAGGGTGGACTTGCCGCTGCCGGTCGAGCCGATGACGGCGGTCACCTCGCCGGGGCGGGCGACCAGGTCGATGGCCCTCAGGACGGGCTCCTCGGCCCCCGGATAGCGGAAGCCCGCGCCGCGGATCTCCAGATGGCCGTGGCGGCGCAGCTCGGTCACGGGCGCGACGGGCGGCACGACGCTGGACTCGGTGTCCAGGACCTCCTGGATGCGCTCGGCGCACACCTCCGCGCGCGGCACCATCATGAACATGAAGGTCGCCATCATCACGGACATCACGATCTGCATCAGATAGGCGAGGAACGCGGTCAGGTCGCCGATCTGCATCCCGCCGCTGTCGATGCGGTGGGCGCCGAACCACACCACGGCGATGGACGACACGTTCACCACCGTCATCACCATCGGGAACATCAGCGCGAGCAGCCGGCCGGTGGCCAGCGACATCTCCGTCAGGTCGGTGTTGGCCCTGCGGAAGCGGTCCTTCTCGTACTCGTCGCGGACGAAGGCGCGGATCACGCGGTTGCCGGTGATCTGCTCGCGCAGCACCCGGTTCACCACGTCCAGGCGCTTCTGCATGGACCGGAACAGCGGACGCAGCCGGCGCACGATCAGCGTCACGCAGATGCCGAGCACGGGGACGACGGCGACCAGCACCGCGGACAGCGGCACGTCCAGGCCGAGGGCCAGGACGACACCGCCCACGCACATGATGGGCGCCGACACCATCAGGGTGAACGTCATCAGGACCAGCATCTGGACCTGCTGCACGTCGTTCGTCGTCCGCGTGATGAGGGAGGGCGCCCCGAAGTTGCCGACCTCCCGGGCCGAGAAGGACTGCACGCGGTCGAAGACGGCCGCCCGTACGTCCCGGCCGAGCGCCGAGGCGGTGCGGGCGCCGAAGTAGACGGCACCGATGTTGCACACGACCTGTGCAAGGGAGATGCCGATCATCACGGCGCCGAACGTCAGGATGTAACCGGTGTCACCCTTCACCACACCGTTGTCGATGATGTGGGCGTTCAGCGTGGGCAGGTAGAGCGTGGCGCAGGTCTGCAGGAATTGCAGCAGCACCAGCAGGGTTATGGGTTTCTTGTAGGGCCTCAGATAGGTCCGCAGGAGTCGTATGAGCACGCTGGGTCTCTCGCAGTCGGCGGTGGGGGCGGTCGATGTCCCCTGGCACCTATCGTCGAACACTCCACCCGCGTTACCTCAACCGATTAATCCGCCCGCGGGTCAAGGGCCGAGCCCTGGTCGGCCCTTGACCTCGCGTCCGCGATCCATCGCACGAGTGAACCGTTATGTCCTAAACGCCCCCGTATGGATGGTCGTTGCGGCCCTCGAAATGAACCCTTATGCCCGATAAGCCCGAAAGGGCCTATGGAGTGAAAGGGATCGCGGGACGGGGTGTCACCCCGCGAAGGCCCCCGGGTGAACCTGCTCACGTACCGACACGTACTGCTGGCGCACCGCCTGGCCCACCGCCAGATCCTCGCCGGGCTCCAGGACCTGGGCCACCGCGCCCTGCCAGGCCGGCGGGGTGCGCGGATCGAGGGTGCCCTGGGAGGCGCCGAGCGCCCAGGCGGCCTGCCGGGCGGCGCCGATCGCGGCGTAGTCGGCCGGCTGCGGCACGACGACCTGCGCGCCGAACACCGCCGGTGCGACGGCCTGTACGGCGGGCAGCTCGGCGGCGGGGCCGAGCAGGAAGACCCGGCGCACCTCCACACCCCGGCCGCGCAGCACGTCGAGCGCGTCCGCGAGCCCGCACAGCATGCCCTCGAACGCGGCCCGCGCCACATGCTCCGGCTTCATCGACTCCCGCCGGAGCCCGGCGAGCATCCCGGCGGTGTGCGGCAGATTGGGTGTCCGCTCGCCCTCCAGATAGGGCAGCATCACGAGTCCGTGCGAGCCCGGCGTCGACTTCATCGCCAGGTCCGACAGACCCTCCAGGTCGGGCATGCCCAGCAGTTCGGCGGTGCCGCGCAGCGCCCGCACCGCGTTCAGCGTGGTCACGACCGGCAGGTGCATGCCGGTGGCGTCGGCGAGCGAGGTGATCATCCCCGTCGGGTCGACGAGCGCCTCGTGGTGAACGGCCATCACCGAACCGGAGGCGCCGAGGGAGACGACCGCGTCGCCCAGACCCAGCCCCAGGCCGAAGGCGGCGGCCATGGTCTCCCCGGTCCCGGCCGAGATCAGCAGCCCCTCCGGGGTGGTGCCGGCCGCCTCGGCGGGACCGATCACCTCGGGCAGCGCGGCCTGCCGGCCGAGCGCCAGCTCGACCAGGTCGGGCCGGTAGGTGCCGGTGGCGGCGGACCAGTAGCCGGTGCCGGAGGCGCCGCCGCGGTCGGTGGTGCGGCGCATCGGCCGTCCCAGCAACTGCCACACCAGCCAGTCGTGCGCCTGGAGCAGGAGCGCGGTGCGCTGGGCGGCCTCGGGCTCGCTCTTGGCGAACCAGCGCAGCTTGGTCACCGGCAGCGGGGCCTGCGGCACGCAGCCGACCGACTGCGCCCAGACCTCGCGGCCGCCGAGCGCGTCGATCAGGTCGGCCGCCGCGACCTGCGCCCGCCGGTCGCCGCCGACCATCGCGGGCCGCACGGTGGCACCCTGGGCGTCGATCGGAACCAGCGCGTTCTGCTGCGCGGAGACGCCGATCGCCTGCACACCCTCCAGGAGCCCGCCGCCCGCGGCCTCCCCCAGGGACAGCAGCCAGGCCTGCGGATCGACGTCGGCGGAACGCCCGCCGCCCTCCGGCGTCTCCACCGGATGCGGCGCATATCCCTGCCTGAGTACGGACCCCGTGTCCGCGTCACAAACGACGATGCGAGTGAAATCGGGCGAACTGTCCAACCCGGCGACTATCCCCATGGCTAAAATTCTGCCGTACCGCCGCCCTTGCTCGGGCCGCGGCCGCCCCGGTGCCGCAAGGGACACGCGCGGTGCCGCCGAGGCGGGCCGGTCACGTGTTGCTGGTGCCCCAGTCGTCCTCGCCGCTGCCGTTGGAGTGGGCGCGCAGGGAGCGCACCCGCTGGGCGACCGACTCGGGAATGCGGTCGCCGACCTTCTCGCTGACCGTGTGGTAGGCCCGGTCCGCGAACTGCCGGCCCTGCTGCGCCGCGGTCTCGGCGGTGTTGCGCACGGCGGGGTTCTGGGCGATCCGGCCCGCGGACTTCTTGAGCTGCTCGTAGCGTTCACGTCCGGCCCTCGTGCCCAGCACGTAACCCACGGCGATCCCTGCGATGAACGTGAGCCGGTAACGCATGGCGGCCACCCTTCCCTTGCCTAGAGGTCACAGCCGGGGGAACCGATTGGCGGAGCACCCCCCTGCTTGCGCTAATGTATGTGTCGCAGCGAGCGCGCGCCCCCTGGCGAATACCCGGGTAGGTGCGTTCGATGCAACGAGGCATTCCTCCGTAGCTCAATTGGCAGAGCAGCCGGCTGTTAACCGGCAGGTTACTGGTTCGAGTCCAGTCGGGGGAGCTCGGTCCTCCGTAGCTCAATTGGCAGAGCAGCCGGCTGTTAACCGGCAGGTTACTGGTTCGAGTCCAGTCGGGGGAGCATGTTGAACGAGGACCCTCCGGGGTCCTTTTTCATGTCCGGTTTCATGCCCTTGGGGAACCGCCGCGGCCGCGGTGAAGTCCTTGAGGTCGTGAACGGCCGCGGAAGACGACCATCCGAAGCAGGAGATCGTATGAGCGGCTATGCTGCGGCAGACGACGCGCACACATGTACGCGACGCGCCGCAACGGGGCGGTAGCTCAGCCGGTTAGAGCAGCGGACTCATAATCCGTCGGCCGTGGGTTCGAGTCCCACCCGCCCCACCAGGCGCTACCCGCGCAGAATCGATGTGACCAGCGGTTACGCCGGTCATTCCCAGCCAGTCTGTGGCCCCCGGAAGTGGATCCGGGGGCCATCGGCGCGTGTTGGCCCGCTTTGCACTCGGCCGGAGCAACGGCTCGCGCGGACGGGCTACTGACGGGCCGCTCAGGAACGGTCGTCGGCGGGGTCGGCGGTCTCCGGCAGATCGTCGCGGTCGCCCTCGGCCTGGGAAGGGGTCGGGTACGGCGTGTCCGGCGGTCCTGCGGCGCGCTGCGTGCCCTCGTCGTCGCGTTCGCCCTCGGCCTGGGAAGGGGTGTGCTCTCTCATGGTGGTGACTCCTGCGGAGGGGTGACTCCTGCGGACGGGGCTGGTGACTCGTCCACCTTTCGGGTACCCCGGTGGCCGGTCCGTCACCGTGCCCGCGGGGTGTCCGGGCCGTCTTCGCGCCGCGGGGTGTCCGGGCCGGGGCCGGTGTGCCGGGCGAGCGCCGTGCGCAGGGCCGTGCGGATCTCCTGGGGCGGTGCGGGGCCGTCGTCGCGGGCGCCGGCGATGATCGCGGCGGCCACCGTGTGCAGCTTGGTGTTGGACCGCTGGGAGGCCTCCCGGAGGATGTCCCAGGCCTGCTCCGCGGTGCACGCGTGGGTGGCCATCAGGACGCCGCGGGCCTGGTCGATCACCGGGCGGGACGACATGGCCCGGCGGAGCTGATCGACCTCCGTCTGAAGCCGGCGCAGCCGCTCCGTCCGTTCCAGGGCCACCGGGGAGGCGCCCTGCGCAGCGGGCGCCTCCGGATCCACGCCGGCCGACGGTCGCGGCGCGTCCGCGGTGTCCAGGCCGGTCAGCTCCAGGACACGGCGCGGCTGCCCCGTCCAGCCGGACGCGGTCACCCGGAGCGGCGGGCGCCGGCCGCGGTCGCCGAGGGTGTGCAGGAGTTCCAGCCCGGCGGTGTCCATGAACGTCACCCCGGACACGTCCAGGTCGACCCGGCCGATGTCCGGCGGCAGCTCGGCCAGCGCCTGGGCCAGGGCCTCCGCGCAGCCGTGGACCAGTTCCCCGCGCGCGGTGAGCGACGCCCGGTCGGCCACCGGGTCCGTGCGGACGTCGACGGTGAGCGTGCCGGCCGGGGTGCTCCGCTGTCGTACGTGGGCTCGTGGTGCCGCTGCGGCCATCTCCCACCTCGTCCGTTCTCGTCCGTCCTCGGCAGTCCTCACGCGTCCTCGCGACGTCGCGTCTCCCCGTCCCCGCCGGTCCGCGCCCGGACGCACGCCGCGGCGCCATGGAGCCACGGAACCCCGGCGGTGCTGTCCTGCGCCTGCCCGCTCACCGGCGGGACCACACACGCCCGGGAACGGGCCTTCCCGGGCGCACGGAGGGACGGGCCGGGCGCCAGAAGGGCGGGAGCGGCCCGCGCCGCCGGAGCCGGACCGCGTCACGAGCCGCGCCCACGGATCGACGGGCCTTGCCGGGAGAGCAGTGGGTACGCGTAAGGCGTAGGTGCCGGACGGACGGAGGACAACGGGCCTCGCGTCCGACGGCAACGGAGATGTCCTGGCCCGCGCTGCCGGGGACGGAGGTGCCGACGTCATGACCGCGACCGCGGAACCCTTCGGCCACCCCGCCCTGTTCTACAGGGACGAGCGGGAGTACCTCAGGGGCACCGTGCCCTTCGTACGCGAGGGACTCGAGGCCGGTGAGCCGGTCGCGGTGGCCGTCCCCGGTGACAACCTCCGGCTGATCGAGGCCGGTCTCGGCGCCGACGCCGGGTCCGTACGGCTGCTCGACATGCGCGAGGTCGGGCGCAACCCCGGCCGGATCATCCCGGCGGTGCTGAGTGCCTTCGCCGACGCCCAGCCGCCCGGACGCCGGGTGCGGATCGTCGGCGAGCCGGTCTGGGCCGGCCGTACGCCCGTCGAGTACCCGGCCTGCGCGCAGCACGAGGCGCTGATCAACCCGGCCTTCGAGGGGCGGGAGGTCACCATCCTGTGCCCGTACGACGCCGCCCGGCTCGACGGGCGGGCCCTCGCCGACGCGTACGCCACCCACCCCGAAGTCATTCCCTCAGGTGCCGCCGGGCAGCGGGAGAGCGCCGCCTACGCCCCCGAGCAGGTCGTCGACCGCTACAACGAGCCCCTGCCGCCGGTGCCGGACGCGTTGTCGTTCTTCTTCACGGCGGGCACGCTGTCGCAGGTCCGGCACGTCGCCGTCGCCGAGGGCGCGCGGCTGGGGCCCGCCGCCACCCGGCTCGAGGACCTGGCCCTGGTCGTGGCCGAGCTGACCACCAACAGCGTGGTGCACGCGGGCGGTTCGGGCGAGCTGCGGGTGTGGGCGCAGGACGGTTGCGTGCTGTGCGAGGTACGGGACAAGGGCCGCCTCGACGATCCGCTGGCCGGCCGCCGCCCCGCCCCCCGCGAGCAGCGCGGCGGCCGCGGACTGCTGCTGGTCAACCTCGTCGCCGACCTGGTCCGTGTGCACACGGGCGAGGAGGGCACCACCGTCCGCTGCTGGTTCGCCAACTGACCACGCGGTGTCTCAACGCGCCCGCGACTCAGGTGGGTTGACGGCCGCGTGGGCTGACGGCGTCCGGGTGCCGACGCGTCGGGCGGGCAACGCGGTTACGCGCCCAGTGGGTTGAGGACCATCGGTTCGATCTCGCCCTCCAGCATCGCGCCCAGGCCCTGGATCGCGCACACGTCGGGGCGTTCGGCGATGTGGACCGGCATGCCGGTCGCCTCGCGCAGCATCTGGTCCAGGCCCGGCAGCAGCGCGGAACCGCCGACCATCATGATCCCGCGGTCGGCGAGGTCGGCCACCAGATCCGGCGGGCACACGCGCAGCACCTTGTAGATACCGTCGAGGACGGCGGTCAGCGGTGTCAGGATGGCCTCCCGTACGGCGGCGGTGTCGATCCGCACGGACCGGGCCAGCCCGGTGGCCACGTCCCGCCCGTGGATCTCGGTGGACGCCGGGCCCGACGGGGTGAGCCCGTTGCCGGACAGGGCGATCTGGAGGGGCCGCAGGGACTGGCTGGGCAGCGTCAACGCGTGAGCCAGGCGAAGGTGTTGCACGATCGCCTGGTCAACGGCCTCTCCGCCGACGGGAATGCGCTCGGCGGTGACGATCGAGCCGAGCGAGAGGACGGCCACCTGGGTGGCCGCGGCCCCGCACACCATGATCATGGTGGCCTCGGCCCGCTCCACGGGCAGCCCGCAGCCGACGGCGGCGGCGATGAGCGTGTCGACGAGTTCCACCCGGCGCGCGCCGAGCCCGACGAGCGTCTCGATCGTGGCCCGCTGGGCGAGCGGATCGGCGTCGTGCGGGGTGCAGGCGGCGGCCCGCAGCCGGGCCGCCTTGCGGCGCAGGGTGCGGCGCATCCCGTCGCCGAGCAGGTGCCGCAGCATGCGCTGCGCCATCTCGATGTCGACGACCGTACCTCCGGAGACCGGGCGGACGACCCTGATGTACGCGGGGGTGCGGCCCGTCATCCTCTCCGCGAACTCGCCGACCGCGATCAGGGCCCCGTTTCGGGTGTTCACGGCGGCGACGGAGGGCTGGTCGACGACGAGCCCCGGGCCCTTGACGTAGACACGGGTCCGGGCCGCTCCCAAATCGACGGCGAAGTGGCAGCGGCGCAACTGCTCCAGAGTGGCGGACATGGCGGAGCCTCCTGAGAGCGCGGACCGTGGCGGCCACCGGAAGGAGGCCTCCCTGGCATCGTGCTCGGGTGGCACGGCGGGCGCCCGTTCAAGGGGGCCGGGCGGGTCGCCGCTGGACGGGTGCATTCCGGCGCGCCGCGCGTAAGAAGCGGCGCACCAGGACAGATGACCGGCCCCCGTCGCGGGTTGGGCCCGTGAGGGATCCGCGGGGGACTGGGCCTTCGCGGGCCGCCGTTCAGCCCCGGGGCAGCGCCCGCTTCATGATCTTCCCCAGGTCGTTGCGGGGCAGGGCGCCGAGGAACCGGACGATGCGGGGCCGCTTGTGCGGGGCGAGGCGCCGGGCCACGTGATCGGCCAACTCCTCGGAGCCCGGCGGGAGGTGCGGATCGGCCGGGACGATCCAGGCGACGATCCGCTCACCGAGATCGTCGTCGGGCTCCCCGGTGACGGCGGCCTCGCGTACCTCCGGGTGCTCCAGGAGCGCGTTCTCGATCTCGCCCGCACCGATCTTGTAACCGCCGCTCTTGATCAGGTCGGTGGCCTTGCGGCCGACGATGCGGACCTGCCCGTCGGGGTCGCGCACCGCCATGTCGCCGGTGCGGAAGAAGCCGTCGGCGGTGAACGCGGCGGCCGTCGCGTCGGGCCGGTTGAGGTACTCGGTGAACAGGTTCGGCCCGCGCACCTGGATCTCGCCGACCGTCTCCCCGTCGTACGCCGCGATCTCCGTACCGTCCTCCTCCACGAGCCGCAACTCGACGCCGGGCAGCGGCACCCCGACCGTCCCGGCGCGGGACTCGCCGTCGGCCCGCACGCTGGTGTTCATGAGCGTCTCGGTCATCCCGTACCGCTCGATCACCCGCCGCCCGGTCGCGGCCGTGATCCGCTCGTGGTCGTGCACGGGCAGCGCGGCCGAGCCGGAGACCAGCAGCCGGGCCCCGCCGAGGGCCTTCGCCAGCTCCGGGTCGCCGGGCAGCGCCTCGGCGATCCGGTGGTACATCGTCGGCACGCCGAACAGCATGGTCGCCCCGCCGTTCAGCTCGCGTGCCACGCCGTCCGTCGTGAACCGCCCCAGGTGCCGTACCTCCCCGCCGCGCCGCAGCGGTCCGAGGACGCCCAGCACCAGTCCGTGCACATGGAACAGCGGCAGCCCGTGCACCAGCACGTCGTCACCCCTCCACTGCCAGGCGTCGGCCAGCGCGTCCAGGGTGGCGGCGAGCGCCCGGCGGGGCAGGACGGCGCCCTTGGGCGGCCCGGTCGTACCGGAGGTGTAGACGACGAGGGCCGGGTCGCCCTCGCCGGCCCCGTCCTCGGGAACGCGCCCCACGTCCCGCACATCCACGTCGAGTCGCTCCAACCCCGCGAGCGCGGCGGGCAGTTCGTCCCCGGGCGCGGCGAGCACCACGGGCGGCGCGCTGTCGGTGAGGATGTGCCCGAGCTCCTTCACGCCCGACCTCGGGTTGAGCGGTACGGCGGCGACCCCGGCCAGCAGCGTGCCCACGACCCCGACGGCCGTCTCCAGTCCCGGAGTCGCCCACACCGCGACCCGCGACCTGCCACGCACCCGGGCGGCCACGGCCCCGGCCGCCGCCGCGAGTTCCGCGTACGTCAGCGACCGGTCACCGAACCGCAGCGCGGGCCGCTCACCGGGATCCTTCGTCAGGGCGGGGAAGAGGGAGGACACGTGGGGGACTCCTTGCGACTCTCGTACGGGCCGGCCGGGGGCCGGCGACTGAGGTTCCTGCACCAGGGGCGACCGTACGCGCCGGCGCGGGCGGTTGTTAGCCTGCGTGGCCCGTCACTGTTCGCAGCCCTGTACGGGGATCCACGAGGATCCACCAGGATGGAGGCAGCCGTGCCCCGCATCGCGCTCGTCACCTGCCGGCCCGCGCCCGGTATCAGCGCCGACCTGGACCTTCCGGTGCTGGTGGAGGCGCTGGAGCAGGCCGGGGCCGAGGCCCGGGCCGTGGCGTGGGACGACCCGGGGGCCGACTGGGGCGGGTTCGATCTCGCCGTGATCCGCTCGACCTGGGACTACAGCTGGCGGGTGGCGGAGTTCACGGAGTGGGCCGAGCGGTGCGCGAAGGCCACACGGCTGGCCAATCCCGTCGAGGTCGTGCGGTGGAACGTCGACAAGCGGTACCTCGGGCAGCTCGGGGCGGCCGGGGTGCCCGTCGTGCCGACCCGGTACGTGGCTCCCGGAGACCCGGTCGACCTGCCCGTCGACCACGAGTTCGTGATCAAACCGGCGTTCGGGGCCGGCGCGCGGTTCGCCGCCCGGTACACGCCCGACGAGCGTGACACCGCCGTACGGCAGCTCGCGCGGATGCACGCCGAGGGGCTCACGGCCATGGTGCAGCCGTACATGCGGCGCATCGACGCGGGCGGGGAGCGTGCGCTCCAGTTCCTCGGCGGACGCCTGCTGCACGCGGGCCGCAAGGGTGCCGTCCTCGCCCCCGGCATCGCCTACGACGAGCGCAAGGTGGCCCACCCGGGCATCGCGCCCTGGACCCCGACCCCGGCCGAACTCGCCGTCGCCGAAAGCGCGTTGGCAGCCGTGCCCGGCGCTCCCGAGCTTCTCTTCGCCCGGGTCGACCTGGTGGACGGGGAGGACGGCGAACCCCGGCTCATGGAGCTGGAGCTGGTGGAGCCGAACCTGTTCCTCCGGCTGCACCCGGAGTCGGTGGCGGCGGTGACGGAGGCGATCCTGGCCGCCGCCGCGGGCTGAGCCGCTATTCGCTCACGCGCGTGCGCTGCAGCAGGCCCCAGGTGAACTCGGCCACGACCTCCCGGGGGACGCCCTCCCCGTCCGGGGCCCGGAACGCCAGCCCCCAGCGGGTCGGGGCGGTGCCCTCCAGGGGGCGGGCCGGGGCGAAGGCGCGGGCGGCCTCGTCGACCGTGCAGGACCAGGGGGTCAGATCGGCCACGGTCCGCAGGCCGGGCCCCTCGGCGCCCGGGGCGCGCACCAGCCACTCGTTCCAGACCCGGCCGTCCGGGGCGACCAGTACCTCCAGGCGCAGGTCGGGCCAGAGCGGGACGGGCCACGTACGCGCCTCGCAGTCCAGATCGCCGATGCGGCGGGCGGTCGTCGACTCGGGCTCGCCGAGGGCCGAGCGGTAGCGGGACGCGGCCGAGCGGGCCCGTGGCGAGCGGGCCATCGCCTGCCAGCGCTTGTTGGCCTCGCGCATCTGTTCGCGGGAGACGCCCAGCGTACGGCGGGCGTCCTCCACCAGCTCCGGGTTGTGGTCGGCCATGCGGCGCAGCAGTACGAGCTGGAAGTCCAGCGGGGTGAAGGCGGGGCGCTGTCCGGAGGGCGTGGTCATGCGGTCCATCGTCGCCCACCCGGCCCTTCCGCCCATTGCCCGCGCATTCCGCTCTGACTAGCCTGTGTTCGTCATGCCGACCGCCTGTTGAAATGTCGAACAGGCATGGATCGCACAGGCGCATATCAGGCGCATATCAAGGGAGGGGGCCGGTCGTGGGACGCCTCGTACCTGCCGTGACCCGGGCTCTGGACATACTCGAGCTCTTCCTCGACGGGGACGGGACTCTCTCCGCCCCCGACATCGTGCGCGGGCTGGGACTGCCGCGCACCACGGTGCACGAGCTGGTCACCACGCTCGCAGCCCGCCAGTACATCGTCCCCGTGACCGGGCAGCCCGGACGCTACCGGCTGGGCGTACGCCCGTACCAGCTCGGCAGCCGCTACGCGGAGCAGCTGGACCTCGCCGCCGAGGGCCAGTCGGTCGCCCGCTCGGTCGCGGAGACCTGCGACGAGACCGTGCACGTGGCGATCCTGGAGGACACCGACGTCATCTACATCGCCAAGGTGGACTCCACGCACGCGGTGCGCATGGTCTCCGCGGCCGGCCGCCGCCTCCCGGCGCACTGCACCTCGGTCGGCAAGATGCTGCTCGCCTCCCTGCCCGAGGCGGAGCTCGGCGCGCGCATCCCGGACGACGCCGAACTGGTCGCGATGACGCCGCACAGCATCACCGACCCGGCCACGCTGCGCGAGACCCTGGGCGAGGTCCGGCGGCGGGGCGTGGCGGTGGAGAGCCGCGAGTCCAACCCGGACGTCAGTTGTGTGGCCGCGCCGGTGCGCGACCGTACCGGGCAGGTGGTCGCGGCCCTGTCCATCTCGGTGCCCATGATCCGCTGGAGCGAGGAGCGGCGGGCGGAGCTGGAGCGGCTCGTCGCGCAGGGCGCTGCCGGGCTGTCCGAGCGGCTCGGCCACCGGGGCGCGGCATGACGGGCTACGAGGTCGCCGTCCATGCCCGGGCGGAGCTGGGCGAGGGCCCGACCTGGGACCCGGCGGCCGGGCGGCTGCTCTGGGTCGACATCCTCTCCTCCCGGGTGCACGTCTACGACCCCTTCTCGGGCCGGTGCACGGTCCGTACGACCGAGCAGCACGTGGGCGCGGCGAAACCCCGCGCGGGCGGCGGGCTCGTGCTCAACCTCCGGGACGGTGTGGGTCTGGTGGACCCCGACGACGCCTTCCGCTGGCTGCATCACGACCCTGCTCCCGGCCGGCGCGCCAACGACGCCGCCGTGGCACCCGACGGCTCCCTGTGGGTCGGCACCATGCGCTACGACGAGGCCCCGGGAGGCGGCACCCTGTCCCGCCTCACCGGCGACGGCACGGCCGAGGTGGTGCTGCCCGCCGTGGCGGTGAGCAACGGCACGGCCTGGAGCCCCGACGGCCGCCTGATGTACTACGTCGACTCGCCGACCCGCCGTGTCGACGTCTTCGACTTCGACGGCCGACGGATCACGGGCAGGCGGCCGTTGGCCCAGGTGGAGCAGGGCGCCGGCTTCCCGGACGGCCTCACGGTCGACGCCGACGGCTGTGTCTGGGTGGCCCTGTGGGACGGCGGCGCGATCCGCCGCTACACCCCCGACGGCACTCTGGACCGCGTGCTCGCCCTCCCCATCTCCCGCCCCACCGCCTGCGCCTTCGCCGGCCCCGGCCTGACCGACCTCTACGTCACCACGGCCCGTACGGGCCTAACCGCCCCCCACCCCCTGGCGGGCTCTCTCCTCGTTGTCCCCGACGCGGGGCGGGGCCTGCCCCAGCCCGCCTTCGCGGGCTGACTCCTGCGTGCCCCGGGGGGCCGGGTCAGGCGTTCGTCCGGTCCAGCTCCTGAAGGATCTTGCGTTCGGCCGGGGTCAGCGGCGGGCCCGACAGCGGCGGGAGCAGAGGGCCGTTCAGGACGTCGAGGAGGGTGTCGGGGCGGAGGAGGCGCTCCGGGCCGCTGCGGAGGCTGGTGACCTCCCAGAGGGCGGCCGCGGCGCGGTAGGAGCCGGTGGCCGCCCGCGTCAGACGGCGGCTGTAGACGGTGACCAGACGGTCGGCGGCTCCGGGCCGGGCGCCGCGGCTGTCCGGGTACCAGACGTCCTGGCCGACCGCGGCCGCCCAGGCCGCGTCGACCGGCCGGGCGGCGTCGCGCTGCACCCGGCGCGCGAGACCGGGCGCGTCCGGGCCGGACCGGCGCAGTTCGTCGCGCAGCAGCCGGGCGCCGAGCGCGGCCACCGACATGCCCTGCCCGTAGCCCGGGTTGTAGGTGGCCACCGCGTCGCCCAGCGCCACGAAGCCCTCCGGCCACCGCGGCAGCTTCTCCAGGTAGCGGCGCGCGTTGCTGGTGCTGCGGCTGATGTACACGTCGGTGAGGGGCTCGGCGCCGGAGACGAGCCTGCCGACGAGGGGGGACGGCAGATCGAGGGCGTAGCGCAGGAATCCGTCGGGGTCCGCCGGTGGTTCGCCGCCCCGCGAGCCGGCGAGGCTGACCATCCAGCGGTCGCCCTCGATCGGCAGGACCATGCCGCTGCGGCCGGGGCGGCCCGCGTACGGGTCGGCCTGCACCATCGTCAGCGGGAACTGCTCGGCCCCGGCGGGCGTGCGGTACACGCGGGTGGCGTTGACCAGCCCGGCGTCCACGCCGCGTTCGCGCACCCCGGAGATCCCGAGCTCCCCGAGCCAGGTCACCACCCGGGTCCCGCGCCCGCTCGCGTCGACCACGAAGTCCGCGGGCAGCACCTCCTCCGCCGCGGGGGCGGCGAGGCGCACACCGCGCACGCGCCGCGCGTCGCCCACCAGGCCGACCGCCTGCGCCTTGCGGATCACCGTCCCGGTGTGGGCGAGGACGGTGGAACGGACCGTGAAGTCCAGCAGGGCGCGGGTGCAGCTCAGCATCCGCGGCCCGTCGTGCCGCCAGCGCCGGAGCCAGCCCTCGGGGGTCAGGGCCACCATGCCGTGGCCCAGCGGTATCTCCCGGGCGCCCGCGGCCAGCAGCCGCTGCCGGATGCTTCCGCCCGGCATCAGCTCCTCCATGGCGGCCAGGCCGCCGGCCATGAGCAGATGGGCGTGGCGCCCCTGCGGCAGGCCTCTGCGGTGCTCCGGGCCCTCGGGCAGGTCGTCGCGGTCCACCACGACCACGTCGTCCACGACGTCGGACAGCACCGCCGCGGCCAGCATGCCGGCCAGTCCGGCACCGATGACGACAGCTCTACGGGGCATGGGGCTCCTCGGAGTCGGCCATGGCCTCAGCCATGGGTGGTCCTCACCGTTCCCGCGCGTGAGGCGGTTTCGGAGGGTGTACGGACCAGCGTCTGCGCCAGTTCCACCAGACCGCTGGTTCCGGACACCTCCGTGGCGTGGAGGCGGTAGCCGCTCGGCGCCGGAAGCGGCTCCTCGCGGGCGGCGGCGCGGCGCGCGGCGTCGGCGAGCATCGCCGCCTCCGCCGCGATCCGCGCCTCGTGCGCGTCGCGGCCCGCGCGCCGGGCGGCGGCCAGCGCCCGCTCGCGGACCGCGTCGTCGAAGTACGGGGCGAGGCCCAGCAGCGCGTCGTGGATGGACACCTCGCGCCACTGCAGGCGGGCCAGCGGCAACTGCCACCACGAACTCGGCGGCTTGGGCGCGGTGGACACGAACCGCACCCTCGACCACAGCGGGCCCAGCCGCCGGTGGTCGCGCAGGCCGCGCGCCTGCGCGAGGGCCGCCGGGAGCAGTCTGGGCAGCACGAAGCCCGCCGAGCACAGAAGCGCGGCGAGGGAGGCCATCGGCGGGGCGACCTTCGTGGACAGCACGTCCAGGTCGTGTCCCGTCCAACGGGCCACGACCGCCATGTACTTGGTCAGCTGGAAGCCCGCCACGTCCAGCGCCGAGCCGGCCAGGATCAGCCGCAGTCCGGCCCGCAGCAGCCCGGTGACCTCACGGCTCCACTTGACGCACAGCGCGCACGCCGCCAGGGTCGCGGCGCTGTGCCCGAGCAGGTAGAGCAGGATCATCTCGCGCAGATACGGCGTGTTGGCGTAGTAGGTGTCCAGGTCGGTGAGCCGCTCGGTGCGGGCGTCGCCGAGGGCGAACAGCACGACGATGGCGACGATCAGCGGGGCATAGACGGCGATGCTGCGCAGCACTGTGCACCGCACCCGCTCGGGCGGGCCGCCCCGCCAGTTGATCAGCAGGATGAGCAGCGAGCAGCTGTACGCGGAGAGCATCCCGTAGGTCAGCGGGGCACCGAAGTTGGGGATGCCGGTGAGCTCGTTGACGGTGGCCAGTGTCAACGGCGCCGAACAGACGAACACCAGCGAGCCGAGCACGATCGCCGCGCAGGTGGACATGGTCAGCGGATTCCGTACCGCGGTCCGCGGTCGGCGCAACAACACGGTGGCGGAGAGCCCGAAGATCCCGGCCGCCAGATAGACGACAAGACTCACCCCGGCCACCTCCCCCCACGGCGCGTGGCGGCCGCCCGGGCGGCTGCCTTACGGGTGGCTGTGCGTGGTGCGGCGGAAGGGTGGGGCGTCGAGCGCCCTGCCGTGGACATGGGCGCGGTTGTGGGGGGTTCCTGTGGCGGCGGTTGTGCCGCCGGCGCGGCTGTCATGGGGTGCTCGTGGGGGTTGGGCCGGTGGGGATGCGGGGGGTTGTCGCGGGGGGAGGGGCGGACAGGGCGTCCGCGACGCGGACCAGGGCGGCCGGGCCCGGTACCCGGACGGTCAGGCGGTCCGCATCGCCGGGCAGCGGCACTCCGGTTTCGCGTACGGCGGCGGCGATGACCGCCGCCCACGCGGCGGCCTCGGCGCGCTCGGCGTCCCCGGTCGCCCCCAGCACCGCCTCGTGGGTCCGTTCGTACAGGGACCGGTCGAAGGACGCGTCCAGATAGCTCAGCGCGTTGTGGATGCTGGTCTGGCGCCACATCAGCCGCGTGGTGGGCGTGGCCCAGCGCGGCCGCGGCAGCCGCAGGCAGCGGCGGGTGAGCAGGTCGTCCAGCTCGCGCTCCAGCGGTTCCAGCCGCGCGAACGCCATCCGGGACCGCCGCCACTCGGTGAGGCGGGGCCCCGCCAGCGGCACCAGGATGCCCGCCGACGTCAGCAGCGCGCCCAGCCCGGCGGCGGCCGGCGAGACGTTCGTGCTGAGCCCCGACCAGTCCCGCCCGCACCAGCGGGCGACCACGGCGACGAGCTTGGTGACGCTGTACCCGCCGCCGCACAGCGACCCCACCCCCAGGACCACAAGACCCGCCCGCAGCCAGCCGGTCACGTCGCGGGCCCAGCGCAGCGCGGACACCGCGGTGACGCTGACGGCGCAGAGGTGCCCCACCAGGTACAGCACGATCATCTCGGCGAGGAACGGCGTCGTCGCGTAGTAGGTGTCCAGGTCGGTACGCCGCTCCACCGGCGCCTCACCGAGCGCGAACATGGCGGCGATGCCGACGAGCACCAGCGTGTAGGCCACGATCCAGCACCGGGCCACCCGGTGCACGCGCTCGCCGCCCCGCCAGTGGACGACGAGGACCTGGGAGGCCGCGCTGTAGGCGGTGATCGACGCGTACGTCAGCGGCGCCGCGAGGTTGGGCACACCGCTGAGCCGGTTGATCGCGCCGACCGTCGGCGGGGCCCCGAGCAGGAAGCAGAAGCCGGCCAGACCCAGCACCGCGCAGATCGCGCGCAGATACGGATCGCTGCGGTGACGGGCCAGATCGGGCGCCTTCACCGCCAGGCCCAGCCACAGCACACCGCAGCTCACGTAGTTGATCAGGCCGCTCATCCGCCGCGAATCCCCCGGTAGTTGAGGGCCGCCCCGATGCGTCCGGCGAGGTCCTGGCCGTGCTCGGGGCCCTCCGCGCCGACCGGGTCCGCCGACGCCTCCAGCCAGGTCCGCAGCCGACGGCCCATCAACATGCCGAACTGGTCGGCCTCCTGCTCGTCGGCGAGGCTGAAGTCGGTGCGCGCCGCGACCGGCCGGGGCGGTCCCGCGGCCGGGGCGGCGTCCGCGTCGCTCTGGCGTCGGCTCATGTGCCACACCTCGTGGCAGAAGATCACGATCTGGTGCCACACGGCGGCCCGCTGGTCGACGACGACCACGTCCTGCGTCTCGCCCTCCAGCCAGAGCCCGCTGGCGGTGTGCGGCGGGAACACCTCCCGCCGGACGACGACCCGGCGGCCCCGCCAGGCGCTGACGGAGTCGACGAGCGCGGCCAGCAGCACCTCCGGGTCGGCGGGCACGGGCACCTGGATCGGGTCGATGAGCGCGTCGGCGAGCCGGCGCATCTCCCTCTTCCTACGCACCATGTTCCCCCGCGCATCTCCCAGGCCTGCCCACATCATCGGGCGAGGCGGACCGGGCCGCCCGCGGAGTCCATCGCCACACCCCTTCCGGCCCCCGTCACGGGGGCCGTCCGAGCCTACGCGGCCGGAGTTGCCCGCGTCATGCGATCCGACGACCGTCGTGCGACCGGAAACGACCGCCGCCGTCCGCGCGACGCGCACCCGCCGGGGACGGGGTGGGAACCCGTCCGGTCACCGCCCCGGCGAGGGCAGCGGCGTCACCGGCACCCCGCCGGCCGCCGCGCCCAGCAGCGTCAGCCGCACCTGCCCCGGACCCGACAGTGTGGTGAACTCCGACAGCACCGCCAGAGCAAGGGTGTTGGTGCCCCGCGTGCGCAGGATCCCGTTCGGCAGGACGAACGTGTGCTGCGGACCCACATCGTTGATGTACTGGCCCATGTTCCAGCCGTTGAGGAAGATCTGCGCGCGGTAGGAGCGGTACCGGTCGTCGTCCAGGGTGAGCCCGATCGAGGCGTCCACGCCCTGCTCCACGGCCAGCCGGAACGTGGTCCGGTACCAGGTCACCCCCTGCCGCCGCGCCGCGCGCGGGAACGCGACCGGCTCCCAGTCGCGGTCCGCGAAGCCCGGCAGATGCCAGCCCTCCCGCTCCCCGTACAGCCCGCCGTTGTTCAGCGGCCCGCGCACCGGGTCCGGCGCGGCCTCGCCCTGGATCCGCCACCGCACCTTCGGCGCGCCCCCCTTGAAGGCGACCGCCGTCAGACCGCGCGCCGCCTTGTGCGTGTCGCGCGCGGAGCCGTCCTGGTCGTGCTGCATCCGTCGCACCAGGACCGACAGCACGTGCCGGCCGGGCCCGCGCCGCGCCTCGCGTACCGGGAAGACCGCCGTGTCCGACCAACTGCCCTGCCGGATCGTGCTGTTGTCGGGCACCGGCAGCCGGTGGGTGCCCAGCGGCTCACCGTCCAGCCAGGCCATCAGCAGCCCCTGCGTGCCGGCGGCGTAGGAGAGGGAGACCGATTCGACGCCGGTGGCGTCCGTGAACGTGCCGCGGTACCAGACGTCCCCGTAGTGGAAGCCGTAGTCGTCGGCGAACAGCACCGGCTGCCCCTTCGGCACGGGAGTCGTGCTGTACGAGGACGTCCGGTCGGCGGCCTTCCACGCCGAGTCGTCGAAGCCCGGCCCGGACTCGGGGTTCTCGGCGCGCGTCCGCCAGCCGCCGAGCGCGGGCAGCGCCACCTCGGGCACGCCCGGCAGCGGGGCGGCCGCCCGCACGCTCTCCGAGCCGGTGGCCGACACCGGCACCGCGCGGCCGTTCCACGTCACGCCGTCGATGCCGCGCGGCCCCCACATCTCCAGACCGGTCTCCCCGACGGTGTCACCGGTGAGGTGCACCGTGGAACCGCGCACGGTGGCGGTGCGCAGCAGCGCGGGGCCGTGGACCAGCAGGGAGCCCGACGGGGTGTCGTACGGCCACAGACGCGTCGAGGTCGCCTCGTCGGCGAACAGCAGCAGCAGCGGGCGGCCGTTCCCGTCGCCCTCCACCCGGACCCCGATCAGCCCGCCGGCGCCGAGCGGGACGGTCAGCCGCAGCAGGCCCCGGTCGTAGGCGTACGCGGCCTGCTGGCTCATCCGGGTCACCAGCGGTTCCTGGGCGGCCTCGATGACCACGCGCGCCAGTTCGCCCTGCGGCCCGCAGAACACGGCGACGTCCTGCCGTCCGGCGTTGAGGAACAGCATCGGCTGCGCGGTGGAGTACCGCACCTTCCGTTGCCCCAGCGTCAGCCCGGTGACCATCAGCCGGGCGTCCCGGGCGGGCACGGTCACCGGCAGGTCGGCGCCGGCCGCGCGCAGCGTCGAGGAGACCTCCTGGCCGCCGTCGTTGCGCAGGACGTAGACGTGGGCGCCGGTGTCCGGGTTCTTCAGGTGGTACGTCGTCAGCCCGCGCACCTTCACGTCGGCCGCGCGGTCCAGCCGGGCGAAGTCGGGAACGCGCTGGAGCATGTGCCCGATCTGGTGCATCGGCACCAGCTTGTCGGTGGGCAGGCGGCCCTCGTCCAGGGCCGCCCCGTAGTCGTACGACGTGTAGACGACCGGTGCGGGCAGCCAGCCCCAGGAGGTGCCGCCGAAGGCCATGTACACGTTGTGGACGGTGATGCCGTTGGCGAGGTGGGTCAGGTAGAAGCGCCGCTCGTACGCCGCGTCCCGGGTGCGCCGCGACTCCGCGTACCCCTTGCCCCTGGACCAGGCACCGCCCCACGGATCGAACCAGCCGCCGCCGGACTCGGGCATGAACCCGGGAGTGCGCGGGCTGGCGCTCGCCCCGCCCGTCTTCCCTCCGCTGCCGAAGTGCCCCCAGTCGGGCGGGGGCTGGGACGGCGAGGGGTACCCGTCGAACCCGTACAGCCATCCCCGCTTCTCACCGCCGGTGTCGAACGAGCCGGGGGTCCAGTGGCCGTTCCTGCCCTTGTCGTTGTGGAAGAGGGGCACGTCGATGCCGTCGGCGCGCACCTTCTTGTACAGGTGGGACATGTAGGCGCGCCCGGTCGGCTCGTCCACGTGGGCGTCGTACTCGTTCTCGATCTGGTAGAGCAGGACGGTGCCCCTGCCCCGGGTGAACAGGTGCCGGACGGCGATGGCGTCGACGTGGCCCAGCCACTCGTCGACGTGCTTCAGGTACGTCGGGTCGGCGGTCCGCGCGGTGCCCTCGGTGGCGGTCAGCCAGCCGGGGAAGCCGCCGCCGTCGACCTCGGCGTTGATGTAGGGGCCGGGGCGCAGGATGACGTAGAGGCCGGTCTCGGCGGCCATGCGCAGGAACAGGTCCAGGTCCCGCACCCCGGTGAAGTCGTACCGTCCCGGGGCGGGGGAGTGGTAGTTCCAGGCCACATAGACGCTGACGGCGTTGAAGCCGTACGCGCGCATCTTCTGGAGCACGTCCCGCCACAGGGCCGGGCTCGGCAGCCGGAAGGGGTGCATCTCGCCCGACCACAGCACCAGCCGCCGGCCGTCGACCAGCAGCGAGTAGGAGTCGAAACCGACGCTGTGCCGCCGTCCGTCGGCGCTCGGCGGGGGCGGTGGCGGGCCCGTGGGCACGGAGCGCGCGGCGAAGGCCGACGGCGCTCCCGGGCCGCCGCTGCCGCCCAGAGCCAGTCCGAGCGCGGCGGTGCTCGCGAGGGCGCTGAATGAACGTCTGCTGAGCGCCAAGGGTGTGCCTCCGGGGGCGATCTTACGGGCGCGGATCCCGTCATTCTCCACGGAACCCACCTGCCCCACGCACGCGCACACGACTTGGCACGGCCGCGGGGGGCACACCAGAGCCGCCCGGCCAAGTAGCGCCGGAGCCGCCGCCCCCGGTTCAGCCGCGTCGCGCTCGGCCAGTTCTTGGGCCGGACCAGCCGAGCGACCGGGACCGCAGGGGGAGGGGACACCCGGCGGGCTACGGACCCGGAGCGGGGCCGGTCCGGGGCTGCGGGGCGCCGTCCCCGGCGCCGGGGTCAAGCCGGGGCCTCCGGGAGGCGGGGCGGAGTGTGCTCCCGGCGGGTCCGGATGCGGGTGCGGTGGGCCAGATCTGGGGGGTGGGCACCTCGGTGGCCAGAGCCGGCGTGAGGCGGGGACTGCCAAGAGGCGGCCGCGGGCGGGGACTCCCGGCGGGTCCGGGTGCGGTGGCTGGGTCGGGGCCGCGGAGGCCCCGCCCCCCGGGCTCTGCCGCTTGGCGGCCTGGTTCGTATCTGCTGCGGTGGGCCGGTTCTTGGGGGTGGGCCGGCCGGTGGCCAGGGCTGGGGTGAGGCCGGGACTGTCGGGAGGCGGGGCGGTGAGGCGGCCGCGGGCGGGGACTCCCGGCGGGTCCGGGTGCGGTGGCTGGGTCGGGGCCGCGGAGGCCCCGCCCCCGGCTCTGCCGCTTGGCGGCCTGGTTCATGTCTGCTGCGGTGGGCCGGTTCTGGGGGGTGGGCACCCTGGTGGCCGGGGTTAGGGGCGCGGAGGTCCACCGTGGGCCGGGGTGTCCGGCAGGGCAGGGTGCGGTGGCCGGGGCCGGGGGATGCCGTTCCCGGCCCCGGTTGTCATCCGGCCTGGTTCTTGCCTGCCGCGGTGGGCCAGTGGGGAGTGGGCACCCCGGTGGCCGGGGGCAGGGGGCGCGGAGGTCCACCGTGGGCCGGGGTGTCCGGCAGGGCAGGGTGCGGTGGTCGGGGCCGGGGGATGCCGTTCCCGGCCCCGGTTGTCATCCGGCCTGGTTCTTGCCCACTGCGGTGGGCCAGTGGGGAGTGGGCACCCCGGTGGCCGGGGGCAGGGGGCGCGGAGGCCCACCGCGGGCCGGGGTGTCCGGCAGGGCAGGGTGCGGTGGTCGGGGCCGGGGGATGCCGTTCCCGGCCCCGGTTGTCATCCGGCCTGGTTCATGCCTGCCGCGTTGGGCCAGTTCTGGGGGCTGGGCCAGCCGGCTGCCGGGGCCGGGGTGAGGCCGGGGCCCTCGGGGGGCGGGGTGGTCATGCCGCGCACCTGGGCGGCGGTGAGGCCACCGCGGGCCGGGACGCCCGGCGGGGTGGGCCCAGGGACGGGGGGCGGGGCCTGCTGCGCCGGCGGTGCCAGGGGCTGCATCGGGGCCGGTGCGGGGACCGGCGGCAGGGGCGCGGCGGGGACGGGTGGCTGCGGGGCCGGCGCCGCCGACGCCGTGGCGGGGAGCGGCATCGCCATGCCGGGGGCGGGGGCGGCCATTCCCGGGGCGACGGCCATTCCCGGGGCGGCCATTCCCGGGGCGGCCAGCGCCGGGGCGGGGCCCGCCATGGCGGCGGTCACGGCGGCCGGTATTCGCATGCCGCCTCCGTTGGTCTCGCTGACCAGCCGGTCCACCGCCGCCATACCCGAGCTGTAGTTGGTCCCTGTCCCCAACTCGGGTACGGCGGCTCCCTTCCTGCTGCCGTAGAGCACCTGTTCCAAGGCGGACACGAGACGACGCACGTCCACCTCGGGGCGCACCACGAGCCGCAGGAAGCGGCTGGAGGAGCCGATCTTGTTGCCGCACTCGCGGACCAGGATCCGGTGCTCGGTGAGCAGCCGGTCCCGTACCACGGTGCCCTCGGCGCCCACGGGAAGGCGCACGAAGAGGAAGTTGCCCTGGGACGGGTAGACCGTCAGACCGGGCAGTGCCGAGAGATGGGCGGCCATCTCCATCCGGTCGCGGCGCACCTGCTGAAGGCTCTGCCGGTACTCCGTGCCGTGCTCCTTGAGCATGAACACCACGTGCTCGGCGAAGGAGTTGAGGTTCCACTTCGGCAGCATCGAGCGGATCTTGCCCGCCAGCGCCGGGTTGGCGACCAGGTATCCGAAGCGGATCCCGTGCAGGCCGAAGTTCTTGCCCAGGCTGCGCAGCACGACCACGTTCGGGCGCAGCATGGCCTCCTGCACCACGCTCGGCTCGGCCTCGGCGTCGGCGAACTCCAGGAACGACTCGTCGATCACCACCAGGTCCAGATCGGCCAGGGAGTCCATGAACTGCACCATGGCGTGCTTGGGCACGAAGCCGCCGTCGGGGTTGTTGGGGTTGCAGACGACGGCGACCCTGGTCCCCCGAGCCCGGATGAACTCGGTGTACTGCGCCAGGTCCAGGGCGAAACCGCTGGACTCCTGGAGCGGGAACATGTCGACCCGCTTGCCGGTCTCCATGGGCTGGTCGGTCCAGCGGCCGAAGGTGGGGACGGGGACGGCCAGGGACTCGCGCACCAGCAGGTGGTCGATCCAGGTGATCAGTTCGGTCGAGCCGTTGCCCATCGCCACGCACTGCGGCGGCAGCTGGAGCAGGTTGCACAGCTCGGCCGTGATCGTGTCGGCGCTGGACGGGTAGTACGTGACGATCTCGCGCAGCCGTGTCGCCATGTCCTGGAACATGTCGGGCGTGGGGAAATAGGGATTGCACGGAATGCAGAAGTCCACCGGCCCGGCCCCGTCGCCGCCCTCCCGCGTCAGCGCCGCCATCGACGGACTGTGCGCCGCGGTGCTGCGGAACAGCGAGGTGACGTTGTCGGCCATGGAACCTCCATATGGGGCGGGCCCGGTGGGGGCGGCCGGGTCCGTCGTTCTGGGGTGGCCCGCGCGGGGGAGCGCGGGCCGTTCATGGATACGGATACGGAGGTGACGTTGTTCAACTCATGTGTGAGAAGTGTGGTTTCCGGGTAGCCGTGGGCTCCGCTCGGGTGCGGCGCGAACCGGCCTACGAACCGGACCTGCGCTTGTTCCACACGTCGAACCCGACCGCGGCCAGCAGCGCCAGCCCCTTGATGACCTGCTGCCAGTCGGTGCCGACGCTGAGCAGGTTCATGCCGTTGTTCAGCACGCCGAGGACGAGCCCGCCGATGATCGCGCCGAGCACGGTTCCGACACCGCCGCTCATGGACGCGCCACCGATGAACGACGAGGCGATGGCCTCCAGTTCGTAGTTCACGCCGGCCTTCGGAGAGGCCGCGTTCAGGCGGGCGGCCACCACCAGTCCCGCCAGGGCCGCGAGCACGCCCATGTTCAGGAACACCTGGAAGGTGACCCTCCTGTCCTTGACCCCGGACAGCTTCGCGGCGGGCAGGTTGCCACCGATGGCGTAGATGTGGCGGCCGAAGACGGCGTTGCGCATCACATAGCCGTAGCCGACCACCAGCACGCCGAGGACGATCAGCACGATCGGCGCGCCCTTGTAGCTGGCGAGCAGCAGCGTGACGACCAGGACGGCGGCGACGAGGGCGACGAGCTTGAGCGCGAACAGCCGTGCGGGCAGCACGTCGAGGGAGAACTCCTGCTGCCGGCGCCGGTCGCGCACCTCCTGCCACACCACGGAGGCGATCAGGACGAGGCCGAGGAGCAGGGTGAGGTTGTGGTAGTTGGTGCTCGGCCCGACCTCGGGCAGGAACCCGTTGCCCATCTTCTGCAGCCCGCCCGGGAACGGGCCGAGGGTCTGGCCCTTGAGCAGGATCTCCGTCAGCCCGCGGAAGAGCAGCATCCCGGCGAGGGTGACGATGAACGACGGTATGCCCAGATACGCGATCATGAACCCTTGCAGCGAGCCCGCGGCCGCCCCCACCAGCAGGCACAGGCCCACCGCGACAGGCCACGGCACCTGGTGGCTGACCGTCAGGGCCGCCGCCACCGCGCCGACGAACGCGGTCAGCGAGCCGACCGACAGGTCGATGTGTCCCGCGATGATCACCATCATCATGCCGATGGCCAGGATCAGGATGTAGCTGTTCTGGAGCACCAGGTTGGAGACGTTGCGCGGCAGCAGCAGGTCCCCTCCGGTCCAGATCTCGAACAGGACGACGATCAGCCCGAGCGCGATCAGCATGCCGTACTGCCGCATGTTGCGGCGCAGGCCGTTCAGCACCAGCCCCAGCAGACCGCGGCCGGTGGCCGCCGCGCCGCGGTCCGGTGGTGCGGGGGCCGGGGGTTGCGCGGTCACGTCCGTGCTCATTGCGTCACCTCTTCGTCCTTCGTGTTCTTCGTCATGTGGCGCATCAGCACTTCCTGGGTGGCCTCCGCGCGCGGCACCTCACCGGTCAGCCGCCCCGCGGCCATCGTGTAGATGCGGTCGCACATGCCGAGCAGTTCCGGCAGTTCGGAGGAGATGAAGACGACCGCCTTGCCCTGGGCGGCCAACTGGTTGATGACCGTGTAGATCTCGTACTTGGCGCCCACGTCGATGCCGCGCGTGGGTTCGTCCAGGATCAGCACCTCCGGACCGGCGAAGATCCACTTGCTGAGGACGACCTTCTGCTGGTTGCCGCCGGACAGCCTGCCCACCGGCTCGAAGACGGTCGGCGCCTTGATGTTCATGGACGTGCGGAACGCCTCGGCGACCCGCTGCTCCTCGTGCTCGTCCACCACACCCCGCCGGGCCACCTTGCGCAGCGCGGTCAGCGAGATGTTCCGGTGGACGGTGTCCATGAGGTTCAGGCCGTAGTGCTTGCGGTCCTCGGTGACGTAGGCGATGCCGTGCCCGACCGCCTCCGCGACGGTCCTGGTGCGGATCTCCCGGCCGTCCTTGAGGACGGTGCCGGCCGCGTACCGGCCGTAGGCGCGGCCGAAGACGCTCATCGCGAGTTCGGTGCGGCCGGCGCCCATCAGGCCCGCGATGCCGACGATCTCGCCGCGCCGCACCCGGACCGACACGTCGTCGACGACCCGGCGCTGTCGGTCGATCGGGTGGAACACGGTCCAGCCCCGGATCTCCAGGGCCGGGGCCGCGCCCTCCTGGGGCTGGTGCGGGGTGCGTTCGGGGAAGCGGTGGTCGAGGTCGCGGCCGACCATGCCCGCGATGATCCGCTCCTCGGTGGTGCCGGCCGCCCTCACATCCAGGGTCTCGATGGTGTGGCCGTCGCGCAGGATCGTCACCGAGTCGGCGACCTGGCGAATCTCGTTGAGCTTGTGGGAGATGATGATCGAGGTGATGCCCTGCTCCTTCAACTCAAGGATCAGGCGCAGGAGTTTGCCGCTGTCCTCGTCGTTCAGGGCCGCCGTCGGCTCGTCCAGGATGAGCAGCTTCACGGACTTCGACAGCGCCTTGGCGATCTCCACGAGCTGCTGCTTGCCGACGCCGATGTCGGCGACCCGGGTCTCGGGGTGCTCGTCGAGACCGACGCGGCGCAGCAGTGCGGTGGCGTGCCGGAGGGTGTCGTTCCAGTTGATGAACCCGCGCGTGGCGTGTTCGTTGCCGAGGAAGATGTTCTCCGCGATGGACAGGTACGGCACCAGCGCCAGCTCCTGGTGGATGATGACGATGCCGCGCCGTTCGCTGGCCCGGATGTCCTTGAAACGGCACACCTCCTGCTCGAAGAGGATCTCGCCCTCGTAACTTCCGTGCGGATGGACGCCGGAGAGCACCTTCATCAGGGTGGACTTGCCGGCGCCGTTCTCCCCGCAGATGGCGTGCACCTCGCCCTGGCGAACCGTCAGCGTGACGTCCGACAGCGCTTTGACACCGGGAAAGGTCTTGCCGATCGAGCGCATTTCCAGGACGGGTCCCGCCATGGTCCTGCCTTCCAGTCGGTTGGGGTCGGTGGATGCGGCGGTCGCTTCCCCGGCTACTTGTTCAGCTCGGCGTCGCTGTAGTAGCCGCCCTTGACGAGGACCTCCTCGTAGTTGCTCTTGTCGACGCTCACCGGTTGCAGCAGGTAGGCGGGCACCACCTTCGAGCCGTTGTCATACGTCTTGGCGTCATTGACCTGCGGCTTCTTGCCCTTCAGTGAGTCGTCGACCATCGCCGAGGCGATCTCGGCGAGCTTGCGGGTGTCCTTGTAGACGGTCTGCGTCTGCTCGCCCGCGATGATCGACTTGACCGAGGCCAGCTCGGCGTCCTGACCGGTGACGACGGGCAGCGGCTTGCTCCCCGAGCCGTAGCCGTCCGACTTCAGCGCGGAGAGGATGCCGATGGATATGCCGTCGTAGGGCGAGAGCACCGCGTCGACCCGGCCGCTCTTGTAGGAGGAGGTGAGGATGTCGTCCATGCGCCGCTGCGCGGTCGCGCCGTCCCAGCGCAGGGTGGTGACCTTGGTGAGCTGCGTCTGGCCGGACCTCACCTTCAGCTTGCCGCTGTCCAGGTACGGCTTCAGGACGCTCATCGCGCCGTTGAAGAAGTACTTGGTGTTGTTGTCGTCGTTGGAGCCGGCGAACAGCTCGATGTTGAACGGGCCCTTGCCGTCCTTGAGGCCGAGCTTGTCGACGATGTAGCCGGCCTGGAGCCGGCCGACCTTCTCGTTGTCGAAGGAGGCGTAGTAGTCGACGTGCTTCGTGCCGAGGATCAGCCGGTCGTAGGCGATGACCGGGATGCCGGCGTCGGCCGCCTCCTGGAGGACGTTGTTCAGCGACTTGTTGTCGATGGCGGCGACGATCAGGCCCTTGACGCCCTGGGTGATCAGGTTCTCGATCTGCGAGACCTGGGTGTCGGGGTTGTCCTCGCCGAAGACCAGCTTGGTCCGGTAGCCCTTGGCCTGGAGGTCCTTGACGACGTTGTCGCCGTCGGAGATCCATCGCTCGGAGGACTTCGTCGGCATCGCGATGCCGATGGTGGCGCCCTTGGTGTTGCCCGACTTCTCCTTGCTGCCGCCCTCGCTGTTCTGTCCGCAGGCGGACAGGGTCAGGGCGAGGGACGCGGCTGTGGCCGTGGCGGCGAGGGTGGCTCGGCGGTTGCGCATGGTGATCAGTCCTTGTCCGTCTGGTCGGTGTGGGGCGTGGGGAGGTGCTCGCGGCGTCCGTCAGGCGCCGGTGGGGAAGCGGTGGAGCGGGCCCGGCAGCCGGGAGCCGAGCGGCGCCATGTCACCGGCGGCGCCGTGGCGGGCGAGCAGGTCCAGGGCGAGCCGGCCGCGCCGCACCCGTTCCCGGGCCGTGGCCAGGGTGAGCTCCCGCAGGTGGTGTCCGTACGGGTAGATGCCGGGCGCCTTGGACAGGCCGAACTTCAGGTAGAGCGGTGCGCCGCGCCGGATCAGCTCGGCGACCTCGTACATCCGGACATAGCCGCCGAGGTCGTCGGGCGCCTCGATGTACATGTCCATGGGGGCGCCCGACACCCGCCGGATCTCGGTGAGGTGATCGAGCGTCAGATCGCTTGGCACGTTCACGGAGTCGGCGCCCAGACGCTCGAAGACGGCGTACGACGCCGGGTTCACCGGGCCGATCAGCGCGGACACCTTCAGGGTGGTGTCGGCCGGGATCAGGCCCGTCGTACGCGCCCGGTGCAGCGTCCACAGCACCCCCTCGTCGGCGACCAGCAGACAGCGCACGCCCAGCTCCGTGGCCCGGACGGCGTCCTCGACGCACCCGGCGACCGCGTCGTGGCCGCGGGCGCGCAGCCCCGCCCCGCGTGAGTCGGAGCGCACCGAGCCCCCGGTGTCCCAGGTGCCGCGCGGGCCGGTGAACAGGCACAGTTCGACGCCGTGTGCGGTACTCGCGTCGACCATCTCGCCGATCTCGGCGTCGGTCAGCATCCACACGCCGCTGCCCTGGCTGATCCGGTGGATCGGCACATCGAGCCGTGCGGCCTCGTCGAGGACCACCGCCAGCGCCTCCGGGCCCTCGCACGAGGGGATCTCCGTGCGCCAGCGGCCGCCGCCGGGGAAGGCGTGCGGCGAGGTGTCGGCGGGGTCGAGGGCGGGGGCGCCGAGGCCCAGTGCGGTGAGCGTCTGCTCAGCGGGTCTGCGGGCGGCCGTGGCGGAAGCGTCGGTCACAGGCTGTCCTTCGTGTTCGGTGTCTCGGACAAGGTTCGTGGCTCCGGGTATGGCGGGCCGTGCACGGAGCCGGCGGTGACCCGGGCCCGGTGTGCCGCTCACGGCGTCCTCGGATCACGCCGTGAGCGGCACTCGGGTCACGGGCGGAGCAGCACCTTGCCCACCTTCGGATCGCCCGCCCCCACCAGGTCGATGGCGTGCGAGAACTCGGCGAGCGGGAGCTCGTGGGTGACGAGCGGGAGCGGATCGAGCAGTCCGGCCGCGAACATCCGCACGGTGTGCGCCCAGGCGTGCGGCGGCGCCCCGAAGACGGTGTGCACCTCCAGCTGCCGTACGACGAGGTCGGTCGGGTCCAGTCCCTCGGCGCCCGGGGCCGGGATGCCGGTCAGGACCAGCCGCCCACCGCGTCTGAGCAGCGCGGCGGCGGTACGCGCCGCGTCCGCGGACCCGGCCGTCTCGATCACCACGTCGAAGCCGCCGGGCAGCCGCCGGTCCTTGGTGGAGAAGCCGGTGGCGCCGAACCGCCGGGCCAGGGCCTCGCGGTCGTCGCGCGTGCCGACGACCAGCAGCTCGGCCGGGGAGAGCGCCTTGAGGAACTGCACGGCGAACATCCCGAGCGTGCCGGTGCCGACCACGGCGACCCGCTCGCCCGGCCGGGCGTCCGCCTTCAGCGCCGCGGCCGCTACACAGGCGGCCGGCTCCAGCAGCGCGGCGGCGGTGAGGTCGGCGTCCTCGGGGAGCACGTGCAGCAGCCGGGCCGGCAGCGTCAGCGTGGTGGCCATCGCGCCGGGCCGGGTGAAGCCGGTCTCCTCGTACCCCGCCGTGCACAGGGTCGTCTCGCCCGCGTGACAGCGGTCGCACACCTGGCAGTTGCGGAAACCCTCGCCGACCACCGTGCGGCCCACGAGAGGGCCGGGCACCCCGGCGCCCACCCGCCGGACCGTCCCGGACCACTCGTGGCCCGGCGTCAGCGGGTAACGCACGTACCCGTCGGGCCGGTTGCCCTGGTACACCTCGCGGTCGCTGCCGCAGATCCCCACGGCGTGCACGGCGACCAGCGCCTCGCCCGGTCCCGGGTCGCGCGGCGTGTGCCCGGCGATCCGGTGCGTGCCCGGGGCCTCGACGACGACCTCTGTGCTCACTTCGTCCCCTTCGGCCTGCGCTGCTCCCAGCCCTCGGCCCACAGGTCGAACCGGGCCTGCTGCTGGGGGAATTCGGCCGCCCTGTCGACATCCAGCTCGACGCCGAGACCGGGCGCGTCGGAGAGGTGGAAGCAGCCGTCCTCCGGGTCCACCCGGGGCGCGCCCCTGACCACCTTCTTGATCTCCGCGTCGGCGAAGTCGTTGAAGTGCTCCAGGATCTTGAAATTCGGTGTGGTGAAGCCGACTTGGAGCGAGGCGGCGGTGAGTACGGACCCGCCGACGTTGTGCGGGGCGACGAGCATGTAGTGCGTCTCGGCGGTCGCGGCCAGCTTCCGGGTCTCCCAGATGCCGCCGATGTGGCCGACGTCCGGCTGGATGATGTCGGCGGACTGGTCGTCGAAGAGCTCGCGGAACTCGATCCGGTCGTGGATGCGCTCGCCGGTGGCGACCGGGATGTCGACCTTGGCGGCGACCGTCCGCAGCGCCTTCAGGTTCTCCGGCGGCACCGGCTCCTCCAGCCAGGCCGGGGCGAAGGGCGCCATCTCCCTCGCCAGCCGGACGGCGGTGGCGGGGGAGAAGCGGCCGTGCATCTCCAGCATCAGCTCGGTGCCGGGGCCGATGGCGTCCCGTACGGCCTCGATGAGCGAGACGGCGTACAGGGTCCCCTCGTGGTCGAGTTCGAAGTGCCCGGTGCCGAAGGGGTCGATCTTGAGCGCCCGGTAACCGCGCTCCACGACCCCCTGCGCGGCCTTGTGGTACGCCTCCGGGGTGCGCTCGGTGGTGTACCAGCCGTTGGCGTACGCCTTCACCCGGTCGGTGACCTTGCCGCCGAGTAACTGCCAAACGGGGACGCCGAGCGCCTTGCCCTTGATGTCCCAGCAGGCCATCTCCACGACCGCGATGCCGGACATCACGATCTCACCCGCGCGGCCGAAGTCGCCGTACTTCATCCGGCGGACGAGGTCCTCGGCGGCGAACGGGTCCGAGCCGAGGATGTGGTTGGCCTCGGCCTCCCTCAAGTAGCCGATCAGAGCGTCGGTGTGGCCCAGCATCCGGGTCTCGCCGACCCCCGTGATGCCCTCGTCGGTGTGCACCTGGACGTAGGTCAGGTTGCGCCACGGCGTCCCGACCACATGGGTGCTGATTCCGGTGATGCGCACGGCGCCCGCCCCTCGGCTGCTCGACATCGTTGTCGTCGTTGTCGTTGGTGTTTGGTGTTCGAGATTTCGTCAGACGTTCGAAATGCTGGCGCGACAGTAGGGATGGGGTGGTGAGGGTGTCAATGGGTCCGACAGATAACGGTTTTGGCGGGCCTGTCGGTCACTTTTTCGATCCCGCACAGAACCTTCACAGGGGTGGCTAGGAACCGCGCCCATCCGGAACTTAGTCTTCCCGCGTCATGAACTACTGCCACCCGTGCCGACGGCACCTGAACGGCGCCCTCGCCTGCCCGGGGTGCGGCACCCCAGTGGAGTCACTTCCCGCAAACGCGGAGGACCCCGGGGTGAGTGCGGAACCCACTGCCACCCAAGTCCCGCAGGAGAGCGGGGAGTTCCACCCCGACGAGGAGCGCGCTGAACGCGATCGGGACGACGGGGCTGACGGTGACGACGGCCATGCCGAGCCCGAGGGGCGGTCCGGTCGGCGCCGCTCGCGCGGCCGGGGCGGAGCGGCCGAGGGCGACGAGGACGTAGAGGCTGACGAGGACGACGCCGAGGACGCGGAGAGTGCGGGGGTCGGGAGCGCGAGCCGGCGGGACCGCAAGGCCGCGGTCCACCGCAGGCGCCGCCGCCGCATCCTGCTGACAGTCGTCGGCTTCGTCCTGGCGGGCGGCGGTCTGAGCCTGGCCGAACTCGGCGTCGACGCGCCGGGCCTGCCGGGCTTGTCCAGCCAGGAGCCGGCCGCGGTCGGCGACGACGTGTCCGAGGACGACGCGTCCCCCTCGGACGCCGGCGGGACGGCCGGGCCGGCTGACGACGCGCCGGGGACCGCCACGGACACGGCCACGCCGGACGCCTCGAAGTCGGCCTCTCCCTCCGCCTCCGCGAAGGACGACAAACCGGAACCGGACGCGAGCGACACGAGCAGCCCCCGGCAGTCGGCCGGGGCGCCGGCGCAGAGCGAGACGGGCCGGAGTGCGGACCGGCCGGGCGCACCGGACTCCGCGACCCCGGAGGCGCCCCAGCCCGCGGACCCCCCGACGAGCGACCCCGCCCCGCCGCCCCCTCAGCCGGACCCCACACCCACCCCGACCCACACCTGCGACCGCTTCCTGTGGTGGTGCACGTAGGGCGCGATGCGCGGGCCTGAGGGCCGCACGTCGGCTCGACGCCGAACACGACGGCGGTCGCGGGTGATTGGCGAACCCGCGGCCGCCGCACTGCCGGCGCCGGGCCGCGCGCCCCCATGGCGGCAGCCGCGCTCAGCCGAGCCGCGCCGTTCAGCCGGCCCTCAGTGGAACTCGTCGCCCCGAGCTTCTCAGCCGAGCCGCTCAGCCCGAGCCCTTCGGTCCGAGCCCTTCGGTCCGAGCCCTTCGGTCCGAGCCCTTCGGTCCGAGCCCTTCGGTCCGAGCCCTTCGGTCCGAGCCCTTCGGTCCGAGCCCTTCGGTCCGAGCCCTTCGGTCCGAGCCCTTCGGTCCGAGCCCTTCGGTCCGAGCCCTTCGGTCCGAGCCCTTCGGTCCGAGCCCTTCGGTCCGAGCCCTTCGGTCCGAGCCCTTCGGTCCGAGCCCTTCGGTCCGAGCCCTTCGGTCCGAGCCCTTCGGTCCGAGCCGCTCAGCCCGAGCCCTTCGGCCGAACCGCTCAGCCCGGGTGCCGGGGGCCTGAGCCCCTCGACGCGATCCCCTCGATGCGAGCCCCTCAGCCGGACAGCTCAGTCCGATCCCCTCGATGCGAGCCCCTCAGCCGGACCGCTCAGCCGAGTTCGTCGGCCGAGCCCGTCAGCCGAACTGCTCAGCCCGAGTCCCTCGGCCCGAGCCGTTCAGTCGAGCTGCTCAACCCGAGCGCCGGGGCCCGAGCCCCTCGGCCCGAGCCCCTCAGTCGAGTTCGTCGCCCGGGCTCGTCAGCTCGGCTCCCCCTCGTTCGTCATCCGCCGCAGCAGGTCACGCAGAGCCAGCCGTTCTTCCTCGGAGAGGCTCGCCAGTGGCTCCCGGGCGAAGCGCAGCCCTTCCCGCAGTTCGCGGGCCACGCGCCGCCCCTCCTCCGTCGCCGCCGCCAGCTTCACGCGCCGGTCGCCCGGATCCGGCCGCCGCTCCACCAGTCCCCGTGTCTCCAGCCGGTCCACGATCCCGGTGACGTTCGACGGCTCGCACTTCAGCTTCTGCGCCAGCCTCCGCATCGGCAGCGGCTCCAGCGACAGCAGACTCAGCAGCCGCGCCTGCGCCCCGGTCAGCGCGTGCTCACCGGCCGCCTCCTCGTAGTCCTCGTAGAAGCGGGCCACGACGTCCCCGATCAGCTCGACGACCTCCAGGGTCAGCGCGTCGGGGCGGCGGGTGTTCGGTGCGGCGGCCATGCGACCAGGGTACCGGCTTGCTTGACTTGATGAAATATTCAGGTGCATGGTTGTTTCAGTAACTGAAGTAACTGAAGTAACTGAAAGGCGCCTGTCGTGATCAACCGAGAATGGCACCTGCTCAGCCGCCCAGTCGGCTGGCCGAAACCGGAAGACTTCGCCCTGGTCGAGGCCGAGGTTCCGCAGCCGGGCGAGGGCCAGGTCCTCGTGCGCAACGAGTACCTCTCCGTCGACCCCTATATGCGGGGAAGAATGAACGCGGCCAAGTCGTACGCCGAGCCGTACGAACTCGGCAGGCCCATGCAGGGCGGCGCCGTCGGCGAGGTCGTCGCCTCCGAGGCCGAGGGGATCGCGGTCGGCGACCACGTCCTGCACTTCGGCGGCTGGCGCGAGTACGCCGCCGTCAACGGCCGCGGCGCCGTCAAGGTCGACCCCGCGGCCGCGCCCCTGCCGGCGTACCTCGGCGCGCTGGGCATGACGGGGCTGACCGCCTACGCCGGTCTGCTGCGCATCGCCTCCTTCAAGGAGGGCGACGCCGTCTTCGTCTCCGGCGCGGCCGGCGCGGTCGGCGGCCAGGCCGGGCAGATCGCCAGGCTCAAGGGCGCGTCGCGGGTGATCGGCTCCGCGGGCTCCGACGAGAAAGTCCGGCTGCTGACCGAGGAGTACGGCTTCGACGCCGCCTTCAACTACAGGAACGGCCCGGTGGCCGAGCAGTTGAAGGCCGCCGCCCCGGACGGTGTCGACGTCTACTTCGACAACGTCGGCGGCGAGCACCTGGAGGCCGCCATCGGATCCCTCAACCTGGGCGGACGCATCGCCGTCTGCGGCATGATCTCGGGGTACAACAACACCGAGCCCGCCCCGGGCCCGAGGAACCTCGCCCGGCTGATCCAGACCCGCGGCCGTATCCAGGGCTTCCTCGTCGGCGACCACTACGACCTCCAGCCCGAGTTCGTGCGGGAGGTCGGCGCCTGGGTGCGCTCGGGCGAGCTGAAGTACCGCGAGACCGTCGTCGAGGGCATCGAGCACACCCTGGAGGCCTTCCTCGGCGTGCTGCGCGGAGACAACACCGGGAAGATGATCGTCAAGCTGTGACCGCGCTCTGACAGCCGTTCCCCGAAGTTCCGACATGCGGTAACTTCATTCCGGAACCTGAAACCGCCAGGTGCGACCGTGGGCGCGAGTCGCGGCGGACGTAGGAAGGAACGCAACCCCATGGCCATCCAGCACTCCGACGTTCTGTACACCGCCGTCGCCACCGCCGAGAACGGCCGCGACGGCCGGGTCGCCACCGACGACGGCAAGCTCGACGTCGTCGTCAACCCGCCCAAGGAGATGGGCGGCAGCGGCGCCGGCACCAACCCCGAGCAGCTGTTCGCCGCCGGCTACAGCGCCTGCTTCCAGGGCGCCCTCGGCGTCGTCGCCCGCCAGGAGGGCGCCGACATCTCCGGCTCCACCGTCACCGCGAAGGTCGGCATCGGCAAGAACGAGGACGGGTTCGGGATCATCGTGGAGATCTCCGCGGACATCCCGAACGTCGACGCCGCCACGGCGAAGAGCCTGTTGGAGAAGGCCCACCAGGTCTGCCCCTACTCGAAGGCGACCCGAGGCAACATCACCGTGACACTGGGCTGAGCCGTACGGTCGCCCGCGCCCGCGCACCCGGAGGGTGAGCGGGCGCGGGCCCCGCATACAGTCTTCCCATGCGTGACCTCGGGGCCGGTTTCGCCCATCTCCTCAAAGGCCAGCGCTGGATGGCCCGGCACGGGCAGTCGTACCGCTTCGGACTGCTCCCCGGTCTGATCACCCTCGTGCTGTACGCGGCGACTCTCACCGCGCTCGCGCTGTGGGGAGACGACGCGGTCACGTGGGCCACCCCCTTCGCCGACGACTGGCCGGGCCCGTGGTCCGGTCTCTTCCGCGGCCTGCTCACCGCCGTGCTGTTCGCCCTGGGGCTGCTCCTCGCCGTGGTCACCTTCACCGCGGTCACCCTCCTGATCGGCCAGCCCTTCTACGAGAGCCTGTCCGAGCAGGTGGACCGGGACGTGTCGCCCGACGGCACGGCACCCGGGTCCGGCCTGCCGTTCTGGCGCGAGCTGTGGCTCTCGGCCCGTGACAGCCTGCGGATCGTCGTACGGGCCGCGCTGTGGGGCGTGCTGCTCTTCGCGCTGGGCTTCCTGCCGTTCGTCGGGCAGACGGTCGTGCCGGTGCTCGGCGTCTTCGTCACCGGCTTCTTCCTGACCGAGGAGCTCACCGCCGTCGCCCTCCAGCGCCGGAGTGTCGGACTCGGCGGCCGGCTGGCCCTGCTGCGCTCCCGCAAGCTGCTGGTCTGGGGCTTCGGCGCCCCGCTCGGCCTGGCCTTCCTGGTGCCGTTCGTGGCGGTGTTCCTCATGCCGGGCGCGGTCGCGGGCGCCACCCTGCTCGCCCGTGAGCTGCTGGACGAGGAGACCGGCGACGCGGTCGTTCCAGCACCGCGGACGCCCCCTCCGTCGGAGTCTCCGGCACCCGCCTGACCCGGGGGGCAGTGACGCAGCGGCGAAGCCGCCGGTGATTGTGAAGGGTTCGTACGAGATCGAGGGCCCGTGCCCGATGACCTGCCCCCTTCTCCTCCCGGCGGCTAACGTCTGGTCCGGGCCGAGTCCGCCCACCGGCAGCCCCGGCCCGGGACCTGACCCCCGGGCCGGGGCCGGCGCGTTCAGCGCGCCGAGAAGCCGTACACCGTCCGGGAGCGGAAGACCTCACCCGGCCGCAGCTCGGTGCTCGGGAAGCCGGGGCGGTTGGGGGAGTCCGGGAAGTGCTGGGTCTCCAGCGCGATCCCGCCACCGGGGGCGAAGGGGGCGGGAAGGTGGTCGCCGGTGTAGAGCTGGAGGCCCGGCTCGGTCGTCGCCACCGTCAGGACTCGGCCGGACGCCGGATCGTGCAGCTCGGCGACCTCCACCGGCTCGCCGGTGACGCCCTTGTCGAGGACCAGGTTGTGGTCGTATCCGGAGCCCGCCTTGCGCGGCTGCCGGAAGTCGAAGCTGGTGCCCGCCACCTCGTCGAGGGCGCCGGTCGGGATCAGCTCTGCGTCCACCGGGGTGTACCGGGAAGCGGCGAGCCGCAGTTCGTGGCCGCCCGTGTCGCCGCGGCCGCCGAGGTTCCAGTACGAGTGGCTGGTGAGGTTGACGACGGTCGGCGCGTCCGAGACCGCCTCGTAGGCGATGTGCAGGGCGCCCGCCGCGTCCAGGGTGTACGTCACCGAGACCTCCAGGCGGCCCGGGAAGCCCTCCTCGCCGTGCGGGCTGACCCGGCTGAGCCGCACCCCGTGCTCGACCGGCTCCACCTCCCACATCCGTTTGTCGAAGCCGCCGTCCCCGCCGTGCAGCGAGTTGCCGCCCTCGTTCTGCTCCAGCGCGTACGTCCGCCCGTCCAGCGGGAAGCGGCCCCCGGCGATCCGGTTGGCGTACCGCCCGATCAGCGCGCCGAGGAACGGCTCGGGGTGGGCCAGGTAGCCGTCGAGGCCGGGAAAGCCCAGCACCACGTCCGCCGTGCGCCCGTCCCGGTCCGGCACCTCGACCGACTGCACGATCCCGCCGTACGACAGCACCCGTATCCGCACCCCGGCCCGCTCCAGCGTCCAGCGGTGCACCCCGGTGCCGTCGGCCAGCGTGCCGAAGAGTTCACTCATGGGGAAACCCTAAGTCCTGTCGTCCGGGGGCCCTCAGGGGCGCTTCAAGGGCCGTTCGGGGGGCTGTTCAGGGCATCGTCAGGGTGTCTTCGCGGTGACGGTCCGATAGGCGATCTCGGCGATCCGCGCCTGGCCGTCGCGGCTCGGGTGGAACCAGTCCCAGTGGCTGAGCTGGTCGGTGCCGAAGCGGTAGTCGAAGACGGCGTTGTTGTCGAAGCGGCAGCGGCTGTCCTTCGCACAGACCTCCTTCAGCACCCCGTTGTACGCCCGCACCCGGGCCTGCACCGTGTCGCGCCGCTTGGTGGCCGCCGCGTCCAGCGCGTCGGCGTCGCCCAGCATGGACGGGCAGATGCCGAGCTTCCAGATCTGCTTGCCCAGCGCGTTCGTACGGCCCTCGGACCACAGCCGCTTCAGGTCCGGCACGCTGGAGACGTACACCTGCGTCTTGGGCAGGGCCTGACGCAGTGTGTCCATCGCGACCTCGAACTCGGTCCGGAAGACCGCCACCGGCGTCATCGCGTCCAGGGAGTCGCGGCAGGCGTCGTTGGCTCCGGCCATCACCGTCACCAGCTGCGGCTTCTTCTTCACGGCCTGCGCCATCTGGCTGTGCAGATCGGACATCCGGGACCCGGTCACCGCGAAGTTCCAGCTGCTGCTGGCCGCCCCGGTCGCCCCGAGCAGCCGCACCGCCAGGCTGTTGACCGACGCGTCGCTGCCCGTCGCCCAGGACGCCTCCGGGCAGTCCGTCAGCACCAGGCAGGTGTCGAAGCCGCGGGTGATGGAGTCGCCGACCGCGGCGAGCGAGGCCGGGCTGGTGTTCCAGACGGGCGGTGCCGCGGCCGGGCGGGAGGCCCCTGCCCCCGCGCCGAGACCGGCGGCGTTGCAGCCCGCGGTGGCCAGTACGGCCGCCGCCACGACGGCGTGGGCGGCCCGGGTACGGTGACGTCGTTTCCGCATGCCGTGATCCCCTCGGTCGTCGTGAAGTGCTCCCCTCCATGAGAACGCGCGAGGGTTCCCGCCCCCACTCGAGTGGGCTGCGCGCACCCGTACAAGCGTCCCCCTGGGTGAATGGAGGGCGTTTCCTGGCACCGGGACCGACGGTACGTCACACTCCTTGCCCCGTCGCACGGTAGCCTCGCCATCAACGTGGCCTCACACGCCACCGCTGTCCGCCCGCCCGCACCATGTCCCGCTCTGCCCGGAGGTCCCGGTGACGACACGTGGAGTTCTGTACGTGCACTCCGCGCCGCGCGCGCTGTGCCCGCACGTCGAGTGGGCCGTCGCCGGGGTGCTCGGTACGCGCGTCAGCCTGGACTGGATCCGGCAGCCCGCCTCTCCCGGCACCTGGCGCTCGGAGTTCTCCTGGCAGGGCCAGCCCGGCACCGCCTCCAAGCTCGCCTCCGCGCTGCGCGGCTGGCAGCTGCTCCGCTTCGAGGTCACCGCCGAGCCCTGCCCCACCGCCGAGGGCGAGCGCTACAGCTGCACCCCCGACCTCGGCATCTTCCACGCCGTCACCGGCATCCACGGCGACATCCTCATCCCCGAGGACCGGCTGCGCGCCGCCCTGCTGCGCTCCCAGCGCGGCGAGACCGACCTGGAGGCCGAACTCGCCAAGCTCCTGGGCAAGCCCTGGGACGACGAGCTGGAGCCGTTCCGCTACGCGGGTGAAGGCGCCCCCGTGCGCTGGCTGCACCAGGTGGTCTGACGACCGCTCGCACAACAGAAGGGCCCCCACCGGCCGGTGGGGGCCCTTCTGACATCCGCTGCCGGGGTCTCAGACCGACCGGAACGCCAGCACGACGTTGTGCCCGCCGAAGCCGAACGAGTCGTTCAGCGCGGCGATACGGCCCTCGGCGGGCAGCTTGCGCGCCTCCCCGCGGACCACGTCCGCGTTCGCCTCGGCCTCGGGGTCGAGGTTCTCGACGTTGATGGTCGGCGGAGCCACCCGGTGGTACAGCGCCAGCACCGTCGCCACCGACTCCACGCCGCCCGCGCCACCGAGCAGGTGACCGGTCATCGACTTGGTCGCGGAGACCGCCATGTGGTCGGCGTCGTCGCCGAAGACCTTGCGCAGCGCCTTCAGCTCCGCGACGTCACCCGCAGGCGTCGAGGTGGCGTGCGCGTTGACGTGCACGATCTCCGCCGGGTCCAGGTCGGTGTTCTCGAGCAGGTGCTGCAGGGCGTGCGAGATGCCCCGGCCCTCCGGCTCCGGCTGGACGATGTCGTGGGAGTCGGCGGAGATGCCCTGGCCGACCGCCTCCGCGTAGACGCGGGCACCGCGCCTGGCAGCGTGCTCGGCGGACTCCAGGACGAGCACACCCGCGCCCTCACCGAGGACGAAGCCGTCCCGGTCGACGTCGTAGGGGCGCGAGGCGCCCTCGGGGTCCTCGTTGTTCTTCGACATCGCCATCATGTTGCCGAACGCGGCGATGGGCAGCGGGTGGATCGCCGCCTCCGTACCGCCGGCGACGACGACGTCGGCCCGGCCGGTGCGGATCATCTCGATGGCGTAGCCGATGGCCTCGGCGCCGGACGCACACGCGGAGACCGGCGTGTGCACACCCGCGCGGGCGCCCACGAGCAGGCCCACGTTGGCCGACGGGCCGTTCGGCATCAGCATCGGGACGGTGTGCGGGGAGACGCGGCGGACGCCCTTCTCCTTCAGCACGTCGTACTGGTCCAGCAGGGTGGTGACACCGCCGATGCCGGAGGCGACGACCGTGCCGAGCCGGTCCGGGTCGACGGAACCGTCCTCACCGGCCTTGCCGGTGAAACCGGCGTCCTTCCAGGCCTCCTGGGCCGCGATCAGCGCGAACTGCGCGGAGCGGTCCAGCCGGCGCGCCTGCGGCCGCGGGATGACCTCGGTCGGCTCCACGGCCACCGGGGCCGCGATACGGACGGCCTGGTCGGCCGCCCACTCCTGAGTCAGGGGCTTCACACCGGACTTGCCGGCGACCAGGCCCTCCCAGGTGGAAGCTACGTCGCCACCCAGCGGTGTGGTTGCGCCGATACCGGTGACGACCACGGTGCGATTGGTCGAGCTCACGGGAATTCTTTCTCCAACGGAACGAGGATTCGTACGGCGCCACCGCCGGGTGGCGGGGCAGTCAGCCCAAGGCTGTGATCGGTCGATCAGCCCTGGTGCTTGAGGATGTAGTCGGTCGCGTCGCCGACCGTCTTGAGGTTCTTGACGTCCTCGTCGGGGATCTTGACGTCGAAACGCTCTTCGGCGGCGACGACGACCTCGACCATGGACAGCGAGTCGACGTCCAGGTCGTCGGTGAAGGACTTGTCCAGCTGGACGTCCTCGACCGGGATCCCGGCGATCTCGTTCACGATCTCCGCGAGACCGGCGACGATCTCTTCCTGAGTGGCGGCCATGTCGGCGCTCCTTCGTAGATTTCCAGAGGGTGTGGCGCCCACCGCGTCAGCGGCAGGGGTGTGCGGTCCCGCACCGGAAGCATGATCCGGCACGGAGTGCCTAGGGGAGGGTAACGACCGTCGCGGCGTACACGAGACCCGCCCCGAAGCCGATGACGAGCGCGGTGTCGCCGCTCTTCGCCTCGCCGGTCGCCAGGAGCCGCTCCATCGCGAGCGGGATCGAGGCGGCCGAGGTGTTGCCGGTGGTGCGGATGTCACGGGCGACCGTGACGTGCTCCGGCAGCTTGAGCGTCTTCACCATCGAGTCGATGATCCGCACGTTGGCCTGGTGCGGGATGAAGACGTCCAGTTCGTCCGGGGTGATCCCGGCCGCGTCCAGCGCCTGCTGGGCGACCTTCGCCATCTCGAACACGGCCCAGCGGAAGACAGCCTGACCCTCCTGCGTGATCGCGGGGAACTTGACGTTGCCCTCGCTGTCGACAGGGAGTTCGGAGACGTCGCCGATCCTGAAGCGGTCCCACGGGACGGTCTGCTTGATGGTCTCGGCCTTGTCGCCCTCCGAGCCCCACACGGTCGGGCCGATCGCGGGCTCCTGCGAGGGACCGACCACGACCGCTCCGGCGCCGTCACCGAACAGGAAGGCCGTGGCCCGGTCCTCCAGGTCGGTCAGGTCGGAGAGCCGCTCCACGCCGATGACCAGCACGTACTCCGCCGAGCCCTCGACGACCAGGCCCTTGGCCAGGGTGAGGCCGTAGCCGAAGCCGGCGCAGCCCGCCGAGATGTCGAAGGCGGCCGCCTTGTCCGTGCCCAGCTTGTCCGCGATCTCGGTGGCGATGGCCGGGGTCTGGCTGAAGTGCGAGACCGTCGAGACGACCACGGCGCCGATCTGCGAGGCGTCGATCCCGGCGTCCGCGATCGCCTTGCCGGAGGCCTCGATCGACATCACCGCGACCGTCTCCTCGGGCGACGCCCAGTGCCGGGTCTCGATGCCCGAGCGCGAGCGGATCCACTCGTCGGACGAGTCGATCGTCTCGAGGATCACCTCGTTGGGCACCACGCGTGTGGGCCGGTAGCCGCCCACACCGAGGATGCGCGCGTACGGGGCACCCTTGCTGGGCTTGATCTTCGACATGCTCGTCGGCTCCTTAAGGCGTCAGGCGCTCGCGTGCTCGGCGATGAGCTCGCGGGCCGCGTCGAGGTCGTCGGGGGTCTTCAGCGCCAGCGTCTTCACGCCGGGCAGCGCGCGCTTGGCCAGGCCGGTCAGGGTGCCGCCGGGGCACACCTCGACGAGGGCGGTGGCGCCCAGCTCCTTGAAGGTCTCCATGCACAGGTCCCAGCGGACCGGGTTGGCGACCTGGCCGACCAGCCGCTCGACGACCTCGGCGCCGCTGTGCACGGCCCGGCCGTCCTTGTTGGAGACGTAGGTGACCTTCGGGTCGGCGGCCGAGAGCGCCTTGGCGGCCTCCGCCAGCTTCTCGACCGCGGGCGCCATGTGGTGCGTGTGGAAGGCGCCGGCCACCTTCAGCGGGACGACCTTGCGCACGCCCTCCGGCATGTCCTCGCTCAGGGCGGCGAGCTGCTCCATGGTGCCGGCGGCCACGATCTGGCCGGCCCCGTTGACGTTCGCCGGGGTCAGACCCAGCTTGCCCAGGTGCGCCGTGGACACGTCCGGGTCGCCGCCGAGCAGCGCCGACATGCCCGTCTCGGTGATCGCGGCGGCCTCGGCCATGGCCAGGCCGCGGCGGCGGACCAGGGTCAGCGCCGCGGTGTCGTCCAGGACGCCCGCGAACGTGGCGGCGGTGATCTCGCCGACGCTGTGGCCCGCGACCACGTCCGCGCCGGTGTCACCCAGTGCCGCGGCCGACAGCAGCCCGGCGGCGACCAGCAGGGGCTGGGCCACCGCGGTGTCGCGGATCGCGTCCGCGTCGGCCTGCGTGCCGTAGTGGACGAGGTCCAGGCCGATGGCGTCGGACCAGGCGGCCACACGGTCGGCGGCGCCGGGCAGTTCGAGCCAGGGAGTCAGGAAGCCGGGCGTCTGGGCGCCTTGGCCGGGAGCGACGAGTACGAGCACTCTCACACTCTCTCTTGGGGACGGCCGCGACCGCCCGTGGGGACAGGGACGAAGAACAGGAAGGGGTTTTGTGGGCCCCCGACAAAAGCCTAGGCCTGGGGATCTCCGTCGGCCAGACGCCCAAGGATCAGTGCGATCCGCAGGGTGAACGCGGATCGTACATCGGAGGGTGACCAACCGGTGACGTCAGTCACACGTCGGAGCCGGTAGCGCACGGTGTTCGGGTGAACGAAGAGCATCCTGGCCGCGCCTTCCAGACTGCTCGCCTGCTCCAGATACACGCTGAGCGTTTCGAGAAGAGCGGAGCCGGCTTCCTCCAGCGGTCTGTAGATCTCCTCTACCAACTGCTCCCGCGCGCCAGGGTCACCGGCGATGGCGCGCTCCGGCAGGAGATCGTCCGCCAGTACCGGCCGCGGCGCGTCCTGCCAGGCCGAGCAGGCCTTCAGCCCGGCCGCGGCGGCCTGCGCGGACCGGGTCGCGGCGAGCAGATCGGGCACGACGGGCCCGGCGACGACGGGGCCCGGGGCATACGGCCCGATCAACGACTTGGCCACCGCCAGCGGATTGTCGCTGCCGCCCGCGATCACGACCAGCCGGTTCCCGAGGACCCCGGTGAGCACCTGGAGCTTGGCGTGCCGGGCGGCCCGCCGGATGGCCTCCACGGTCAGCTCGGAGTCCCCGTCGGGCGCGGTCCCGAGCACCACGCACACGTGCTCGGGAGAGTTCCAGCCCAGGGCGGCGGCCCGCGACACGGCCCCCTCGTCGGCCTCCCCGCTCAGCACCGCGTTGACGACCAGGGACTCCAGCCGGGCGTCCCAGGCACCGCGTGCCTCGGCGGCCTGCGCGTAGACCTGGGCGGTGGCGAAGGCGATCTCACGGGCGTAGACGAGCAGCGCCTCCCGGAGCGCGGACTCGTCGCCCGGCGCCGCCACCTCGTCGATGGCCGACTCCATGACCTCGATCGTGGTGCGCACCATCTCCACGGTCTGCCGCAGCGTGATCGCCCGCGTCAGCTCGCGCGGCGCGGTCCCGAACACATCGGTGGAGATCGCCTGGGGCGCGTCCGGGTGCCGGAACCACTCGGTGAAGGCGGCGATGCCCGCCTGGGCGACCAGCCCGATCCAGGAACGGTTCTCCGGGGGCATCGCCCGGTACCACGGCAGCGTCTCGTCCATCCGCGCGATCGCCTGCGCGGCCAGCGACCCGGAGGACTTCTCCAGTCTTTTCAGGGTCGCGGCATGGGGATGGACGGAGTGGACTGCGGCATCGGCCTGGCGGGTTTCGGGTTCGGGCACGGGGACAAGACTGCCTCATCCGGACGTGCGTGCGTGTGGCCGGGTCTGGCCTGGGCTGCCGGGGCCCCTCACGGCCGGGCGTTACGGTGGTCCGCGTGACGACGGAAGTACGGCGCGCGGCGGAGCGCTACGAGGGCGGCGAGCCGGCCGCCGGAATCACCTCCCGGCACGCCTTCTCCTTCGGCCCGCACTACGACCCGGACAACCTCCGCTTCGGCGCGATGATCGCCTGCAACGAGGAACACCTGGCACCCGGCGCCGGTTTCGACGAGCACCGGCACAGCCACACCGAGATCGTCACCTGGGTCGTCGAGGGCGAACTGACCCACCGCGACTCCACGGGCCGCGAGACGGTGGTCCGCCCCGGCGACGTCCAGCGCCTGAGCTCGGCGGGCGGCGTCCACCACGTGGAACGCAACGCCGGCCCCACCCCCCTGGCCTTCGTCCAGACCTGGCTGGCCCCCCTGGAGCCCGGCGGCACCCCCTGCTACGAACTCGTCCACGGCATCGCCGACTCCACCCCGTACGCCGTCCCGGAGGCCGGCGCCATGCTCCACGTCCGCCGCCTGGCGACGGGGGAGCGGACGGCGGTCCCGGACGCGGCGTACGTGTACGTGCATGTGGTGCGGGGCGAAGTGCGCCTGGGCGAGGATGAGTTGGGCCCGGGGGACGCGGCCCGCCTCACGTCGGCCAGGGATGCCGAGGCGGTGGCCCTGACGGACGCGGAGCTGCTGATGTGGGAGATGGCGGCCGACTGACCCCGTGAACGGGGGCGACGCCCCGTCCCCGTCACGTCCTCGGCCCCCGGCCGTCGGGCTCGTCGTCCCACCGCGGGAGCGTGACGCGCCCACTCAGCCAGTCGCGGCGCAGGATCGCGTAGCCGACCGTGTCGTGGAGCGTGCCGTCCCGGTCCGGCCAGGCGTCCCGGTAGTGGGCTTCCTTGGCGTAGCCGCAGCGCAGGAAGACGCGGCGCATCGGGTGGTTGTCCTGGCGCGTGGTTCCCTCGATGCGACGGATGTGCGGGAACTCCTCGAACAGATACCGCGTCAGCCAGGTCACGGCCTCGCGGCCGATGCCGCGCCCCCGGTGCCCGGCCCGCAGACGAAGGTCGAACAGGGGCGTGTCGTCGGCCAGGTCCATGAGCCGGACCAGGCCGACGGGCTCCTCGGCGGCGAGGATCCAGAAGCTCCTGTTCTCCTCGCTCTCGAAGCGTCGCTCGGCGATCCACTGGCGGGCCGTGTCGCCGTCCACCTCGCTGACACTGTGCAGCGGCCAGCTCTCACCGGTCAGGAAGCGGACCAGGGGCTCGGTGTCCGAGGGGAGCAGCCGCCGGAAAGCGACGTCCATGGCCGGCCGGGTCTCAGGCGGCGCGCAGTTCGGACAGGACCGCGTCCGTGAACGGCGGCCAGGCATCGATGGCCCAGGGGCCGAAGGCGCGGTCCGTCAGGGCGACGCAGGCCGCGCCCGCGGCGGGGTCGGTCCACAGGAACGTGCCGGACTGGCCGAAGTGGCCGAAGGTGCGGGGGGAGGAGGAAGCGCCCGTCCAGTGGGGGGACTTGGAGTCGCGGATCTCGAAGCCGAGGCCCCAGTCGTTGGGGTTCTGGTGGCCGTAGCCCGGCAGGACGCCCTTGGTGCCGGGGTACTGGACCGTCATCGCCTCGGCGACCGTGCGCGGGTCCAGCAGGCGCGGGGCCTGTATCTCGGCAGCGAAGAGGAGCAGGTCGTCGACCGTCGAGACCGCGTCCTTCGCCGGGGAGCCGTCCAGGGTCGTCCGCGTCATGCCCAGCGGGGCCAGGACCGCCTGGCGCAGGTACTCCGCGAACGGGATGTCCGTGACCTTCGCCACATGGTCGCCGAGCTGCTCGAAGCCCGCGTTGGAGTACAGCCGCCGCTCGCCGGGCGGGGCCATCACCCGGTGTTCGTCGAAGGCCAGCCCCGAGGTGTGGGCGAGCAGATGGCGGACGGTCGCGCCGGGCGGGCCGGCCGGCTCGTCCAACTCGATCGCGCCCTCCTCGTAGGCGACGAGCACCGCGTAGGCCGCCAGCGGCTTGGTGACCGAGGCCAGCGGGAAGGGCCGCGCGGTCGGGCCGTGGGTGCCCAGGACCGTGCCGTCCGCGCGGACCACGCCCGCCGCCGCGGTGGGGACCGGCCAGTTCTCGATCGGCGCCAGGGAGTTCAACGACATGACGTCGAGCCTATGCCGCTCACAGGCGCAGCCGCATCGAGGGGTCGGGCTTGCGCACGAAGCCCAGATCGGCGTAGAGCGGCGCGGCCTCGGCGGACGCGTTGAGGTCGACGTGTGCCGCGCCCCGCTCCCGGAACCAGTCCAGCAGCGACTCCATGCACGCGCGCGCGTATCCGTGGCGCCGGGCGTCCGGATCGGTCGCGACGCTGAAGACGTATCCGACCCGCCCGCGCGGATTGTCCGCCCGCCCGATCCGGTACTCCAGCGTCCCGGCCGCGAGCGAGGCCAGTGCCCCCGGCTGCTCCGGGTGATCCACGACGAACGCCGCGAAGTCGCCGTCCTGCTCGGCGAGCCGGACCTTCAGTACCGGCAGGGACATCGCGTGCCAGTCGGTGGAAGGGTCGGTGCCGTGGACCGAGTCGATCATCACCTGGCGCAGTCGCAGTACTTCCGCGGCGTCCTCGGGCTCGGCACGTCGTACGAGACTCATGACCGGCACGCTAACGACCCCGCACGTCCCGCGTCGCGCGTATTTTCCGCCCCGGTGCCGGGTCCGGCTTGCCTGGAGCGCACTCGAAGGTCATAGCGTTGAGGCCATGACGGTGACGCAGACCACGGCCGTGACCATCGAGAAGACGGAGGAAGCCCCCACCGGCGCCGACCTCTGTTCCGCCCCGCCCCGGCGGCACCCACGCCCCGACGGGCAGGACGGATACACGATCAGCGAGGTCGTCGCCTTCACCGGGCTGACGGCCCACACCCTGCGCTGGTACGAGCGGATCGGCCTGATGCCCCACGTCGACCGCTCGCACACCGGCCAGCGCCGGTACACCAACAGCGACCTCGACTGGCTCGACCTGGTCGGCAAGCTCCGGCTGACCGGGATGCCGGTCGCCGACATGGTCCGGTACGCGGAGCTGGTGCGCGAGGGCGAGGGCACCTATGGCGAGCGGTGCGCGCTGCTGGAGGCGACCCGCCGGGACGTCCTGGCCCGGATCGCCGAACTCCGCGACACGCTGGCGGTACTGGACCGCAAGATCAGCTTCTACGCGGACGCCGGACGACACTGAGCGGCGGAAGCGCCCCCGAGACGCCGCGCACTCCTGAGAAGACGCACGCTCCTGAGAAACGGAGACAACGCGATGACCGAAAGCAGGATCCCGACCGTACGGCTGGGTGAGGAGGGACCGGAGGTCGGGGTACAGGGTCTCGGCTGCATGGGCGTGAGCTTCGGGTAACTCCTACAGCTCGGAGAGGAGTTCCGCCTTCTTCAGCGAGAACTCCTCGTCGGTGACCAGCCCCGCCCGATGCAGCTCCCCGAGGTGGCGGATCCGTTCCGCGATGCCGGCCGGGTCGCGGTGCGGGGCCGGCACCGGTACCGGCGTCGCCGGACCCCTCTCCCGCACCGCCGCCAGGACGGCAGCGGCGAACGGCAGTGACTCGTGCACCGGCCCGTATCCGAGCCCGAACACCACCGAGGCCGGATCCTGGTCCGGCTGCGACAGCGGTGCGGCGGCGCCCGGATCGCGCGGCAGCAGCCGCAGATGTCCCTCGAAGGCCTCGGGCGAGCGCCACTCCACCCCGCCCATGTCGGCGACGGGGAAGCTCTGGTCCCCGGCCTTCCACTTGGCCGAGGAGGCTCCCGTCCGGGACCACCGGAACCGCACCGCCGTACCGTCGAAGGACGCCTTCCCGTCGTACGCCTTGAACTGGAGCGGGGCCTCCGGTGCCGCCACCAGGTGGCGGTCGGCCGGTCCGCTCGCGAAGAGTCGGGCGCGCAGTCGCTCGGCGTAGCGCTCGGCCGGCGTCTCCTGCTCGGCGGGCAGCACCAGGCGGTACGGGTCGCAGCTCTCCTTGAGCTGCCCGTCGGCCGCGTCCATCAGCGGGTCGGCGCCCGGTCTGGGCTCGGCACGCAGGACCACGGTGCCGCGGCGCCCCGCGCCGAGCGTCACGCCCGCGAGGGCCGCCAGCGGGATCCTGCGGGTTCCGAGGACCTGGAAGAGCTTGGGTGTTCGAATCCCCCGTTCGTAGCGGATGAGCACGGAATCGGACTCGAACTCCCAGGCAGCATGAAATCCGGCCAGTACATCACCCATGCGGCTCATCGTAGGGGGCCGGGGCTCCTTCGTCCCTCCCCGGGCGGACCGCAGTTCCTGCTGTCTCTACGCGCGTCCGGCCGGAGTCGCACCGGACAAATCCGCCCGGCATCCGTCGTCGTCATGTGCGCACCGCACCGAGCCGTACGCGCCGACCCCGATCTCGGCGAAGTTGGCCAGGCTGTCGGTGCCCGGCTCGAAGTAGCCGGCGTGGCCCTTGGCGCCCTGTGCCGAGAGAACCCGTGCCCCGAACGCCGGGGAGACCGGGTCGGCGCCGTGGCCGAGGCCGCCGAGTTCGAGGTAGGGCACGTCCTGGATCCAGTCGGTGGCGTCCCGCATCGCCCACACCCGGGCGGAGGTGTGCAGGTGGGAGGTGCTCTGCACGCGCATGCCCGGGCTGGCGGCCACCGCTATGTCGGAGACCCGCCGCGGCAGGGCACGCGCGGCCACGCCGCACACCACCGACCCGTAGCTGTGGCAGAACAGCGAGACGGAGGAGTCGCCGGGCAGCCCCCGCAGCAGCTTGTTCAGCCGCACCGCGCCCTCTGTGGCACGCATCGCCGTGGCCGCGTCCACCCCGAGCCCGCTCGGCGAGGTGTAGTCGGCCCAGGCGATCACGGCCGTACGGGTCGACGGGTCCGCCTCGCGCTCCGCCGCGTACAGCGACTTCGCCATGCCGTACGGCGCCGAGTACGGGCGGTAGGTCTTCCGGAAGGTGATCAGGTCGGTGTCGACGCCGGGAACGACGACGGAGACCCGTTCGGCCCTGCGCAGGTCGCCGAAGACCTCGGCGACCCGGCCCGAGCCCTCGGGGTCGAAGGCCAGGATCTGCCGGTCCTTCGCCATCAGCGAGGTGTAGCGCTGCATGCGGCGGCCCGCGTCCTGCTGCCCGGCCGGCGAGAGCCGGCTGTCGTGCGTGCGGGCCTGCTCGGTTCTGCGCGCCTGGCGCAGCGCGATGCGGTTGGCCTGGTAGCGCAGCCCGACCGGGGCGCCGTCCATGTTGCCGACCGCGAGCGGATAGCGACGGGCGAGCCGGGCGCGGTCCTGTGCGCCGAGCGAGTCGAAGAAGCGCCGCAGCAGATCGGGGGAGGCGTCCGCGTCCGGCAGTCGGTGCCCGTGCAGGTGGCCGTGGTCCCAGGCGGTCAGCGACGTCTGGAGGGCGGTGGTCCCGCGATGGCCGCGCACCGCGGTCCAGCCGGTGGTGGCCAGCATCACGAAGACCACGGCCAGCGCGAGCAGTGCGCGCCAGACGTTGAGTTGTGGGGAGGCGTCGAAGGAAGTCACTGGAAGGACACACTAGGAGAACGAGACGGTCTCGCGTTAACCGAGTGACAGGTATCACGTTTCGAGCGGTGTGACGGTGACCTCAGCCGGTGAGCGTGTCCAAGGTCCGGCGGGCGTACGGCAGTTCAAGTCGGCGGAATGTGCCGGCTCAACGCTGCGGGCTCGTACGCCAGTTCCCGGTGAGCGCGGGTCCCACCTGATCGAGGTACGCGGCGGTGAGTTCGCGCAGGGCCTCCGCGCCGGCGTTTTCACGCGTGCTCCACTGGCAGCTCGTCACGCGCATCACCGCGCCGAACACGGCCACCGCCAGTCGCGGCCGCGGGTCGGTGTCCACGTCGAGGCCCTCGCGCTCGGCGAGCAGCCGCGCGATCTGCTCCTCGGTCTCCGCCGAGCGCCGCAGATGCTCGGCGAGCAGGGCCGGCGTCGACTCGATCACCCGGAACATGCGCAGATACAGCTCCACGGGCACGACGCTCCCCACGGCGTCGCTGATCGTGTCCCAGCCCTCCAGCAGGCTCCGGCGCAACGCCTCCAGTGGAGCCTCCCCGGGCGGGCGGGCGCGCAGCGAGTCGACGAAGTGCGCCTCCACCATCTCCTGCACGGCGAAGGCGGCCTCCTCCTTGCCCGGGAAGTAGCGGAAGAAGGTGCGCTGGGAGACGTCGACGGCCTCGGCGATCTCGTCGACCGTCGTCCGGTCGTACCCCTGGGTGGTGAACAGTTCCAGCGCCGCCCGCAGCAGTGCGTCGCGGGTGCGCCGCTTCTTGCGTTCGCGCAGTCCCGGCCGTGCCGCCGTCCGTGACAGCGTCCGTGGCGCCGTCCCGGCGGTCCCCGCCGTCTCCATGGACCTCTCCGGACCTCTTTCCCGCACCGCTTCCCCGAACGCGAACCGTTTCCCCTGATCAGACTATAGGGGAGTGACACGTCAGTTACCGACTTGTGAATTGGTTTGTCGTTTGTCAGTGACTGTCATTAGCCTCGAATGTATGACTAGTCAGACCACCATCGACACGACGGGGCCGGGGGACGGCGCCTCCGCGGGCCTGCCGGACCCCATGCCCGCGAAGGGGCTGCGCGGGCACCCGTGGGTCACCCTGATCACCGTCGCCGTAGGGGTCATGATGGTGGCCCTCGACGGCACCATCGTGGCCATCGCCAACCCCGTGATCGGCAGGGAGCTGCACGCAACCCTCGCCGATGTGCAGTGGATCACCAACGCCTACTTCCTCGCCCTCGCGGTCTCCCTGATCACCGCGGGCAAGCTCGGTGACCGCTTCGGGCACCGGCAGACCTTCCTCATCGGTGTGACCGGCTTCGCCGCCGCCTCGGGCGCCATCGGCCTGTCGGACACCATCGCCATGGTCATCATCTTCCGGGTCTTCCAGGGCCTGTTCGGCGCGCTGCTGATGCCGGCCGCGCTCGGCCTGCTGCGGGCCACCTTCCCGGCCGAGAAGCTCAACATGGCCATCGGCATCTGGGGCATGGTCATCGGTGCCTCCACCGCAGGCGGCCCGATCCTCGGCGGTGTGCTCGTCGAGCACGTCAACTGGCAGTCGGTGTTCTTCATCAACGTGCCCGTCGGCGTTCTCGCCCTGGTCCTGGGCCTGCTGATCCTGCTCGACCACCGCGCCGAGAACGCGCCGCGCTCCTTCGACATCCTCGGCATCGTCCTGCTCTCCGGAGCGATGTTCTGCCTGGTGTGGGCCCTGATCAAGGCTCCGGCCTGGGGCTGGGGCGACGGCACGACGTGGACGTTCATCGCCGCGTCCGTGCTCGGCTTCGCCGCCTTCGCCTTCTGGGAGACCAGGGTGAAGGAGCCGCTGATCCCGCTGGCGCTGTTCCGCTCGGTCCCGCTGTCCGCGGGCGTGGTGCTCATGGTGCTGATGGCCATCGCGTTCATGGGCGGCCTGTTCTTCGTGACCTTCTACCTCCAGAACGTCCATGGGATGAGCCCGATCGAGGCGGGCACGCACCTCCTCCCGCTCACCGGCATGATGATCGTCGGCTCCCCGCTCGCGGGATTCATGATCACCAAGGTGGGCCCGCGCATTCCGCTGGCGGGCGGCATGGCGGCCACCGCGCTCGCCATGTACGGCATGTCCACGCTTGAGACGGGCACGAGCGGCCTCACCATGTCGCTCTGGTTCGCCCTGCTGGGCCTCGGCCTCGCCCCGGTCATGGTCGGCGCCACCGAGGTCATCGTCGGCAACGCGCCCCTGGAGCTGTCCGGTGTGGCCGGCGGTCTCCAGCAGTCCGCCATGCAGATCGGCGGCAGCCTCGGCACGGCCGTGCTGGGCGCGGTGATGGCCTCCAAGGTCAACAGCGACCTGGCCGGCAACTGGAAGGACGCGGGGCTCCCGCCGCTCACCCACACCCAGCTCGACCAGGCCTCCGAGGCGGTCCAGTTCGGCGCGGCGCCGGTGCCGGAGGGTACGCCCGAGGCGATCGCCACGAAGATCACCTCCGTCGCGCACGAGACGTTCATCTCCGGGATGAGCCTCGCCTCCCTCGTGGCCGCCGGGATCGCGGCCGTGGCCGTCCTGGTGGCTCTGTTCACCAAGCGCGGGGAGAACGCGGAGGCGGGCGCGGGCGTCGGCCACATCTGACGGCGCCCCAAATCGGCGGAGTTCGCCCGTCAGGGTGACTCCGCCGAAGATCCCTCGCCTCCGGTGCATACCGCGGGTGACAGTGGGTCAAGTCCTCCGCAGGGGATGGGGGGAAGCGGCCGGCGCGCGCTGCCGGAGGGGGCAGCGCGCGGGCGGCTTCGGCGGCCGGAACCGGGGTACCCGCACCTACGAAACTCAGAGGAACTCCAACTCGACAGATTTCCAAGGGAGTTGATGATGGCGGGCTTCGGAGGCGGAACGCGCGGGTACCCCCGTTCACGCGGCCGGACGGGGCAGCGATGGGGGTCCCCCCTGCTCAAGCGAAGCCGAGAGCTTGGGGGAAGGCCGGACCGCGCGACACTCGGGATCATCGGGACCATCTGCGCGGTCGCCGGTTTCTTCGCGCTGGGGATCGTCCTCGGCCCGGCGGCGGTCGTCTGCGGATGGCTCGCAATGGGCCGCACCTGGGCGGGCGACCGCTCGCTCCCGGCCCTGGTCGCCGTGGTCCTGGGCGCCATCGACACCCTCCTGGCCGTCGTCTGGCTGGCCGGAGCGGCAACGCCGGGCAGCGGCCTGTTCTGACACCGGACAAGAGTTCTGGCACCGGGCAAGAGGGCGGCGGACCGATGGTCCGCCGCCCTCTTGCGGCTTCAGGAGCGTCTCCCTAGGCGTCGCCGCCCGCCGTGCCTGGGTCGGCCGCCGACACCTCCAGGATCCGGTAGCGGTCCAGGGCCTGCTTCAGCACCGACCGGTCGACCCTGCCCTCCCGGGCCAGCTCCGTCAGCACCGCCAGCACGATCGACCGGGCGTCGATGTGGAAGAACCGCCGCGCCGCCCCGCGGGTGTCGGCGAAGCCGAAGCCGTCGGCACCCAGCGACTGGTACGTACCCGGCACCCACCGCGCGATCTGGTCCGGCACCGAGCGCATCCAGTCGGAGACGGCCACGAACGGCCCCTCGGCCGCGCTCAGCCTCCGCGTCACCCACGGCACCCGCTGCTCCTCCTCCGGGTGCAGCAGGTTGTACTCCTCGCACGCCACGGCCTCGCGCCGCAGCTCGTTCCAGGAGGTCGCCGACCAGACACCGGCCCGGACGTTCCAGTCCTCGGCGAGGATCCGCTGCGCCTCCAGGGCCCACGGGACCGCCACACCCGACGCCATGATCTGCGCCGGGATGTCGCCCGCCGTGCCCTCGCCGAGCCGGTGCAGGCCCTTGAGGATGCCTGCGGTGTCCACGTCCGCCGGCTCGGCCGGCTGCTGGATCGGCTCGTTGTAGACGGTGAGGTAGTAGAAGACGTCCTCGCCGTGCGGATGCCGCTCGTCGCCGCCGTACATGCGGCGCAGTCCGTCCTGCACGATGTGCGCGATCTCGTACCCGTACGCCGGGTCGTAGGCCACGCACGCCGGGTTGGTGGAGGCCAGCAGCTGGGAGTGCCCGTCGGCGTGCTGGAGCCCCTCACCGGTCAGGGTCGTGCGGCCGGCGGTCGCGCCCAGGACGAAACCGCGCGCCAACTGGTCGGCCATCTGCCAGAACTGGTCGCCGGTGCGCTGGAAACCGAACATCGAGTAGAAGACGTACACCGGGATCAGCGGCTCGCCGTGGGTGGCGTAGGCCGAGCCCGCCGCGATCAGCGAGGCCGTGCAGCCCGCCTCGGAGATGCCGTCGTGCAGCATCTGCCCGGTCGGCGACTCCTTGTAGGCGAGCAGCAGATCGCGGTCGACGGACTCGTACTGCTGGCCGAGCGGGTTGTAGATCTTCGCGCTCGGGAAGAAGGAGTCCATGCCGAACGTGCGGTACTCGTCCGGCGCGATCAGCACGAACCGCCTGCCGATCTCCTTGTCCCGCATGAGGTCCTTCAGCAGCCGGACGAAGGCCATGGTGGTCGCGATGGACTGCTGGCCCGAGCCCTTCTTCACGGACGCGTACGTCCGGTCGCCCGGAAGGTGGAGCGGCTTGGAGCGCACGATCCGGGTCGGCACGTAGCCGCCGCAGCCCTTGCGGCGGTCGTGCATGTACTGGATCTCCTCGGTCTCCCGGCCCGGGTGGTAGTACGGCGGCGGCCCGGACTCCAGCTCCCGGTCGGAGATCGGCAGGTGCAGACGGTCGCGGAAGTGCTTGAGGTCCTCGACCGTCAGCTTCTTCATCTGGTGCGTGGCGTTGCGGCCCTCGAAGTTCGGGCCGAGCGTCCAGCCCTTGACCGTCTTGGCCAGGATGACCGTCGGCTGCCCCTTGTGGTCCAGGGCCGCCTTGTACGCCGCGTAGATCTTGCGGTGGTCGTGACCGCCGCGGCCCAGGTGCAGGATCTGCTGGTCGGTCATGTGCTCGACCATCTTGCGCAGCCGGTGGTCGTCGCCGAAGAAGTGCTCGCGGATGTAGGCGCCGGACTCGGTCGCGTAGGTCTGGAACGCGCCGTCCGGCGTGGTGTTCATCCTGTTGACCAGCACGCCGTCGCGGTCCTGGGCCAGCAGCGGGTCCCAGGTGCGGTCCCAGATGAGCTTGATCACGTTCCAGCCGGCGCCGCGGAAGACCGACTCCAGCTCCTGGATGATCTTGCCGTTGCCGCGCACCGGGCCGTCCAGGCGCTGGAGGTTGCAGTTGACCACGAAGGTCAGGTTGTCCAGGCCCTCACGGGCGGCGATCGACAACTGGCCGAGCGACTCCGGCTCGTCCATCTCGCCGTCGCCGAGGAACGCCCACACGTGCGAGTCGGAGGTGTCCGCGATCCCGCGCGCCTGCATGTACCGGTTCATCCGGGCCTGGAAGATCGCGCCGATCGGGCCGAGGCCCATGGAGACCGTCGGGAACTCCCAGAAGTCCGGCATCGAGCGCGGGTGCGGATAGCTGGACAGTCCGTACGGCGCCTTGGACTTCTCCTGGCGGAAGCCGTCCAGGTGCTTCTCGGAGAGCCGGTCCAGCAGGTACGCGCGAGCGTAGATGCCCGGTGAGGCGTGCCCCTGGAAGAAGACCTGGTCGCCGCCCCGTCCGTCGTCCTTGCCGCGGAAGAAGTGGTTGAAGCCGACGTCGTAGAGGGAGGCGGAGGAGGCGAAGGTGGCGATGTGGCCGCCGACGCCGATGCCCGGCCGCTGGGCGCGGGAGACCATCACCGCGGCGTTCCAGCGCGTGGCGTTGAGGATCCTGCGCTCGATCTCCTCGTTGCCGGGGAAGAACGGCTCGCTCTTGGTGGGGATCGTGTTGACGTAGTCCGTGCTGCGCATCTCGGGCACGGCCACGCGCTTCTCGCGGGCGCGCTCGATCAGCCGGAGCATGAGGTAGCGGGCGCGCTCACGGCCCCGCTCGTCGACCGCGGCGTCGAGCGAGTCGAGCCACTCCTGGGTCTCCTCGGGATCGAAGTCAGGAACCTGACTCGGGAGGCCGCCAATGATGATCGGGTTTCGATCGGATCCGGAAGCCACGCTGTTCCTTACCTGTCAGAGGGCTGACATGTCTGCGGCGAATCTGGGTTCGTTCTGCTGGTTTCCTGTGTTCCTGTAGGTTTGTCTGACTGTGTCTGCGCCGTTCCCCATCGTGTACCTCGCACGAGCCGCACGTCATCTCTACCGCGGGGTAACCGACGGCTCTCTCCGGCAACCCCTGCCCGGAGGTGTGCTCCCGAACACGCGAACCGGACAGAACGGTGTGGTGTGTGTCACCGCTGATCGCGATACCGTGTCAGAAGTTGCGGCGACACAGCCGGGATCGTCACCGTTTCGGCGGTCTGAACCGCCGGGTACTTGCGCGATCCGGCCCGCCCGTGTGGACTACGGCCAATGCTTCGCGCATGCGCGTGGCTGAAGACCTAAATCGCAACATCATCAGGAGGCAACCCGTGAGCGCGACCGCGGACCACGCGGAGGAGCGGACCAACCCAGCCGCCAGGCTGGGATTCCAGCCCGGGCAGGTGGTCCAGGAGATCGGCTACGACGACGACGTAGACCAGGACCTCCGCGAGGCCATCGAGGAAGCGATCGGCAGCGAGCTCGTGGACGAGGACTACGACGACGTGGCCGACGCCGTGGTGCTGTGGTTCCGCGACGACGACGGCGACCTTACGGATGTGCTGGTGGACGCCACCACGTACATCGAGGAGGGTGGCGCGATCCTGCTCTTCACGCCGAAGACGGGCCGTGCCGGGTACGTGGAGCCGAGTGACATCTCGGAAGCCGCGACCACGGCGGGGCTGTCGGCGAGCAAGGGCGTCAGTGTCGGCAAGGACTGGAGCGGCAGCCGCCTCGCGACGCCCAAGGCAGCCAAGTCGAAGAAGTAGCTCCACCTCGTCCCCGGACCGACGGACGGGCCGACTCGTGTCGGCCCGTCCGTCGGCCTGCGGTGATCACTGCGTAGGGTGGCATCACCCGAACAGGCCCACCGAAGGGAAGCAGGACGATGGCGATCCAGGTCGGCGACAAGGCGCCCGACTTCGAACTCAAGGACAACCACGGCCGGACCGTGCGGCTGTCCGACTTCCGCGGCGAGAAGAACGTGGTGGTGCTCTTCTACCCGTTCGCCTTCACCGGTGTGTGCACCGGCGAGCTGTGCGCCCTGCGCGACAACCTGCCGAAGTTCGTCAACGACGACACCCAGCTGCTCGCCGTCTCCAACGACTCCATCCCCACCCTGCGCGTCTTCGGCGAGCAGGAGGGCCTGGAGTACCCGCTGCTGAGCGATTTCTGGCCGCACGGCAACACTTCGCGCGCCTACGGCGTCTTCGACGAGGGCAAGGGCTGCGCGGTGCGCGGCACCTTCATCATCGACAAGGAGGGCGTCGTGCGCTGGACGGTCGTCAACGGCCTGCCGGACGCGCGCGACCTGAACGACTACGTGAAGGCGCTCGACACCCTGTGACCCGGTGCCCCCGACACCGGTGATTCTTCGGCTCCAGGGCCTGCGTGGCGCGGGAACCCGTCACTAGGATCGAGTCGTTGATCCCATATCCGATGCACGACGGGGCTCCCCGCCCCAGGACACCAATGGAGGACTCGTGGGAGTCAGCCTCAGCAAGGGCGGCAACGTATCGCTGACGAAGGAGGCCCCGGGCCTGACCGCGGTCCTCGTCGGCCTGGGCTGGGACGCCCGTACCACGACCGGCAGCGACTTCGACCTCGACGCCAGCGCGCTGCTGCTGAACAACTCCGGCAAGGTGGGCAGCGACCAGCACTTCGTCTTCTTCAACAACCTCAAGAGCCCGGACGGCTCGGTGGAGCACACCGGTGACAACCTCACCGGCGAGGGCGAGGGCGACGACGAGACGATCAAGGTCAACCTGGCCGGCGTCCCGGCCGACGTCGACAAGATCGTCTTCCCGGTCTCGATCTACGACGCCGAGAACCGTCAGCAGTCCTTCGGTCAGGTGCGCAACGCGTACATCCGCGTGGTGAACCAGGCCGGCGGCCAGGAGATCGCGCGGTACGACCTCAGCGAGGACGCCTCGACCGAGACGGCCATGGTCTTCGGCGAGCTGTACCGGCACGGCGCCGAGTGGAAGTTCCGCGCCATCGGCCAGGGCTACGCCTCGGGCCTGCGCGGCATCGCGCAGGACTTCGGCGTGAACGTCTGAGCCAGGTCCGCCCGGCTTCGACCAATCCCGACCCGTCCGGCGCCGCGCGTTTCAGCGCGGCGCCGGACGCGCAGGACAACCAGACAGGCACCACCTCGGGGAGGACCAGCATCATGGGCGTCACGCTCGCCAAGGGAGGCAACGTCTCCCTCTCGAAGGCCGCACCGAACCTGACCAACGTCATGGTCGGACTCGGCTGGGAGGAGCGCTCCACCACCGGAGCCCCCTTCGACCTCGACGCCAGCGCGCTGCTGTGCACCGGCGCCAACCGGGTGCTGGGCGACGAGTGGTTCGTGTTCTACAACCAGCTCACGAGCCCGGACGGCTCCGTGGAGCACACCGGCGACAACCTCACCGGCGAGGGCGAGGGCGACGACGAGACGATCCTGGTGGACCTCACCCGAGTGCCCTCGCAGTGCGAGAAGATCGTCTTCCCGGTCTCCATCCACATGGCCGACGAGCGCGGACAGACCTTCGGGCAGGTCTCGGACGCCTACATCCGCGTGCTCAACCAGGCCGACGGCACGGAACTCGCCCGTTACGACCTGAGCGAGGACGCCAGCACGGAAACCGCGATGATCTTCGGCGAGCTCTACCGCTACCGGGGCGAATGGAAGTTCCGCGCGGTGGGCCAGGGGTACGCGTCCGGGCTGCGCGGAATCGCCCTAGACTTCGGGGTCAACGTTTCGTAAAGCCAAGTGCGGCGCGGGGGAGACCCGTACCGGATACGGATTGGGTAGCCAGTGCTCCTGAAAACCTTCGGCTGGTCGTTCGCGGTGACCGCGGTCGGCCTTGCCGCGGCGGTCTTGTACGGGGGGTGGACCGCCTTCGGAATCGTGGCGATCCTGTCGATCCTCGAGATCTCGCTGTCCTTCGACAACGCGGTGGTCAACGCCGGAATCCTGAAGAAGATGAACGCCTTCTGGCAGAAGATCTTCCTCACGGTCGGCGTGCTCGTCGCGGTCTTCGGCATGCGGCTGGTCTTCCCCGTCGTCATCGTCGCCATCAGCGCCAAGATGGGCCCTGTCGAGGCCGTCGACCTCGCGCTCAACAACAAGGACCACTACCAACAGCTGGTCACGGACGCCCACCCCGCGATCGCCGCGTTCGGTGGCATGTTCCTGCTGATGATCTTCCTCGACTTCATCTTCGAGGACCGGGACATCAAGTGGCTGCCCTGGATCGAGCGGCCGCTCGCCAAGCTCGGCAGGATCGACATGCTGTCGGTCTGCATCGCCCTCGCCGTGCTGCTCATCACCGCCTTCACCTTCGCCACCCACGCCCACCAGCACGCCGGCGCGCACGTCGACAAGGCGCAGACGGTACTGATCTCCGGCATCGCCGGTCTGATCACCTACATGGTCGTCGGCGGACTCTCCGGCTACTTCGAGGACAAGCTCGAGGAGGACGAGGAACGCGAGCACGAGGAGGAGGAAGAGGCCGCGCGCAGCGGCAAGAAGCGTTCGGCCATCGCCCTGGCCGGCAAGGCCGCGTTCTTCATGTTCCTCTACCTCGAGGTGCTCGACGCGTCCTTCTCCTTCGACGGCGTGATCGGCGCCTTCGCCATCACCAACGACATCGTCCTGATGGCCCTCGGCCTCGGCATCGGCGCCATGTACGTCCGTTCGCTCACGGTCTACCTGGTCCGCCAGGGCACCCTCGACGACTACGTCTACCTGGAGCACGGCGCGCACTACGCGATCGGCGCGCTGGCCGTGATCCTCATGGTCACCATCCAGTACCAGATCAACGAGGTGATCACCGGCCTGGTCGGCGTGGTCCTCATCGCCTGGTCCTTCTGGTCCTCGGTGCGCCGCAACCGCGCCCTGGCGGCGGCCGAGGGAAGTTCGGCGGGCACGGCGGACACCCAGAGCGAGGTCTCCTCAGGGGTGTGACACCCCTCCGGGGGAGGGAACGCTTCTGTGCGGGGCGGCCGCCGGGAACCGGGTCGAACCGGTCCTCCGGGGCCGCCCCGTCGCGTGGGTCCGGTGTGTGTGAACTGGGGGCGGAAAGGGACATGGGCTTCTTCGACGGTCTGCTGGGAGGGCGCGCGGCCGACTTCGACTCGGGCAGCGCCTCGACCAACGCGATCGAACTGACCAAACGGCACCACCATGTGTCGCTGACCAAGCAGGGCGCGGCCACCGGCCATCTGCGCGTCAACCTGGCCTGGCGGATGCGCACCTCCGACCTCGGCGGTCCGACCCGGGACAGCCTGCTGCGGCACCCGCTCAGGGCGCTCAAGCCGCCGCAGGTGATCGGACACAGCCAGAGCATGGTCAACGTCGACCTCGACCTCGGCTGCATGTACGAGCTGTCCGACGGCACCAAGGGCGTCGTACAGCCCCTCGGCGGCTTCCTCGGCGACGTCAACGCACCGCCGTACGTCAAACTCAGCGGCGACGACCGGTTCGGGTCCGCGTCCGGCGAGACCATGTACATCAACCTCGACCACCGGGACCAGATCAAACGGCTGCTGGTCTTCGTGTACATCTACGACCAGACACCGGCCTTCGACCGCACCCACGCGATCGTCACGATGTACCCGAGCAACGGTCCGCGCATCGAGATCGGCCTCGACGAACGCCACCCGCAGGCACGCTCGTGCGCGGTGGTCCTGATCGAGAACGTCAAGGACGAACTGATCGTCCGCCGCGAGGTCAAGTTCGTCTACGGCTTCCAGTCGGAACTGGACCGCCTGTACGGCTGGGGCCTTCAGTGGGGCCGTGGCTACAAGTCCAAGGCCGACCGCTAGCGCACCCCGCCCCGGGCCGCCCTACTGCCCGATGAACTGCGGCCCCTGCGGCGGCAGCCGGAAATCCGGGTCGGGCGCGGCCGCCACCGGCGGGGGATACCCGTACCCCGACGGGGCCGTGACCGCCGGCGGCTGCTGCGGGTAGCCGTACGCGGGCTGCGGATAGCCGTAGGCCGGCTGCGGATACCCGTACGCCGGCTGAGCCGGCACCGGCGCGGGCTGCTCCGGCGGCAGCGGCTGCGCGGCGGCGGGAGTCGCGCCCTGCGCCTCCTCCGACTCGTCCACCGAGATGCCGAAGTCCGTGGCGAGGCCCTTCAGACCGTTGGAGTAGCCCTCGCCGAGCGCGCGGAACTTCCAGCCCTCGCCCCGCCGGTACAGCTCACCGCAGATCAGCGCGGTCTCCTGGCCGGTCTCCGGTGTGATGTCGAAGCAGGCAAGCGCCTCCTGCCCGGTGGCCGCCGCGTCGTACAGCAGGATGCGCAGCCCCTGTACGGCGTCGAAGGCGACGCCGTCCGCCGAGGCGACCAGCAGGATCCGGCCCACCTCGGGATCGAGCCCGGCGAGATCCGCCTGGACCGTGTCCGTCAGACCGTCGGCGACCCGCTTCTTGCCCAGCCGCCAGACCGTCCCGGACGGATGCCGCGGCTGGTTGTAGAAGACGAAGTCCTCGTCGGAGCGCACACGGCCGCCGGGCCCCAGGAGCAGCGCCGAGGCGTCGACGTCCGGGACCCCCTGCCCGGGTGTCCAGCGCACCACGGCCCGTACTGTGGCGGCGTCCAGCGGGACGTTCGACCCCTTCAGCATCGCGTGCGTCATGCGGTCATCCTGCCTTCTCCGTCCTGATCACGACAACGCGGGGCGTCGACACGGCGGGGTTACCTGAAATTCATGCCCCGCGGGAACCTCGGACATGGATTCGTACGTACTATTACCGGCCACCTTTTGCCAGTCTTCGCAGGCCGCTCGATGCGCCACGGGGGGAGTTTCATGCGTCATTTCGGGTATCTCGCCACCGAGTTGCGGCAGCGCCTGTTCCACCGGGAGCCGTGCGAGTTCACCGCCGACTCCCCGGCCCGGACGCTCTCCGCCGCCCTCGGCGCCACGCTGTACAGCCCGGCCACCCGGCCGAGCCTCGCCGCCGACATCGTCAAGCAGGCGGGCCGCGGCGTGGTCTCGATGGTGCTGTGCCTGGAGGACTCGATCGACGACGCCGAGGTGGAGGACGGCGAGGAGAACCTGGTCCGGCAGTTCACCGAACTGGCCTCGTTGCCGCGGACGCCCGGCGCCGTGGAGCTCCCGCTGCTGTTCATCCGGGTGCGCGCCCCCCAGCAGATACCCGACCTGGTACGACGCCTCGGGCCCGCGGTGCGGCTGCTGTCCGGGTTCGTGCTGCCGAAGTTCACCGGGGAGCGGGGCATCCCGTTCCTGGAGGCGGTGGAGGCCGCCGAGACGGAGAGCGGACGGCGCCTGTTCGCCATGCCGGTCCTCGAATCGCCCGAACTGCTCTACCGCGAGTCGCGGGTGGAGACCCTGGAGGGGATCTTCCGCGCGGTCGACAAGCACCGCGACCGGGTGCTCGCGCTGCGCCTCGGCGTGACGGACTTCTGCTCCTCGTACGGGCTGCGCAGGGCCCCCGACATGACGGCCTACGACCTCCAGGTCGTCGCCTCCGTGATCGCCGACGTGGTGAACATGCTGGGACGCGCCGACGGCACCGGGTTCACGGTGACCGGACCGGTGTGGGAGTACTTCCGGGTGCAGGAGCGCATGTTCAAGCCACAGTTGAGGCAGAGCCCCTTCATGGAGGTGCAGGCGGTCGAACTGCGCGCGAAGCTCATCGAGCACGCGATGGACGGACTGCTGCGGGAGATCTCCCTGGACCAGGCCAACGGACTGCTCGGCAAGACCTGCATCCACCCCTCCCACGTCCTGCCCGTGCACGCGCTGTCCGTGGTCAGCCACGAGGAGTTCAGCGACGCGGCGGACATCCTGCGGCCCGAGCGGGGCGGCGGGGGCGTGCTGAGGTCGGCGTACACGAACAAGATGAACGAGGTGAAGCCGCACCGCGCGTGGGCCGAGCGGACCCTGCTGCGCGCCGAGGTCTTCGGCGTGGCGCGGGAGGACGTCGGCTTCGTGGAGCTGCTGGCTGCCGCGGTCTCCGACTGACCGCACCGCATCACCGCCGAGGGCACACAAGGAAGGCATGAACAAGCCAGTGAACGACGGGCTCTGGTCCGGCACCTGGGTCGCCGAGCGGCTCGGTGTCGAACTCGTGGGCGACCACCGGCTGACGGGCCTCCTGGGTCTCGCGCTGCGCCGCAACCCCAAGCGGGCGCACCTGCTCGTGTCCAACGTGCTCGGCAAGCACGTGCCGCAGTCGCCCTCGGTCGTGTACGGCCACGGGTTCGCCCTGGGCCGCCGGGTCCGGAACCTGCTGGGCACCGACCAGTCCGACCGGGCGGTCGTCCTGGGCTACGCGGAGACCGCCACGGGCCTCGGGCACGCGGTCGCGGACGGCCTGGGCGCCGCGCCGTACCTGCACTCCACGCGCCGCCCGGTGCCCGGCATCGACCCCGCCGGCGGCTTCGAGGAGTCCCACTCGCACGCCACCTCCCACCTCCTGCTGCCCGAGGACCCCGTCCTGCTGGCCTCCGACGGCCCGCTGGTCCTGGTGGACGACGAGTTCTCCACCGGCAACACGGTCCTGAACACCATCCGCGCCCTCCACACCCGCCACCCGCGAAAGCGCTACGTCGTGGTCGCCCTGATCGACATGCGGGCCCCCGCCGACGTGGACCGCCTACGGCAGTTCGCCGACCGGATGGACACCCAGGTCTCCCTGATCACCACGGCCTCCGGCACACTGCGCCTCCCGGCGGACGTCCTGGAGAGAGGCCAAGCCCTCGTCGCCGAGCACGAACGGGCTCAGCAGACCGAGCAGCGCACGCCGCACCCGGTCGCGTCCGACGCCTCGGAGGGGGCGGACGGGTCCGCCGTGCCGGAGCGCGGGCCCGGTGAGGTGCCGGGCGGTCAGCGGCATTGGCCGGCCGGGCGGGTGCGGCGGGTCGAGCTGCGGTGGCCGCGAAGGGTGCCGGACGGCGGGCGGCACGGGTTCACGCCGGCGCATCGGGAGCGGCTTGAGCGGGCACTGCCCGCCATGGCCGCACGGATCGCCGAAGCGCTGCCGCGGGACGCGCGGCAGGTACTGGTGCTCGGCTGCGAGGAACTGATGTACGCGCCACTGCGGCTGGCGCGGGAGCTGGAGCAGGTCGTGGAGGCCGAGGTGCGGTACTCCACCACCACCCGCTCGCCCGTACTGGCCGTCGACGACCCCGGATACGCGATCCGCACCCGGCTGGTCTTCCCCGCCCACGACGACCCGGCCGACGGCCCCGGCGAGCGCTACGCCTACAACGTCGCCGGCGGCGGCTTCGACGCCGTGGTCGCCGTCGTCGACTCCGCTGCCGACACCCCCGAACTGCACGCGCCCGACGGCCTGCTGGCCCGGCTCGCGGAGCACACCCCGCACGTCCTGTTCGCGGTCGTGCCCTCGTACCTCCCCGTGCCCCCGCACGCCCCCGAAAGGTCCCCGATGCTGCCCGAGCCCCTCCGCGGCCCCGCCTTCTCCTCGTACGCGCCGGACGAGGTCGGCTGGCTGCTCCAGGACCTCTCGGACGTGACGCTGGAGGCGCCGACGGAGGAGCGCGAGGAGGCCATCCAGAGCGGCGGCGCGCACTACGCCGAGTCGCTGCCGGTGGAGTACCAGCCCAGCGAGCAGTACCAGGAGCTGTTCCACACGGCCCTGACGGCCTCCGCCGCGCGCATCGCCCGGGCCGTCGGCGTGGTCACCGAGACGATCCTCGCCGAAGTCCCCCTGCGCCGGAAGAGCCCGGCCGGGACGGACGAGACCCCCGGCGCCGGCCCCGTGCTCGTCTCGCTCGCCCGCGCCGGTACCCCCGTCGGCGTACTGATGCGGCGCTGGGCCCGGTTCCGGCACGGCCGGGACCTGCCGCACTACGCCGTGTCGATCGTGCGCGGCCGCGGCATCGACACCAACGCGCTGCGCTGGCTCGCCGCCCGCCACGACCCCCGCGACGTCGTCTTCGTCGACGGCTGGACCGGGAAGGGCGCCATCACCCGCGAACTGGCCCAGGCGATCAAGGAGTTCGAGGAGCGCGAAGGGATCACCGGCTTCGACCCGGAGATCGCCGTGCTCGCCGACCCCGGCTCGTGCGTGCGGACGTACGGCACCCGGGAGGACTTCCTCATACCCTCCGCCTGCCTCAACTCCACCGTCTCCGGCCTGATCTCACGGACCGTGCTGCGCGCCGACCTGGTCGGCCGGCACGACTTCCACGGCGCGAAGTTCTACCGTGAACTGGCCGGCGCCGACGTCTCGAACGGCTTCCTCGACGCCGTCTCCCAGTGCTTCCACGAGGTCGCCGACGGCGTCGACGTCGCCGCCAAGGAACTGCTGACCACCGACCGCGCCCCCACCTGGGAGGGCTGGGCGGCGGTCGAGCGCATCAGCGAGGAGTACGGCATCCACGACGTGAACCTGGTCAAGCCCGGCGTCGGGGAGACCACCCGGGTACTGCTGCGCCGGGTGCCCTGGAGGATCCTGGCGCGGGCCGGAGCCGGCGCCGACCTGGACCATGTGCGGCTGCTCGCCGGGCAGCGCGGCGTCCCGGTCGAGGAGGTCGACGAACTTCCCTACAGCTGCGTGGGTTTGATCCACCCCCGGTACACGCGCGGGGCGACCGGCGCCGACGGCAGGACGGTGACCCGCTGATGCCGGTCCTCGTGGCGAGCGATCTCGACCGTACGCTCATCTACTCCGCCGCCGCCCTGGCGCTCACCATGCCGGACGCGCGGGCCCCGCGGCTGCTGTGCGTGGAGGTGCACGAGAGCAAGCCGCTGTCGTACCTGACCGAGACGGCAGCCGGGCTGCTCACCGATCTCGCCGACTCGGCGGTGTTCGTGCCCGCCACGACCCGCACCCGCAAGCAGTACCTGCGCATCAACCTGCCCGGCCCGGCACCGACGTACGCCGTCTGCGCCAACGGCGGCCACCTGCTGGTGGACGGCGTCTCGGACGGCGACTGGCACCGGCGGGTGACCACGCGGCTGGCCGACGAGTGCGCGTCGCTCGCGGAGGTCCAGGAGCATCTGCTGCGCACCGCCGACCCCGTCTGGGTGCGCAAGCAGCGCGTGGCCGAGGACCTGTTCGCCTACCTCGTGGTGGAGCGCGAACTCCTGCCCGACGACTGGGTGAAGGAACTGACCGCCTGGGCGGCCGGGCGCGGCTGGACGGTCTCCCTGCAGGGCCGCAAGCTCTACGCCGTCCCCAAGCCACTGACCAAGAGCGCCGCCGTCCGCGAGGTCGCCCGCCGCACCGGCGCCGACCTCGTCCTCGGCGCCGGCGACTCGCTGCTGGACGCCGACCTGCTGCACGCCGTGGACCGCGGCTGGCGGCCCGGACACGGTGAACTGGCCGACTCCGGCTGGACGGCACCCGGCATCGCCGCACTGCCCGAGCGCGGAGTGCTCGCCGGGGAGCGGATCGTGCGGGAGTTCCTCAAGGCGGCCCGGGCACCCCGTTAGGGGCGCGAGCCGCCGTCGATGTCAGCCGGCTGGTCGTCAGCCGGATGGGCTGTCAGCCGGTTGGTGGTGCGTCAGCCGCAGCAGCCTCCGCCGCAGCACCCGCCGCCGCCCGAGCCGGACCGCGGCGCGGGTGCCGGGGCGGCCGCGGAGCCGCCCACCGCGACCGTGGACAGCAGCTTGACCGTGTCGTCGTGCCCGGCGGGGCAGCTGGCCGGGGCGGACGACTCCGCCATGGGACGACTCAGTTCGAAGGTGTCGCCGCAGCTCCGGCAGCGGTACTCGTAGCGAGGCATGCGCCCAGATTAACGGGCGTGACCGGACACACAGCCCTCCGTGTTTCTTATGTCTTGGTTTCTGTCCAGTTCTTGTGCGGAGAACTGGAAAAGACGGCTGATAATTTTGTAGCGCCGCGAGGGCCGCGTGGTGGCTGCGAACAAAGGGGAGAGCAGCCGCAGTTGCGGTGAAGGTGTCGACCCGCGCGAGCACCACGAAAGTGCGGAGGAGGACACAGTTGTGACGGAGGCAGGGCGGGGGGAAGGTCTTCCGGAGGAAGGCCGCCGGTCCGACGGGCGCAGCGTCGAGGCCGGACAGCCGGAGCAGTCGAAGACCGACCGGCCGGTGCGTGCGGAGGAAACGATCCAGCTCAAGGTCGACGACCTGCGCCGGGCGGACGAGACCATGCAGCTGAAGGTCGACAGCCTCCGCGAGCGGCATACGAGCGCGCAACCGCACGAGACGATGCAGCTGAAGGTCGACAGCCTTCGCGAGCGGCATACGAGCGCGCAACCGCACGAGACGATGCAGTTGCGCGCCTTCCAGCCCACGCCCCCGGACCCGTCCGACCCCTCCGACACGTCGGAGCAGTCCGACCAGCCCGATGGGTCCGGCCCGTCCGAACCGTCCGACGGCCCGCCCCGGCGGCGCGCCGACCGCCGCAAGCCGCGCACGCGCACCCGCCCCGCGATTCCCCCGGCCCTGACCCGGCGCCTCGCCCCCCTCGTCGCGGTGGCCGCGCCGTACGCCCGCAGACTCAAACCCGTCTACCCGCGCCCCGGCCGCACCGGCTGGCGCCGCTGGCTCCCCTCCTGGAGACAATGGGCCGGCGCCACCGTCGCGGCCATGGGCCTGAGCGCCTTCCTGCTGGCCATCGCCTACGCCGCGACCGACATCCCGCAGAACCTGAACACCTACGCCACCCAGCAGGACAACGTCTACTTCTGGTCCGACGGCACCCCCATGGCCCGTACCGGCTGGGTGCAGCGCCAGGCGATGCCGCTGAAGGACATACCCGAGGACGTGCGCTGGGCCGTCCTCGCGGCCGAGAACGAGAGCTTCTACAGCGACCCCGGCATCTCCTTCACCGGCCTCGGCCGGGCCGTGTGGCGCACCGTCGGCAAGGGCGACACCCAGGGCGGCTCCACCATCACCCAGCAGTACGTCAAGAACGTCTACCTCTCCCAGGACCAGTCCGTCAGCCGTAAGTTCACCGAGGCGATGATCTCGCTCAAGCTCGACAACCAGATGAGCAAGGACAAGATCCTCGAGGGCTACCTCAACACGAGCTGGTTCGGCCGCGGCACCTACGGCATCCAGCGCGCCGCCCAGGCCTACTACGGCAAGGACGTCGGCGACCTCAACGCCAGCGAGGCCGCCTTCCTCGCCTCCCTGCTCAAGGGCGCCGGGCTCTACGATCCCACCCTGAACGAGGCCAACCACCGCCGTGCCGTGGAGCGCTGGACCTGGACCCTCGACCGCATGGTCAAGATCGGCAAGCTGTCGAAGGCCGAACGCGCCACGTTCCGCACGTTCCCCGAGCCGCTCAAGCGCAACCCGCTCTACGACACCGGCCAGCAGACCGACTACCTGGTCGAACTGGCCTCGCAGTACGCCAAGAAGGCCGCGCACATCACCGACCAGGATTTCGACCTGGGCGGCTACCAGATCTACACCACCTTCGACCGCAAGCGGGAAGGCGCCCTGACCGACGAGGTCACCAAGGCCCGCAAGAACGCGGGCAAGACCACCCCGGGCCCGGCGAAGACCGTGCACTACGGTGCCGCCTCCGTGGCCGCCGACGGCCGCATCCTCGCCGTCTACGGCGGCCCCGACCACCGCACCCAGGGCTACAACGAGTCCAACGCCACCACCGTCCCGGCCGGTTCGGCCTTCCTGCCGTTCGTCTACGCGGCCGGACTCGAACACGGCGTCATCAAGCAGCGCGACGAACCCAGGGAGCAGGTCACCCCGCAGACCCTTTACGACGGCGACGACGACGTGCCCGTCACCACCCCCGAGGGCCCCTACTGGGACCGCAGCGGTAAGAAGGTGTCCGCCCACAACGACGACCGGAAGTCCTGGGGGCGGATCAGCCTGCACCAGGCGCTCGCGAACTCCGTGAACACGCCCTTCATGCAACTCGGCATGGACACCGGCCTGGACAAGGTCAAGCAGACCGCCCAGGCGGCCGGACTGCTGCCCGCCAGCATGGGCCCGCAGGTGCCCGCGCTGTCCCTCGGCAGCTCCACCCCGAGCGCGATCCGGATGGCCGGCGGCTACGCCACCTTCGCCGCCAAGGGCACGCACACCGAGCCGTACTCGGTGCGGCGGATCACCCGCAACGGCTCCTCCGTCCGGCTGGACACCCCGGCCGCGAAGCGCGCGGTCGGCCGGGACGTGGCCGAGGCGGTCACCGAGGCGCTCGGCGAGTCCTTCCGCACCGCCCACCCGGCCGCGGGCACGGGGCCGGCGTCCGGCACGGCGGGGGAGGCGGCCACGGCCTCGGTGGCAGGCAAGGCCGGCGCCACCGAGGACGACACCGCCGCCTGGTACGTGGGCACCGTCAAGTCGGTGTCCACGGCGGTCGTCGTCTACCGCATGGATCTGGCCAAGAGTCTCGAACCGCTGCCACTGGAAGGAGTCGCCGGCACCCGGGCCGACAGCGTTCCCTACGGGATCTGGGCGGGTGCCGTGAACCCACCCGTCTGAGCCCGGCGGCCCGGCCGCACCCGCTCCCACCACCCCCCTCGCAGATTGAGCCCCCCACATGAAGTCAAACGGCCGTCGGCGCAAGGCACGTGCACCTCGCCGCACCACCCGTCCCGAGTTCCTGACCCTGGCCGCCCTGCTGGTGGTCGCCTCCGTGGTGGCGGGCTTTCTGACGCTCACCCGTGCCGACTCGACCGCGCCGACCGCGTCCGCCGGGTCCAAGGGCGAAGAGGCCGGGCGCGGCCCCAAGAAAGCCGGTTCGCCGTCCGGCGCGGCCGCGGAGCCCGAGTGGGACGGCAAGGTGCGGGTGCTCGGTGACGGCTCCACCTCCTACACCGGCCCGCAGAAGGCCGAGTGGAAGCCGAAGCCGCTCGAACCCGGCGAGAAGCCGCCGCAGTTCGTGGTCTTCTCCTGGGACGGCGGCCTGGAGGGCGACGACCACCTGTTCTCGCACTACCGGGAGCTGGCCAAGGAGTACGACGCCCACATGACCTTCTTCCTCACGGGCATCTACCTGCTGCCCAAGGCCAAGAAGGACATCTACCACCCGCCGCAGCACTCGCCGGGGTCCGCCGCCATCGACTACGCCACCGTCGACCACATCCGCACCACCGTGGAGCAGCTCAGCAAGGCCTACGAGGAGGGCAACGAGATCGGCACCCACTTCAACGGCCACTTCTGCGGCGCGAAGGGCGGCGGCGACTGGAGCGTCGAGGAGTGGAAGAGCGAGATCGACCAGTTCTACGACTTCGCGGAGAAGTGGAAGACCAACTCCGGCCTCACCGACCTTCCGCCGCTGCCCTTCGACTTCCGCAAGGAGATCACCGGCGGACGCGCGCCCTGCCTGGAGGGACAGCCCAACCTGCTGAAGGCCATCAAGGACTACGGCTGGCGCTACGACGCCAGCTCGCCCGGCGACTTCCAGATCTGGCCGGCGAAGAAGGACGGCATCTGGGACTTCCCGCTCCAGATGCTCCCGTACGAGGACGGCAAGTACCAGGGCCTGTCGATGGACTTCAACTTCCTCTACAACCAGTCCGACGGCGAGACCCAGGGCAATCCGGCCAACTTCCCGCAGTGGGAGCAGCAGACCGTCGACGCCTACATGGCGGGATTCAACCGCGTCTACTACGGCAGCCGGGCGCCCCTGTTCATCGGCAACCACTTCGAGGACTGGAACGGCGGCATCTACATGAAGGCCATCGACCAGGTCGTCAAGAACACCTGCGTCAAGAAGGACGTCAAGTGCGTGTCGTTCCGGGAGCTCGCCGACTGGCTGGACGTGCAGAAACCGGAAACGCTGCAGCGGCTGCGCTCCCTGGACCCGGCCCAGTCGCCCGACTGGTCGTCCGTGGTCAACTGAACCGCGTGACGGGAGAGTTCCGCTTGTGGCCCCCGCTACACAGCCTCTCCACACCGCATGCGAAGATGCCGTCGCCCGGTAGGTCTACCGGCATAGAGGGGAACACCATTGAAATCAAGGAAACTTAGCCGTAAGCGGCGTCGCGCCACCATAATCTCGGCGGCGGCCGCCTCCGTGGTCGCCGGCGTCGCGCTGGTGCCCAACTGGAGCGCGGGCGCGGCCGTCACCAACGACCCGACGGTGGACGCGGCCACCAAGGCCACCTTCCAGAAGCTGGCCGACGCGGTCTTCACCGACCGCACCCAGGCCCTGGTGGACGACGGCGCGGGCAGCAAGGGCCGCCACCACCGGAAGACCTCCGGCTTCTCCGGCAAGGTCCGCCTGTCCGGCACGCAGTCGCGCCAGGAGAGCTCCGCCCTGGACCAACTGCGCGGCCGCAAGGCACGGCTCGCGAAGCTGGGCGAGAAGTACAGCGCCGGCAAGACCAGCGTGTCGCTGGACGCCACCCGGGTGCAGGGCCGCGACGCCAAGGTCGCCGTCACCGAGACCACGACCCTGACGTACCGGAAGGTCCGCGGCAACGAGCCGAAGACCACCGGCTTCCAGGCCCGCCACGAACTGACGTTCAAGGCGGACCAGAAGGGCAACTGGCAGCTCACCGGCATCCGCGACACGGACGACGGCGTCGCCGTCAACCAGATCGCCGAACCGTCCGTCGTCACGCCGCCCACCGCGAAGCCGTCGACCCCGGCTCCGACCGCGAAGGCGTCGACCAAGCCGCCCACCACGGCGCCGGCGACCCCGGCCCCGACCACCGCGGCCCCGGCGCCCTCCACCACGGCCCCGAGCGTCGCCGCCGACGGCAACCCGCCCGCGGCACCCCGCGCGGCCATCACCGCGAACCCGCCCGCCGCAGCGAAGAACCTCACCGGCGGGGCCTACGACTACAAGGCCATGGCGGCGTACGCGACGAAGTACTGGAACAACTACAACCCCGAGTACCCCGACTTCAACGGGGCGGGGGCCGGCGGCGACTGCACCAACTTCGTCAGCCAGTCCCTCAAGGCGGGCGGCTGGAAGCACGAACCCGGCTACACGTACGACTTCCACAAGTGGTTCGGCAACGCCGAGATCCAGTCGGACTCGTTCGTCGGCGTCAACGAGTTCTCCTGGTACGCCCTGTCCTCCAAGCGGGTCACCAGCCTCGCCAACGTCTACCAGATGGACGTCGGCGACGTGCTCCAGATGGACTTCAACCGGGACGGGTCCAAGGACCACACCATGATCGTCACGTCGCGCACCGCGCAGGGCGTGCCGTATCTGTCGTACCACTCCACCAACACCTACAACAGGTCGGTGGCGAGCATCATCGCCTCCTACCCGGACGCGTACTACTACGCCTACCGCACCTGATCGGTGAATCCCGGGAGCGGGGAGCGGGCCGTCAGCGGCCGGCTCCCCGCTCCTCGCGGATCCGGGTCACCACCGAGGCCACCGTCTGCCGCACCGCCTCGGTCTCCGTCAGGAAGTGCCAGTAGTCGGGATGACGGCCCTCCAGCGTCGCCACCGCCCGCTCCAGCCGGCCCACCGAGTCGTCCAGCGGCCCGGCGTGCCGCGGATCCGGCGTCGTACGGCCCGACATGGCCAGCCGCTGCGCGTCCCGGATCGCGAACCGGGTCCGCTCGATCTCCGCCTGCGGATCCTTCTGCACCTCGTTCAGCCGCCGCAGCCGCTCCCCGGCGGCCGACACCGCCTCGTCCGTGGTGTTCAGCAACGCCCGCACCGTCGACAGCAGCGCCGTCGCGTCCGGCCAGCGCTGGGCGTCCCGCGCGGCCCGCGCCTCCCGGAGCTTCGCCTCCGCCTCCCGCACGCTCCCGGCGGCCTGCTCCGGCACCTGCTGAAGGTCCTGCCAGCAGGCGACGGTGAACCGCCGCCGCAGCTCGCTGAGCACCGGCTCCACCTGACCGGCGCGCGTGCCCAGCGCCTGCGCCCGGGTGCGCAGCGACACCAGCCGGTGATCGATCTCGGCGGCCTGCTCCGGCAGCCGCACCGCCTCCGCCCGGATCGCCTCCGCCTCCCGCGCCACCCGCTCGGCGCGCTCCAGCGTCGGCTGCACACCGTGCTGTCCCGCGCCCTGGTTGAGCCTCGTCAGCTCGGGGGAGAGCGCGGCGAGCCGGGCGGCCAGGTCATCCGCCCCGAGCCCGGACCCGCGGGCGTCGTCCAGCGCGCCGGCGGCGGCGCTCAGGGCCTGCCGGGCGCGCTCCACCCCGGGTGCGACCCGGGCCAGTTGGGTCTCGGCCTTGCCGAGCAGCGGCCCGAGACCACTGCCGAAACGGTCCAGCTCCCTCTTGACGCCCAGCAGTTCGTCCTTGGCCGCGGTCAGATCGACACGCGCCCGGGAGGCGACGGAGGCCTCCAGATCGTCCCGGTCCAGGTCCTGGGCGTCGACGGCCTGGATGTAACGCTGACTGACCTCGTCGATGCGCCGGCCGAGCGCCTCGAACTCGCCGACCGCGCGCCGGGCGTCCGGGGAGTCGTCGACCGCCGTGATCGTCTCGATCGAGATCCGCAGATCGCGCTGGGCGGTGTCCAGCTCGTAGAAGGCGGCCGCGGCGGCGTCCTTGGCGGCCTGCGCCTCGGCACGCTGGGTCTCGGCCCGCCCGCCGAACCAGCGCCGGGTGCCGCCGCCCGCGAAGGCGGCCGGCAGCGCGAGCGCGGCCAGCAGGGGAAGCATCAGCACGACCGAGAATGAGGTTTCGCCCAAAGGGGAGGAATAGCCCCGCGCGGCTCGGTATGCTGACTGCCGTGCGTTGCGAGAGCCAAGCACGCGCAACTCCTTTGTCCTAACAGGCAACCGGGCAGGTTCCGTCCCGGCTGGTGCTGAGAGCGTCGGACTCCTTCGTTCGCCGAGCGAATGAGCTGCTTGAGCCAGGAATCCCCTTGCTTCGGCTGGGGGAGGGTTCAAATCCCTCTCCCGTGCTCTTCGCCCTGCATGGTGTTCATTCTTCCATCTGCGCAGGACGAACACACGGGCCGGTCAGTCAGCCGTACGAACTGTGATCCCACCGTCGCCGGTGGTCGCGGACACCACGTGGGAGCCGGCGTCGTCCCGGGGCACGGAGACGTGCACCGAGCCGTCGCCGGTCTTCGTCGTCACCCGGTACGTCGCGTGCGGCAGCGTGATGCTGACGGAGCCGTCACCGGACCTGGTGTCCACCAGGTCCGGTACGGCGCCCAGCTCCAGGTGGACCTCGCCGTCGCCGGTGGTGGCCCGTACCCGGAGCGAGGAGACCTCCGCCCGTACGGACCCGTCGCCGGAGCGCAGCTCCAGGGGCCCGGTGGAGTCGGTGACGTGCACGGAGCCGTCGCCGGAACGGATGCTCAGGGCGTCCTCGAACCCGCGCGCCCGCACACTGCCGTCACGGTCCTCGACCTTCACGGCGATCCCGCGCGGGACCTCGATCCGGTGCTTGGCCGAGCAGTCGGCGACGAACCCCGAGCACTTCAGCCGCAGCACCAGGCGGTCGTCCTTCATGGACCAGGTCACCCTCGGATCGTCCCCGATCAGCACGGACCCGCTGAACCAGCGGCTCACCTCCACGGCCCCCGCCTTCGCCTGACCGCCGGAGACGATCTCCAGCGCCGAGTCGTCCGAGTCCACGGTCAGGGTGTCTCCGCGCAGGGCGAACGAGCGCCGCTCGGGACTGCTGTCGTCCTCGACGGAGCCCCCGCAGGCCGTGGCCGTGGCGACGAGCACGACGACGGCACCGGCGGCCGCGGCGACACGGGCGGGTATGGAACGGGACATGACGGTCTCCCCCTGATGACGGACGACGAACCCGAACGGCTCTGAGGAGATCGTAGAAAGAACCCCCGCCCCGGAGAATCCGGCGCGCTACCGGACGGGGGGTGGGGCTAGCCCCCCTCCGTCGCGTCCCGTTTCGCGAGGAGTACGGATCTCCGGAGGGGACAGGAGTTCTCGCCTCGAACAGGGTGATTTTTGCGATCGGTGCTCGTTGAATGAGACAGAGTGGGCTTCGGTGTCAGTGGGGGCGGGGTGGACGGACTGCGGAAGGTGACGCCGTCGTACGTCGTATCCGGGCCGGCCGGCGTGGCGATCCGGACACGGCTGCGGGTGTCGTCGGCGGACGCCTCGGTGCTGACCGAGACGGGCATGTTTCTCGGCTCCCTGGCGTCGCGGGATCTCGAGACGCGGTCCCGTCAGGGTCCGGGCCACGATGCCGCCTCCTGGGCGCTGCGGAAGAGGGAGCTGACCGAGTCCTCGTCGGCGCGCTGGACGGGAAGCATCACCAAGGCGACCCACGACCAGTGGGCGCTGGCGCGGCGCGGCCAGGCCGCCGAGATGGCGTGGCTGCGGGGGGAGATCACACGGACTGAGGCCAGACTGGCCCGCCCGCTGGGCGCCAAGGCCGACAAGCGGGCCGGGACGACGCGGGGCTGTGTGACCCGATCGGAGTGGCATGCCAAGTCCCGCCGTCTGCGTGTTCTCCAGGACCGGCTCACCGCTCTGCGGGCGGACTGGGCGGCCGGCCGGGTGCATGTGGTGCGCGGTGGCAAGAGGCTCGCTCGCCTCCGGCACCATCTGGACGAGGCAGGGCTGAGCCGGCACGCGTGGCAGGAGCGATGGCGGACCGCCCGGATGTTCCTCGCCGCGGACGGGGAGTCCGGCAAACGCTGCGGCAACGAGACCATCCGCGTCACCGGATCCGGAGAACTCTCGATCAGACTCCCGGCCGGCCTGGCCCACCTGGCGAACTCTCCGCACGGCCGGTACGTGCTCGACGCGACTGTGGCGTTCACCCATCGGGCCGGGGAGTGGCGGGACCGGATCGTCGCGGACCGGGCAGTGGCCTACCGCATCCACCACGACGTTCTGCGCGGCCGCTGGTATGTGACTGCCTCCTGGCAGCGCGCAGTGGCACCGGCGGTGCCACTGCGGGCAGCGCTGGCTCGCGGCGTCGTCGCGGTGGACATGAACGACGACCATCTCGCCGCCTGGCGCCTCGACGTGCATGGCAACCCGGTCGGCGCGCCCCGGCGGTTCTTCTACGACCTGTCGGGCAGCGCCCAGCACCGGGACGCTCAGATCCGGCACGCGCTGACTCGGCTGCTGCACCACACCCGGCGTACCGGAGTCTCCTCGATCGCCATCGAGGACCTCGACTTCACCGACGGCAGCACACGCGAGAGGCACGGTCGCAACAAGTCGTTCCGTCGCCTCATCTCCCGCTTCCCCACTGCCAAGTTGAAGGCGCGGCTGGTGCTGATGGCGGCCGAGTGGAATGTCGGCGTCGTCGCGGTCGACCCGGCCTACACCTCACGATGGGGTGCCCAGCACTGGCGGCGGCCGCTGACGACTGCAACTCGTGAGGTGACGCGCCACGACGCGGCAGCCGTGGCGATCGGACGGCGCGCGCTCGGGCATCCGATCCGGCGACGGACAGCACCGCCCCCGCACGACCGGAGAGATCGTGCGGGGCATCGGACCGTCCAGGCCGGACCGGAGACTCGGGGGCGTGAGGAGACCCGCCCCCGCCTTCCTGGACCACGGACACGATCCGTGCCGCCGGGACGCGGAGCGAAAGCGGGCGACCAGCGTGCTCAACACCGCTCGGGGCACGCGGCTGGGCCTACGTCTTGGCGACAGGACGTACTCCCGCCCAGTCTTCAGGAATATGGCTGACCTCCTGTCTGTCCGCGTCACGGATTTGGAGGAGGGCGCCCGGGACAATGTAGGCTGTCGGCTGGTCCCGGGTGCGTAGCTCAGCGGTAGAGCGCCTGCCTTACAAGCAGGATGTCGGCGGTTCGAAACCGTCCGCGCCCACCAGTTGCAGATGAACAGGGCCCAGGTCGGCGGGTTGAAACCCGGAGACCTGGGTCCTTGTCTTTTGCGCTTCGCTAGGCCTCGTCCTCGTTGTCCGGGGGCTCGTGGGTGTGTTTCAGGTGGCTTCGGGCGGTGACGCCGTCCGGGCCGGGCAGGTCCGACCAGTAGCGGTGGGTGCTGACGAACACCGCGAGTTCGTGCTCGCGGCGGCGGAGCTTTTCGACCGCGGCCTGTTCGTCGGGCGTCCAGCCCGGTGAGGCCGGGCGCTCCACCTTGCGCCAGCCGCCGTCGTCGCTGAACCCGTCCAGCGGCTCGACCGACCAGGGCAGCCGCTTGAGCAGGGCGGCCAGCTCGGCCCGGACCTGGTGCAGCTCCTCCTGACCGGCGAGGAGGTCACTCGGAAAGTCGTAGCGCGTACCCACGGTTGCAATGCTACGCCTGTTCGAATTTGGGGCGCGAGTGCATCGGGTGGGTTCATGCGTTCGAGGTCGCCTCGGGGGCGCCGGGGCGCTTGCGCGGTGCGCGCGGGGCGTGCTGACACTGGGGGCATGTGCCGGAGTATCAAGACATTGCGCCCGCCCGCGTTGCCCGAGGAGGCGACCGAGGAGGAGGTCCGGGCGGCCGCGTTGCAGTTCGTGCGGAAGGTCTCGGGGTTCCGGGCCCCGGCCGCGCACAACCAGGAGGTCTTCGATCGGGCGGTCGACGCGATCGCGCAGGCCACGGAGGAGTTGCTGGCGGGCCTGGAGGTGCGGGGGCGGATGGCGCGTGGGGCCGAGTGACGGGCCGGGGTGGCCGGGGGCGGCTGCGGATCCGTGGCGGTGGGGGCCTCTTTTACGGCGCTTCGGCCGGCTTCGGGGCGCGGCGCATCAGGTAGACCGCTCCCGCGCCCGCCGCGAAGAGTGCCGCCACCGATACGCAGGTCGCGAGCCAGGCTGCGCCGAGCCAGCGGGTGCCGAAGTAGCCGAGGGCCACGCTGTAGGTCGCCCAGGACAGGCCGGCCAGCGCCGACCAGGGCAGGAACTCCCGTACCCGGCGGTGTGCGGCGCCGGCGCTGAAGGAGACCACCGAGCGGCCGGCCGGGGCGAAGCGGGCGAGGACCACCAGTGCGCCGCCGCCCCGGGACAGGGCCGTGCCGAGTCGTTCCTGTGCCCGGCTCAGCCGCCGGGAGCGGGAGATCGCGCGGTCCAGGCGCTCACCGCCGTGCCGGGCCAGACGGTAGGCGACGAGGTCACCCAGTACGGACGCCGTCGCCGCGCAGAGGGTCAGGGCCAGGATGTCGGGCACGTTCTGCGGGACGTGACCGGTCGCCGCACCCGTGCCCGCGGCCGCCGCCGTGGCGGCCGTCACTATCAGCACGCCGCTGGGCAGGACCGGCAGGAACACGTCCAGCAGTACGGACGCGGCCACTATGACGTAGATCCATGGAGTGCCGGTGAGTGCCCCCACCCTCGCCACACTCTCCAGCACCGAGAACTCCCCCCGTCACCCCCGTGAACCGCGGACCGTGCCGCGGTGTCGCGCGGGAGCGGCAAGGAGCGGCCTGTGAAACCTATACAGCGTACGCCGGAAGTGTGACAGAAGTTTCACTGGGGGTGTATGTGGTTGGGGGGTTGGTTTCGGACGGCCTCCGCCGCCGAGCGCAGTGCGCGGCGACGGAGGCGGGTGGGGAGAGCCGAGGGTCAGCAGGCGGCGAGGTAGTTCTGGAGCGCGGTCTTCTCGGCCGTGTCGACGGAGAGGTTGTAGTAGTACTTCACCTGCACCCAGGCGCGGACGTAGGTGCAGTGGTAGGACGTCTGGGTCGGCATCCACTGCGCCGGGTCCTTGTCGCCCTTGGACCGGTTGGAGCTGGCCGACACCGCGATCAGCTGGGGGCGGGTCAGGTCGTTGGCGAACGCCTGGCGCTGGGCGGTGGTCCACTTGCTCGCGCCGGAGTCCCAGGCCTCGGAGAGCGGCACCATGTGGTCGATGTCCAGGCTGGAGGAGACGGTGAAGGTGACGCCGTCGTACGCCGACTTCCAGCTGCCGCTGACGGCAGCGCAGTTGGCGTCGGTGACGACGTTCGATCCGTCCCGCTGGAGGACCGTCTCGCGGGTGTCGCACTTGCCGCTGATGGTGATCCAGTGCGGGAAGAGGGCGCGGTCGTAGCCGGTGTGGTTCGGTGTCGCGACGGTGAGCGAGGCGAGGTAGGTGCGGGCGGTGGCCGCGCTGACGGGGGTGGGGAGAGCCGCGGAGGCGGTCGGGCCGTTCAACAGGCCTATGGAGGCTATGAGTCCGGTGATCGCCGCGACTATGCTGAGCCGTTGACGCGCGTAGAGCTTGAACCTGCGGGACATGCTGACTCCCTTGGGGGTGAGGGGCGTTGGGTTCGAGCAGGGGGGCGAGGGAATGCTCGCCGCGCAGTGTTGCGAGCGGGTGAGTGTGCGGTGAGAAGTTAGTGACACGTGCATGACACAGCAAGGGGTGTGACGGGACTTGCTGTCCGCTGTGATGTGGATCTCGGTGCAGGCCGGGGCGCGGGGGCGGTCGCGTACGATGGGTGACGCGGAAGGGGAGTAGCTCTTCGCCGGACCGTCGACATACTGCTCAGCTCTGCTGAGCCGGCGCCCGGAGGCGGGCCTCGTGAGCGAGGCCGGCCAGCGAGACCTTCGGTGAGCAGTGCACGCCCGTGCCGTACGGCAGGGGTGAACCCGTGTGCTGCCCTGCCGAGGCGTCTTGTCGCATCAGTCACAGCACTCTCGGCGGGGTGGCCCCGACCGATTGAGGAACAGTGATCACCTTCAGCGTCCTGGCGCTCGTCTTCGGCGTCGTCTTCCTCGCGGAGCTGCCGGACAAGACGGCACTCGCGGGGCTCGTCCTCGGTACGCGCTACCGGGCCTCGTACGTCTTCGCCGGTGTCGCCGCCGCGTTTCTGCTGCACGTGGTGCTGGCCGTGGCGGCCGGCAGCGTGCTGACACTGCTGCCGCAGCGGATCGTGCACGCGCTGACGGGTGTGCTGTTCCTCGGCGGCGCGGCCATGCTGCTGCTGAAGAAGGGGGACGGCGAGGAGGAGGTCCGGCGGCCCGAGGACCAGTCCTTCTGGAAGGTCGCGGGGACGGGATTCATGCTGATCCTGGTCGCGGAGTTCGGTGACCTCACGCAGATCATGACGGCGAACCTCGCGGCTCGTTACGACGATCCGCTGTCGGTCGGAGTGGGGGCGGTGCTGGCGCTGTGGGCGGTGGCGGGCCTGGGGATCGTGGGGGGCAAGGCGTTGATGCGGAGGGTGCCACTTGCCTTGATCACCAAGGTGGCGGCGTTGCTGATGGTGGGGTTGGGCGTGTGGGGCCTGTGGGAGGCGGTGGCGTGAGCCATTGGGGCCGCGCGCCGGCTTCGCCCCTCCATCCGCCCGTCCCGCTGGGGTGAGGGGCCCCGGCTCTGGGGCTTCGGCCCCGCTCCGCGTCGGAGGCGTGGTGGCGGGATGCCGGGATGTTTTGTACCGTGGAGAAACAAAGTGGCTCCCGTCCTCTTTCCCTGACCGGTGGACGGGGCCGCCTTGTTTCTTCGGGGGCGTGCTCCCACGCCCCCCTTCGCGTGTCTTGGAGTTTGCCGATGACGGCCACCGCCGTGTTCACCGCCCGCGCCCTCCTGCTGGACATGGACGGCACCCTCGTCAATTCCGACGCCGTCGTCGAGCGGATCTGGCGTCGCTGGGCCGACCGGCACGGGCTGGACGGCGACGAGGTGATGAAGGTCGTCCACGGTCGTCAGGGGCACGCCTCGATGGCGCTGCTGCTGCCGGACCGGCCCGTGGAGCGGAACCTCGCCGAGAACGCGCGCATGCTCGCCGAGGAGACCTCGGACATGGACGGCGTGATCCCGATCCCCGGGGCGGCGGAGTTCCTCGCGGGGCTGCGGGGCGTGCCGCATGCCCTCGTCACCTCCGCCGACGTGGCCCTCTCCACGGCCCGGATGGCCGCCGCGGGCCTGTCCCTGCCCGACGTCCGCGTCACCGCCGAGTCCGTCGGGGCGAGCAAGCCGGACCCCGAGGGCTTCCTCAAGGGCGCCGCCGAACTGGGAGTCGCGCCCGCCGACTGCGTGGTTTTCGAGGACTCCGGAGCCGGGATCGCGGCCGGCCGCGCCGCGGGCATGCGGGTGATCGGTGTCGGTCCTCGTGCCGGGTTCCACCGGCCGGACGCCGTCGTGCGGGACCTGACCCAGGTGCGGGTCGAGGCCCTCGACGACGGGGGCGTCCGGCTGCACGTCGCCTAGTGGTGGCGGCGCCGGGACGCACCTTGGGTCAGGGCGCCTTCGTCTCCGACTCCAGGCGCGCCCTCGTCGCCGGTCCGTACACCCCGGGGTCGTCGCCGCTGATGCCGCGGGTCCACTGGTACGTGCGTACGGACTTCTCGAGCCTGTGGCCGAAGAAACCGTCGGCCTTCCCCGGGAACAGGAACAACTGGCCCAGTCGTAGCTGGAGTTCGGTCACACCGGCGCCCTGGTCGCCGCGGCGCAGCACCGGGGCCGGGGCCGGGGCCGCCGGGGCGCTTTCGCGCAAGGTCGTCGCCGTCTCCGTCGGCCCGGCCGACTCCGGACCCGGGGCGGGAGCGTTCTCCGCCTCCGGTCCGGACGGCGACGGCTCCGCCGTCCCCGGCGCCGAGGCGGACGCGGACGGCGAGACGTCCGCGCCGGGCGGCGGCGACTCGCCCGTCGACGCGGCGACGGAAGGCGTGTACGACGGCACGGTGGACGTCGACGCGGACGCCGTGGGCGTCTCCACCCACGCGTCCGGGACGCTCTCCCGTACCTGACGGGAGGCGTGGTCCCGTTCCGGTGACTCGTAGGAGAACAGCCCGCTCGCGAACCCCGCCCCCGCCACGACGGTGACCACGGCCGCGCCTGCGGCGACCACGACGGCGGGGCGGGTGCGCCGGCCACCATGGCGGGTGCCCGCCCGGCCCGGCCGGCCCGCTGGGTCTCCGGAGCCCTCAGCGCCGGCGGCCGAGTTCCATGTGGCAGCCCGGTCCTCCGCCGTCGCCGTGTCGAACATGCTCACGTCGGCCGCGCTCGGTTCACCCGGCGGCGGTGCGAACAGGCCGGTCGCGGGTGGGGTGGTGCGGGCCGGCGGCTGTGCGGGGATGGCGCGTAGCGCCATCGTGGACTCCGCGGGGGTGCCCTGTTGTCCCGTCGAGGGCTGAGCCGAAGTGTCCTGCCGGCCCGGAGCGGACCCGGTGGGGTCGCCCTTCTGTGCCGTCCGCGCATCAGCGGGAGCGGCCCCTCGTGCCGACGCGGCCTCAGCGGGGAGGGCGCGCAGCACCATCGTGGAGTCGGTGTTGGGGGAGGAGGGCTGCGGCTCCTGCCCGGCGGCCCCGGCGGCGCCGGCCGTACCGGCGGCTCCGGAGGTCATGGTGCCTTCGGTGGCCCCGGAGGTCCCGTCGGCTTCGGCGGGCCTGGTGGCTGCGAGCGCTTGGGCGGCCCTGCTGTCTACGTTGTCTCCGGTGGCCCCGGCTGCCTCAGCGGCTCCGGCTGTTCCTGCGGTTGCGGCGGCTCCAGCGGCACCAGGGGATTCAGCGACCCCGGCGGCTCCGGTGACCCCGCCATGCCCGGCGCCCCTCGCCGAGGCGCCGCCCTCGGCCGAAGCATCGCCCCCCGCCGAAGCGTCCGGCGAAGTACCGCCCCCCGCCGGAGTAACCCCTGTCAGGACGTCCGCGGCCGTGCCCTTCGGTGCCGGTGGCTCCCCGATGTCCACGTACGGCCGTATCCGTAGTGGATTGAAGTCCTCCGCCGCCGCGGCCTCGGCCGTCCGGGTGTTGCGGAGAGCGTCGGCCGCCCGGCTTCCGCAGGCGCATGACGGGGTGTTGTCCAAGCCCCGGGGCACCCCGCACTCGGGGCAGGCATGCCCCTTCCGCTCTTCCACGCGTCGGTCCCCTCCCGTACGAACTCCAAGGATTATGCAGATCCTCCACACACCTTCTCCCCCAAGGGCCCCCGGAATGGCGGCGTCCGGGAGGACTCAACAGGCCATAACCGGACACACCGATGACGATGGAAGATGTCACGAGAGCGTCGGGAGGACTCCATGGCCGGCGATGGGCACGGCAGGACCGGCATGACGGGGACGACGGGCGACGCCCCGGGCGAGGTCCCGGGCGGCGACCGGCCGTCGTCGGCCGTCGCCGCGTCCCCGCGCGTCCCGCAGACCGAGCGCGTCCCGCAGAACGAGCAGGGTCGCCAAGCCGAGCAGGGTACCCAGGCCGAGCAGCGTTCCCGAGCCCAGCAGCGCCCCCAGGTCGAACAGGGCCCCCAGGCCGAGCAGGGTCCGCCGGGTCCGCCGGGTGCGCAGGCCCCGCCCGGTGGTGCCGCGGCTCCGCCCGAGCAGGTGCCCGGCAACGTCCTCGTCTCGATCGGCGCGCTGCTCCTCGGCATGCTTCTGGCCGCGCTCGACCAGACCATCGTGTCGACCGCGTTGCCCACCATCGTCAGCGACCTCGGCGGACTGGAGCATCTGTCCTGGGTCGTCACGGCGTATCTGCTGGCGTCGACCGCCGCGACTCCGCTGTGGGGCAAGCTCGGTGACCAGTACGGGCGCAAGAAGCTCTTCCAGACCGCGATCGTGATCTTCCTGATCGGTTCCGCGCTGTGCGGCATGGCGCGGAACATGCCTGAGCTGATCGGGTTCCGGGCCCTGCAGGGCCTGGGCGGCGGCGGGCTGATGGTGCTGTCGATGGCGATCGTCGGCGATGTCGTCTCGCCCCGCGAACGCGGCCGTTACCAGGGGCTGTTCGGCGCGGTGTTCGGCACGACCAGTGTGCTCGGGCCGCTGCTCGGCGGCCTGTTCACCCAGCACCTGAGCTGGCGGTGGGTGTTCTACGTCAACATCCCCGTCGGCATGGTCGCCCTCGCCGTGATCGCCGCCGCCCTGCGCATCTCCCCCCGATCGCAGCGGCACGTCATCGACTACCTCGGCACCCTCCTCATCGCCTCGGTCGCCACCTGCCTGGTGCTGGTCGCCTCGCTCGGGGGCACCACCTGGGGCTGGGGCTCGCCGCAGATCATCGGCCTGATGGTGGTCGGCGTCGTGCTCGTCCTCGCGTTCCTGGCCGTGGAGCGGAGGGCGGCCGAGCCGGTGCTGCCGCTGAAGCTGTTCGGCATCCGCACGTTCTCCCTCTCCGCGGTCATCAGCTTCATCGTCGGCTTCGCCATGTTCGGCGCGATGACCTATCTGCCGACGTTCCTCCAGGTCGTGCGGGGCATCTCGCCGACGGTGTCCGGTGTGCACATGCTGCCCATGGTGGTGGGCATGCTGTCGGCCTCCACCGGTTCCGGGCAGATCGTCAGCCGGACCGGCCGCTGGAAGGTGTTCCCCGTCGTGGGCACCGCCGTCACCGCGATCGGGCTGCTCCTGCTGCACCAGCTCGACGAGCACAGCGCGACGCTCGTGATGAGCGTCTGCTTCTTCGTCTTCGGCGTGGGCCTCGGCCTGGTCATGCAGGTGCTCGTCCTCATCGTGCAGAACTCCGTCGGCTACGAGGACCTGGGTGTCGCCACCTCGGGCGCCACCTTCTTCCGCTCCATCGGCGCCTCCTTCGGCGTGGCCATCTTCGGTACGGTCTTCGCGAGCCGCCTCGGCGACAAACTGACCGCCGCCTTCAAGGGCGTGCCGCTGCCGCCCGGAGTGTCGGCGAACACGCTGAAGTCCGATCCGCGCGGTATCGCCGCCCTGCCGGCCGCGCTGCGTCCGGCGGCGCTGCACGCGTACGCGTCCGCGATCACCGATGTCTTCCTCTACGCCGCCCCGGTCGCCCTCGTCGGCTTCGTACTGGCCTGGTTCCTGAAGGAGGACCGGCTGCGCGGCTCGGTCACGGCCCCCGACGTCACGGAGACGTACGCGACCAACCCGGTCGAGCGGTCCTCGTACGACGAGGTGTGCCGGGCGCTGTCCGTGCTGGGCACCCGCGAGGGGCGGCGCGAGATCTACCGGGAGATCACGGCGCGGGCGGGCTACGACCTCGACCCCGCGACGAGCTGGCTGGTGCTGCGGATCAAGAAGTACGGCTGGGTGGAGCCCGCGCTGCTGGCCGAGCGCAGCACCCTGCCGCTGAGCGCCATCATCGGGGCCGTCCGTGAGGTCGAGGAGCGGCACCTGGGCGAGCGCCGGGCTGTGGACCTCGTACTGACCGGCGCGGGCCTTGAGGCCGCCGAGCGTCTGGCGCACGCCCGGGAGGAGTCACTCGCCGAACTGCTCGGCGACTGGTGGGGCCCGGACCGGCCGACCGATCTGGTGCAACTGGTGAAGGAGCTTACGGGGGAGCTGTGCGGGTCCGACTCCGAACGGCCGCACGAGGGACGCCCGGCGACGCGTCCGGCCTGAGCCTCAGGCGAGGGACTTGGCGAACCAGTGCTCCGCGTACGGGTCCTCGTTGTGTGGGGCGGTCTCCGTGTAGCCGAGCCGGGTGTACAGGGCGCGGGCCTCCGCGAGGTCGCTGCGGGTGTCGAGGATCATTCGGCGTGCGCCCAGCGCGCGGGCGGCGTCCTCGGCGGCGGTGACCAGGAGGGCGGCGCCGCCTCTGCCACGCACCTCCTGGCGCAGGAACACCCGGGTGAGTTCGGCCCGTTCCGCGTCCAGCAGCCGTACGCCCGCGGTGCCGGCCGGGCTGCCGTCGTACCGTGCGAGGATCAACTGGCCGGTGGGCGGGGAGAGTTCTGCGCCCGCGTGGGCGGCGATCTCCCGTTCCAGCTCGGCGGGGTCGGTGCGGTGTCCCTCGTGCAGCAGGTACCAGCGGTCGCTGACCTCCGTGTAGTACGCGCGCCACAGTGCGGCGGCCGCGGGGGAGTCGACGGGTTCCGGGGCGATGGTCCAGGTCACGACCGACATTGTGGGGACGCGGTGGGGGGCGGGCGCAACCGGTTAAGCACGCACCGGACGGAGAACTCGGCCGCTCGGGCCCACTCGGCCGTCCGGGCCCACCCGGCCGTTCGGGCCCACTTCGCCGTCAGGGTCTACTCGGCCGCCGCGCGCCGCGTCCGCCACTCCTGGACGACCTCCTCGACGTCGTACCGCTTCAGGCCCAGCGGCGGGCCCGGCGGCGGCTTCAGCATCATGTCGAGGATCTTGGTGTTGATGTCCGCGATGACGGCACGGACGATCCGCTCCGAGGGGGCCGCGAGCGCCGCCGCGAGCGCGTCCTCGGCCTGCTTGCGCAGCGCGAGCGTCGGTGGCAGGCAGGACAGGCCCTCGCGGGCCATCTTCCGCTTGACCCACCACAGCTCGTCGTACGTCATGTCGTCCGGCAGCGGCTCGCCCGCGCCCGGCAAGCGGTCGAACTCGCCGCGCCGCTGCGCGTCACGGATCTGCTTGTCGACCCAGGACTCGAACGGAACACCGGGTGGCTTTCGCTCGGTCATGGGCCCATTGTGCCGGACGTGGCCCCGCCTGGCGTTTTATCATTCGGCGGCGGTCAGGCAATCCGGCCACCGCGCGAAAGACGCCACAGGGAGAACCGACGTGCTCGAACTGACCATGGCCTCCGTCTCCGGGACGGATGCGGGTGCCACGGCCGGGATGCTCATGGCCGACGCTCCCAGCGAGCCGGGCGCCGCGCTGCGGGTGGGCCGGGACCCGGCCGTCTGCCGCCTGGTGACGCCCGACGACTGGCTGTTCGTATCCCGCGTCCATCTGGAGTTCCAGTGCGCGGCCGACGGGACCTGGCAGGTCACCTGGCTGCGCGGCTCCCAGCCGGACCCCTCCTCCGAGGTCCGGCTGACCCTCGGTGAGTCCACCCAGCCGCTCGCCTACGGCGGGACCGTCGCGCTGCCCCGGGGCGGCTCCGGCGAGATCGTCGTGCAGGACCGCACGAGTCCGCGCAGCGTCAACGTCGGGTTCTTCCACGAGGTATGAGCACCGCCCGGGTGACGGCGGCGGAGCGGCGGCCCCGGCCGTTCGCTCCCGCTACTCCAGCACCCGCGCCAGCGCGAAGCCGTCGTGGCCCTTGCTGCCGACCGTCTGGATCGCCGTGCCGTCCAGCCTGGGGTGCTCGGCGATGAGTTCGAGGGCGGCGCGGGTGCCGAGCACGCTCGGGTCGGTGCTGGTGGGGTCGGTGACGTGGCCGCCGCGTACGACGTTGTCCAGGACGATCAGGCTGCCGGTGCGGGTCAGGCGCAGGGCCCACTCCACGTAGTGCCGGTTGTTGGCCTTGTCGGCGTCGACGAAGACCAGGTCGAAGGGCGGCGGGTTCTCGTCGGCGAGCTGGGGCAGCGACTCCAGGGCGGGACCCACCCGCACCTCGGCGACCCGGTCCAGGCCGGCGCGCGCGATGTTGCGGCGGGCCACGTCGGCGTGGCGGGGGTCGTACTCAAGGGAGATCAGCCGTCCGTCGGCGGGCAGCGCGCGGGCCAGCCAGATGGTGCTGTAGCCGCCGAGCGTGCCGATCTCCAGGATGGCGCGGGCGCCCTGGACCTGGGCGAGGAGGTGCAGCAGCTTGCCCTGGTTCGCGGTGACGTTGATGTGCGGCAGGCCCTCCGCGTCGCTGTCACGCACCGTGGCCTGAAGGGTTTCGTCCTCCGGGGACAGCAGAGTGGTGAAGTAGTCGTCCACGTCGTCCCACAGCTGCGAGTGGCTCATGAACCAGGCCTTTCGTATGTCTAGTTAGATTCTCTAAGTAGCTGCGCTAACGAATATAGCCGGGTGCGGAGGCGCTGTCAGGCAATGACGGGCAGGGCGTTCACGCCTCCACCGACGGCGCCGAGCCCGGCAGCGGACGGCCCGCCGACTCCGCCATGAACCAGACCGCCGCGCCGCCGATCAGCGAGGCCGCCATCATGTAGTAGGCGGGCATCATCAGGTCGCCGGTCGCGCCGATCAGGGCGGTGACCACCAGCGGGGTCGTCCCGCCGAACAGTGAGACGGAGATGTTGAAGCCGATCGACAGCGAGCCGTAGCGGACCCGGGTCGGGAACAGCGCCGGCAGGGCGGACGGCATCGCGGCCGTGAAGCAGACCAGGAGCAGGCCCAGGGCGGCCATGCCGAGGCCGACCGCCGCCAGGCTTCCCTGGCGGATCAGCAGCAGCGCCGGGACCGACAGGAACAGGAAGCCCGCGCAGCCGGCGGCGATCACCGGGCGGCGTCCGACGCGGTCGGTCAGCGCTCCCGCGAACGGCTGGACGATCATCATCAGGGCCATCACGCAGAGGACGACGAGCAGTCCGTGCGTCTCGTCGTACTTGAGCACGCTGGTCAGATAGCTCGGCATGTACGACAGCAGCATGTAGTCGGTGACGTTGAAGACCAGCACCAGGCCCACGCACAGCAGCAGCGCCTTCCACTGGCCGGCGATCATCTCGCGCAGCGGCACCTTCGGGCGTGACTCGCACTTCTCGGCCTCCGCCGCGAACGCCGGGGTCTCCTCCAGGCGCATCCGCAGATAGAGGCCGATGATGCCCATGGGGCCCGCGATCAGGAACGGGATCCGCCAGCCCCAGGAGGTCATCTGGTCCGAGGACAGCAGGGCCGTCATCAGGGTGACCAGGCCCGCGCCGCCGATGTAACCGGCCAGGGTGCCGAACTCCAGCCAACTCCCGAGGAAGCCGCGCCGCTTGTCCGGGGCGAACTCGGCGATGAAGGTGGACGCCCCCGCGTACTCGCCGCCGGTGGAGAAGCCCTGCACCAGCCGGGCCGCGAGCAGCAGCAGCGGCGCCCCGACGCCGATCGTCGCGTAGGAGGGGATCAGGCCGATGGCGAAGGTGCCCACGGCCATCATGATCATGGTGAAGGCCAGCACCTTCTGGCGGCCGATGCGGTCGCCCAGTGGGCCGAAGACCATGCCGCCGAGCGGGCGGACCAGGAAGGCCGCGGCGAAGGCGCCGAACGTGGAGAGCAACTGCGTCGTCGGGTTGCCTGAGGGGAAGAAGACCTTGCCCAGCGTCACCGCGATGTAGCTGTAGACACCGAAGTCGAACCACTCCATGGCGTTGCCCAGCGCGGCGGCCCTCACAGCGCGCCGGACGAGTACCGGGTCGGTGACGGTGGTGTGGCGGCTCTTGGTGAGAGAGACGGGCCGGGGTGCGGTGACGGTGACAGCTGACAAGGCTTCGCTCGCCTGCCTTTCGACGGGGACAGGGACCCGGCCCGTGCGGCGGCGCTGACGCGGGGGCCGGATGCAGCCCACCTGGGCAGGCCGAAAATCGACCATACGGCTGTTGATGTCCGTTACGCACCGTACGCGCGTCGGTGCATAGTGCACCTAAATGCGGGCTGTCCAGGCACTTGGTCCCCGCACGGACCGTGATCGGCCGCTCCGCACTGTGATCCTTGTCGCGCCCGGCCGGGGGAACCGAACCCCCCGCGGACTATCGTCATCCTGACAAAAGGCGAGCGGACGACAGGTGAATCGGGGGTAGCCGCGTCCCTCTCCGGGGGAGGCGCGAGCCTCTCGGAGACGGCGAGAAGGAGTTCCCGGCGCGGGAAGAGCGCGGGACGTACGGGCGGGAGGCCGAGGGGGCGTGGCGAATGCGGAGCACGGTGGGGGACCGGCGGCGGCGTTCGGAGCGGCGGCGGACCCGGCCACGGCGCGCCTGCACGCGACCCGCCTGGGTCTGTGGCTGATCGCCGCGATCCTCGCGATACGGCAGGTGGCCGCCGTCCTCACCACCCCGCGCGGCAGCCGGCTCACCGACCTGGAGACCTGGGCCGGACCGAACGGCGTCCTGCACGTCAAGGGGTCGCTGTACGAGTCGACGCAGTTCACCGGCACCCCCTTCGGCGGTCTGGTGCTCAAGCCGCTGACCAGGGCCGCCGAGCAGGCCCTCGGCTGGGGATGGACCTTCGGCACGCTGCTGCTCGTGGCCGCCCTCGGGCTGATCGCCGCCCGCGCCCTGCCCGAGCCCGTCGGCCGCCGCACCTCCCTGCTGGCCGCACCCGTCGCGATCAGCCTGCTCATGCTGTCGCTGCCGGTGCGCAACACGCTCTGGCTCGGCCAGACCAGCATCATCCCGGTCCTGCTCGTCCTGCTCGGCTGCTTCGTCGTACGCGGACAGCGGGCCGGCGGCGCGCTGATCGGCCTCGCGGCCGCGCTCCAGCCCGCGGTGCTCCTCTTCGCGCCCCTGCTGTGGTTCACCCGGCGCCGGCAGGCCGCCGTCTCCACCGCCGTCACGTTCGCCGCGTGCACCGCGCTCGCCTGGGCCGCGATGGCGCACGACTCCCACACCTACTGGGTGCACCACATGGCGGGCGTGGGTCTCGGCGGCCGCGCCGACGCCCTCGCCAACCAGTCCCTGCACGGCGCCCTGCTCCGGCTCGGCCTGACCGGCCCGCTGGAGGTGGGCCTGTTCCTGCTGCTGGGCGCGGCGGTCGCCGTGCTCGGCCTGCGCCGGGCCGTGCGCTACGCCCGCGACGGCCAGCTCCTGCTCGCCGTCGCGATCACCGGCTGCGCGGCGATAGCGGTGTCGCCCACCACCTGGCAGCACCAGCTCCTGTGGGTGCTGCTCGCGGTCGTCGGCCGGGTCGGCCGCCGCGCCTCGGACCGGTACGTCTGGCCGGTCGCCGTCATCCTCGTCATGACCCTGCCGGCGACGATGATGCTGCCGCACATGGCGGTCCTGTACCCACTGCGGGACAACATCGTCCTGCTGGCCGCCCTCGCCACCGCGACGGCCGTGCCGTTCCTGGCCCGCGCCTCGGAGCACTACGCCTCGCCCGTCCCCACGCAGTACGCGCCGCCGGTCCCGGCCCGCTTCCGGCGGGTCCCCCTGCTGCCCTTCCTGCGCCGGGTCCTCAGCCGCCCGAACCTGCTCCTCGAACTGCTCCTCATACGCGTCACCTACGCCGCCTACCAGCAGGTCCGCCTCGCCGCGACCGGCGGCACCATCTCCGGCGGCCGGTCCCGCGCCGAGCGGCACGGCGACGAGATCCTCTCCATCGAGCGCTTCCTGCACATCGACATCGAGCACGCGGTCAACCACGCCGTGGTGAAGATCGACTGGCTGCGGAACTTCTTCGACTTCTACTACGAGTCCTTCCACTTCGTCGTCCCGCTGACGGTCCTCGGCGTCCTGTACTGGCGCCGCCCGGTCGACTACCGCTGGGCCCGTGCGGCCCTCGGCTTCGCCACGCTCCTCGCCCTCGTCGGCTTCTGGCTCTACCCCCTGGCCCCGCCCCGCCTGATGCCGGACCTCGGCATCATCGACACGGTCCACGGCGTCCAGGACTTCTCCCAGCCGGACTACGGCACCCTGACGGCCCTGACCAACCAGTACGCGGCGATGCCGTCCCTGCACTTCGGCTGGTCGCTGTGGTGCGGCGTGGTCATCGCGGTCGTCGCCCCGAAGTGGTGGATGAAGGCCCTGGGCCTCCTCCACCCCCTCTTCACGGTCTCGGCCATCGTCGCCACCGGTAACCACTGGGTGCTGGACGCGGTGGGCGGCGCGATCGTCGTCGGCGCGGGCTTCGGGCTGACGTACCTGCTGTCCGGCCCGCGCGCGGCCGCCGAGCCCGCCGCACCGGAGAGGCAACCGGCACCCGAACTCGCCACCCGCTGACCCGGGTTCGGCGGGCAGGTCTGGACTGATGCCGGAACGTCCACCATGCTGACGCATACATGACAGCCACGGTCACTCGGGACGGTCAACCATGCGTCGATTCCTGGGCCGGGCCGGCCTGACCGCCGTGCTCCTGCTGGCGCCCCTGGCGCCCCTGGCGCCCGTCGCTCCCGCGGCCGCCGTGGGGAAGGAGGTCGGCGCCGAGGCTGCGGCGGCCTCCGCAACCGCCGCGGACTGGACGCCGCCGCTCAGCACGCGGGGCCGCTGGATCGTCGACGCGAACGGGAACCGGTTCAAGCTGCGGTCGGGCAACTGGCACGGGGCCAGCGGCACATGGAACGGCTCCGGGAGCACCGAGGACGACGCCAACCACCACGCGGGCGAGAACTCCGACCGCGTCCCGCTGGGCCTGGACCGGGCCCCCGTGGCCGAGATCGTCTCCGGCTTCCGGGAGATCGGGATCAACAGCATCCGGCTGCCCTTCTCCAACGAGATGATCCACGACGACCGACCCGTCACGGACCGCGCCGTCGCCGCCAACCCCTCGCTGCGCGGAAGGACACCGCTTCAGGTGTACGACGCGGTGGTGCGCGGACTCACCGACGCCGGACTCGCCGTGATCCTCAACAACCACACCAACACGACGCGTTGGTGCTGTGGAGTCGACGGAAACGAACGCTGGAACGCGAGCCGGTCCACCGGGGCCTGGGAGAACGACTGGCTGTTCATGGCCCGCCGCTACCAGGACAACAAACGCGTCGTCGGCGCCGACCTCTACAACGAGGTGCGCCGCAGCGTCTGGGACGACCCCAACTGGGGCCTCGGCGACGACCACGACTGGTTCGCCGCCTCGCAGCACGTCGCCGACCGCATCCTCACGGAGGCCGACCCCGACCTGCTGATCATCGTCGAGGGCATCAACTGGACCGGCATCCCCGTCGACGGCTTCGCGCACGGGCGCCCCACCCTGGAACCCGTACGCCGCCTCTCCCACACACTCGTCGACTCCGGCAAGCTCGTCTACTCGGCCCACTTCTACGACTACACGGGCCCGAACCACAGCGGCGCCACCGGGCTCGGCGAGACCAGTGACCCCCGCTACCGCGACCTCGGCCCCGCCGAACTGACCGACGTGGTGAACCGCCAGGCGCTCTACGTGGCCGCCGAGCAGGACCAGCACTTCACGGCCCCGGTCTGGATCAGCGAGTTCGGCGTCGGCGGCCGCGAGGAGACCGGCGCCGCACCGCGTGCCTGGTTCGAGAACTTCGTCGACGACCTCATCCGCACCGACGCCGACTTCGCGTACTGGCCACTCGTCGGCTGGCACGAGAACCGCAAGGGCAACGGCTGGGCCCTGCTGCACTGGGACTCGGCCGGCCACCGCATGGGCGTCTACGACGGCGACGACTGGCGGGCCGGCGCCTGGACCCGGCTCGTCCGGGCCCAGGGACGCACCGGCCCCGTCGCCCCCGTGGCCGACTGGTCGATGCTCAGCCCCGACCACGGCGACTTCGTCGCCTCCCGGCGGATGCGGGCCCTGCCCGACTGGAACCCCGGCGCCCGCAAGGCGGTCTGCCCCGACGGGCAGCGCCTCCTCGGCCTCAGCCACACCGGCAACCGCGGCCTGTGCGCGGACGTGTCCACCGGCCCCCTGGCGAACCCGGCCGGCGCCCACGAGGTCGTCGTCGACGAGCGCCATGTCGCCCCGGGCCAGGACTGGGCCAGTGGCTACACCAAACTCCAGTGCGCCGACGGCCAGTTCCTCACCGGCTACAGCGTCCGCGGCGCCGCCGTCTCCGCCGCCCTGTGCACCGCGGCCCCGGCCGGAGCACTCGGCACGAGCGGCCGGACCGTCTGGTTCGACCGGAGCGACAACAGGGGCACGTCCCCCCAGGGCGGCGACTTCGCCTACGGCCACTACAAGGGACAGTGCGCGAACGACGAGTACCTGGCCGGAATCGCCTACACGGGCCGGCTGGGATCCAGCCGGACCCCGGACGCCCTCTACTGCCGGAAGCTGGGCTGAGGGCGGCCGCTCACGCCGAGGCCAGGAAGCGCAGTACCGCCAGCACCCGGCGGTGGTCGCCGTCGGCCGGGGACAGGTCGAGCTTGGTGAAGATGCTGTTGATGTGCTTGGCCACCGCGCTGTCCCCGACCACCAGGGCCTCGGCGATACCCGCGTTGGATCGACCCTCCGCCATCAGACCGAGGACCTCGCGCTCCCTGGGCGTGAGCCGGTCGAGCGGGTCGCTGCGGCGGCGCAGCAGAAGCTGGGAGACCACCTCCGGGTCGAGCGCGGTGCCCCCGGCAGCCACCCGGCGCAGCGCCGCGACGAACTCCTCGACGTCGGAGACCCGCTCCTTGAGCAGGTAGCCGATCCCCCGGTTGTGGTCGGCGATCAGGTCCGGCCGGCGGCAGCGGTGGGCGAGCGCGGCCCTGGTGGTGGCCGGCCTGGCGCTGCTCCCGTGGCTGCTGGTGCTGGCGGGGTGCCTGCCCGGCGGTTCCGGGCCGGTGCGGTGGAGCACGGCGTGGGTGGGGCTGGACGCGCTGGAGTCACTGGGGCTGGTGGTGACGGGGCTGCTCCTGGCCCGGGCGGACGCCCGCCGCTGCGTCACCGCCGCGGGGACCGCGACGCTGCTGGTGGCGGACGCCTGGTTCGACACGACCACGGCCTCGGCGGGCGAGGCGGCAGCCGCCCTGGCGATGGCCTTCTGCGCGGAGCTGCCGCTGGCGGCGGTGTGCGCCCTGGTCGCCTGCCGAGCCCTGCCCGGGCGGACCCGGTGAAGCTCCTCACGGCGGGAGTGTCCCAGCGCCCACGCACTCGAACCACACGGTCTTTCCGGCCCCTGCGCGCGGCTCCACGCCCCACCTGTCGGTCACCGCGTCGACCAGCAGCAGTCCCCGTCCGCCCTCCGCCTCCGGCGACAAGTCCAAGGGCACGGCGGGCAGTTGCGGCGACCCGTCCGTCACCTCCACACGGACCCCGTCCGTCTGCCGCAGCACCAGCAGCGTGCAGCGCCGGTCCGGGACATGCCGTACGACGTTGGCGACCAGCTCGGTCACCGCCAGCTCCACCGCGTCGGTGAGCCCGGCCAGGCCCCAATCACCCAGGCAGGAACGGACGATACGGCGGATGTGCCGAGCGGAGTGCTCACCGAGGGTGAGGCACATGCGGTACTGGTCGGGACGGGGTCCCGCCAGGACGGAGGGAAAGTAGTCGTTCACGGTACGAGACTGACCTGCTGTCACTACGCTGGGCTACCGCCTGAACACAACGGGTCCGCCTGTGGGGCGTCGCGTGAAAGGGGTCATGCGTGACCAACGTCAATGTCCTCGACCCGGGAGCCTCGCCGCTCGACTACTACGGCTTCGAGTTGCGCCGGCTCCGGGAGGCCGCCGGTCTGACGCAACGGCAGCTGGGCGACATCATCAACTACACCGGCTCGCTGGTTGGACAGGTCGAGACGGCGCGGAAGCTGCCGACGCCGGAGTTCAGCGAACGGGTGGACGCGGCGCTGGGCACGGACGGACTGCTGTCCAGGCTGGTCGCGTTGGTGATGCGCAGCCAGCTTCCGGCGTGGTTTCAGCAGGTGGCGGAGCTGGAGGCGCGAGCAGTCAAGATCCACACTTTCCACACCCACCTGGTGCACGGTCTGTTGCAGACCAAGGCGTACGCGCGTGCCGTCCTCAGTGCGATGCATGTGGTCGACATCGATGACCGCACCGCCGTACGGCTGGCTCGCCAGCGCATCTTCGAGAAGAGCGAGCCTCCGGTCTTCTGGTCCGTGCTCAGCGAGACCGTGCTGTGCCAGGAGATCGGTAGCCGGGAGACGATGCGGGGTCAACTGGCCCGCCTGCTGACCTTCGAAACCAACCCGCGCGTCAACATCCAGGTGCTGCCGTTCTCGGCCGGTGTGCACGCGGGACTTCAAGGCTCGTTCGACGTCTTCCACTTCGCCGGAGACCCCGACATCGTCTATACGGAGGGCTACGGCAGCGGGCATCCGAGCGCCAATCCGGAAACCGTCACGGACTGTTCGCTCCGTTACGATCACCTCCAGGCCGCCGCGCTTTCGCTCAGGGATTCGGCGGAGCTGATCCGGCACGTGATGGAGGAGCGTTATGGGGAGCAACGTGGTGCCGACGAAGATCCAGTGGCGTAAGTCCAGCTACAGCGGCGACCAGGGCGGATCCTGCGTCGAATGTGCGCCGCTCGGCGCCCTGGCCTGGCGCAAGTCGTCGTACAGCGGCGACCAGGGCGGCAACTGCCTCGAAATCGCCGAAACGCCGGAGGCCACCGTGGCCGTACGGGACTCCAAGACTCCCGCCGGGCCGGTGCTCACCCTCGCGCCTGCCGCCTTCACCGACTTCGTGTCGTGGGCGGCTGCGGACGCCGGCTGATCGTCAGCCGGCGACCGGCGGTACCTGCCCGTTCCACTGGTGGCTGCGCTGCTCGTTCTCCACGGCCTCGTAGATCAGGCCCTGGAGGCCCTCCGGGTCCGAGACGTGCTTCAGTTCCAGCATCCCGTGCTCCGAGGCCGACTGGACGGTCAGCGTCCCTTCGCGCAGGATGCGCTCCCACAGCGTGGCGCGGAACTCGACGTCGTTGACGCGGGCCAGCGGGATGCTGTGCCCGGTCTTCGTCAGGAAGCCGGTGCGCACGGAGACCCGCTTCGTCGTGACGATGTAGACGGTGCTGCGCCAGATCAGCAGCGGCCGCAGCCAGAACCAGACGGAGATGACCACCGCCACGCCCAGCACCACGTAACGGACGACGGTGCCCCAGTCCTTGTCGGACGGAATCACCCACGCCAGCGCGCCCGCCACGGCCCAGACGAGGACGAGCACGACGAACTCGCCCACCATCTGCGTCCAGTGCTGGCGGGTCGCATGTATCAGTTCCTCGTCATCGGCCAGATGACGGTGCACGTTCACCATGGGCGGCATCCTGGCACATCAAGTGCCTTGTGAGTACGGCCCCTCCCACCGGAGGCGGGGCGTCATTCGCGTCCCGACGTCACCGCGGCCAGGATGCCCGCCATGGCCGCCGCGATCAGCAGGGGGATGCCCAGGTCGTGGTGGACGACGAGCCAGGCGCCGAGGACGGCGCCGGCCAGCATCGCGATCACGGAGGCCGTGCGGCGCGGGGAGCGGCGGCCCGTGCCGCCGCCGGCCTTGGAGTCGGCGGCGAGACCCGTCAGGGTCCTGGTCAGGACGGTGGTCGTCAGGTCGGGCACGTTCAGCTTGATGACCGTCGCGTTGCGCAGGCCCATCGCGAAGGCGGTCAGGGCGATGACGGAGTACACCATGGCCTCCGTGCCCGGCGCCGTGAAGGCCACCACGGCCGACGCCGCGACCAGTACGGCCTCGGCGGCGAGGGTCACCCTGGCCCAGGTGCGGCGCGAGCCGGTGCCGTAGCGCACGGCGACCCGGCCGCCGACCGCGGCGCCCACCAGGAAGCACACCAGAGAGGTGGCGGTGTGCGGCACGGAGAAGCCCGGTGCCCCGGCGGCGGCGAAGCCGAGCACGACCACGTTGCCGGTCATGTTGGCGGTGAAGACGTGCCCGAGCCCGAGGTAGCTGACCGCGTCGATCAGTCCGCTGACCACGGTCAGCCCCAGGAGCACCGCCACCAGGCGCAGCCCGCGTGCCTCGGGGGCGTCCGGGGGCGGGTCCGTCGTCATGGGGTCAGGAAAGCAGAACGGAGGGGGAGGTTGCGGCCGGACACGGCGGAGGCGGCGGCCCGGGGGATCGGGGGCCGCCCCCTCCATGGGTGCCGTGAGACGGCTCGGGGCCGGCTCAGTACCAGCCGTGGGCCCGCCAGAACTTCCAGGCGCCGGCCGGGCTGCCGTAGCGGGACTTCATGTACTTCAGGCCCCACTTGATCTGCGTCTTGGGGTTGGTCCGCCAGTCGGCGCCCGCCGAGGACATCTTGGACGCGGGCAGCGCCTGAACCAGGCCGTAGGCACCGGAGGCGGCGTTGGTGGCGCGCGGGTTCCAGCCGCTCTCCCGCTGGACGATCTTGCTGAACGCGTGGAACTGCGCGGCATCCGGGATCATCTGGCGCGCGGCCGCCTTGGCGTAGGCGGCGGAGTGCCGCGGGGCCGCGTGGGCGGGGGCCGAGGTGAGGGCCAGGGCGGCGGCGGTGGCGGCGGCCACGGCGGTGGTGGTGAGGGCCTTCGTCGGGGTGGCGGTGGCGCGGAGGGCGGAGACGGTCATGGATCACCTCTCACGTCGGGGACAGGGAATCGCGGGCTGCCGCGCACCACGGAGTGTGGGGCGGGGCGTGCCCTCGGCTCAGCCCGCCCGGTGCGGGCGGGGCGGAGCCTGGCGACGCCGTACAGAAAAGCAGGCGGGAACTCCGCCCGCAAACACCCCCTTTTGCTGGTTTCCGCCGCTTTTACGGTGCTCCGTATGGGTGTGAGCGAGCTCTCAACGCGCAGGTCAGGGCCGTGAACGCGCGTATGTGCCAGACCGGGCGGGCAACGGCCCGGACTCGTGGGCGACCCAGCTCATGCGGGCGGTCCCGCCGGGCGTGTCACGGCGAGGGTGCGTCGAAGGTGACCGGGGCCTCGAAGGCGGCCCGGCGGGTGGCCCGGCGCAGCGCCCGCAGGACGGCGTGGCCGAGTACGAGGGTCAGGACCACGGTGACCGAGGCCCGGCCCAGGTCCCAGCCGAGCGAGGTGGCCAGGCAGTACGCCACGAACCGGGCCAGGTTGGCGGCGATGTCCGCGTGCGGGTCGAAGGCGATGGAGGAGGCGAGGGTGCCCATGAAGGGCCAGCCCGCGAGGTTCATGACGGTGCCGTAGGCGAAGGCGGCCAGAAAGCCGTAGAGCGCGAGCAGCAGCAGTTCCGCGCGTCCGCGCAGCCGGTCCGGGCCCGGCAGCAGCCCCGCGCCCATGGTGAACCAGCCCATGGCGAGCATCTGGAACGGCATCCACGGGCCCACCCCGCCGGTGAGCAGCGCGGAGGCGAACATCGTCACCGAGCCGAGGACGAACCCGAAGCCCGGCCCGAGCACCCGCCCGCTCAGCACCATGAGGAAGAACATGGGCTCGATTCCGGCCGTCCCGGCGCCGATCGGGCGCAGCGCGGCCCCGGTCGCGGCCAGCACGCCGAGCATGGCGACGGCCTTCGGGCCGAGGCCGGACTCCGAGATCGTCGCGGTGACGACGGCGACGAGCAGCACGAGCAGACCCGCGAACAGCCAGGGCGCGTCCTGCGCGTGCGCGCTGAGCTGTGAGGCGGGCGGGGCGAGGAACGGCCAGCCGAACGCGGCCACACCGACCGCGCTGACCAGGGCGAGCGCGGCGAGGGACCGGGGGCCGAGACGGACGGGCCGCACCCGGGGACGGGGCTTCGCGCCGGCCGGGCGTACCTTCTCCTCGGCGGGACGGGTCTTCGCGTCGGCGGGGCGGGCCGTCATGCCAGCGCCTCGCGGACCTGGGTGGCGGTGAGCCACCGCTGCGGGGCGAGGATCTTGGTGACCTGCGGGGCGAAGGAGGGTGAGGACACCACCACTTCGGCCGTCGGACCGTCGGCGATCACCTCGCCCTCGGCGAGCAGCACGACCCGGTGGGCGAGTTCGGCGGCCAGTTCGACGTCGTGCGTGGCGAGCACGATGGCGTGTCCCTCGGCGGCGAGCGCGCGCAGCAGGGCGACCAGACGGGTCTTGGCGCCGTAGTCGAGGCCGCGGGTCGGCTCGTCGAGCAGCAGCAGGGGCGGGCGGGCGGCGAGCACGACGGCGAGCGCGAGCGCGAGGCGCTGGCCCTCCGACAGGTCGCGGGGGTGGGTGTCGTCGCCGACGCCGGGCAGCAGCTCGCGGACCAGGTCGCGGCAGGTGCCGGGCGCGGCCTGCGCGTCCTGGTCGGCGGCCGCGCACTCGGCGGCGACCGTGTCGGCGTACAGCAGGTCGCGCGGCTCCTGCGGGACGAGCCCGACCCGGCGCACCAGTTCGCGGGGCGTGGTGCGGTGCGGGACGGCGCCGCCGACCCGGACCCGCCCGGCGGACGGCTGGACCAGGCCGACGAGCGAGCCGAGCAGCGTGGACTTCCCGGCGCCGTTGCGGCCCATGAGGGCGACGGTCTCGCCGGGTGCGAAGGACAGGTCGACGTTCCGCAGGGCCTGGACACCCGCGCGCCGGACGCCGAGGGAGTGGACCTCGGCCACGGGCGCGCCCGCCGGGACGGGCTCGGCGGCGGGGGCGCGGCGCAGCCGCCACCGGGGCGCCGGACGGGGCTCCGAACGGGGCGCGGGGGCCGGGAGGCTCGTATCCGGTGCCGTCCCGGGGCGTGCGGGCTCCCGGCCGTCCAGCCGCTGCCGCAGGTCCGTGGCCCGGCGGCGGGCGTCGCGGACGGTGAGCGGCAGCGGGGACCAGCCCGCGAGGCGGCCCAGGTCCACCACCGGCGGATACACCGGGGAGACGGCCATGACGTCCGCGGGGGGCCCGAGCAGCGGGGCGGCGCCCGGGGCGGGCAGCAGGACGACCTGGTCGGCGTACTGGACGACCCGCTCCAGGCGGTGCTCGGCCATGAGGACCGTCGTGCCGAGGTCGTGCACGAGCCGCTGGAGGACGGCGAGGACCTCCTCGGCGGCGGCCGGGTCGAGCGCCGAGGTCGGCTCGTCCAGGACGAGGACCTTCGGGTGCGGGGTGAGGACCGAGCCGATCGCGACCCGCTGCTGCTGGCCGCCGGACAGGGTGGCGATGGCGCGGTCGCGCAGGCCGGCCAGGCCCAGCAGGTCCAGGGTCTCCTCCACGCGCCGCCGCATCACGTCCGGGGCCAGGCCCAGCGACTCCATGCCGTAGGCGAGTTCGTCCTCCACGGTGTCCGTGACGAAGTGCGACAGCGGGTCCTGCCCGACGGTGCCGACGACGTCGGCGAGTTCGCGCGGCTTGTGGGTGCGGGTGTCCCGGCCGGCCACGGTGACCCGGCCGCGCAGGGTGCCGCCGGTGAAGTGCGGCACCAGTCCGCTGACCGCGCCCAGCACGGTGGACTTCCCGACGCCCGACGGGCCGACGAGGAGGACGAGTTCACCCTCGGGCACCTCGAAGTCGACGCCGCGGACGGTGGGTTCCACCGCCCCGTCGTAGGTGACGGAGACATCCTCGAAGCGGATCACGACGGCTCCTTGGGGGCGGGACTCGCGGGTGCGGCGAACGCGGGGGCCAGACCGAGGAGTACGGCGGCGGCGGGCCACAGGGGAAGAGTGGGCGCGACGAGCGGGACCACGCCCGGGTGCAGGGCCTGGGGGTCGCGGGCGGCGGCGAGCGCCAGCAGGGCCGCGACCAGCGCGCCCGACCCGGCGACCAGGCAGGAGCGCGCGTTCCAGGAGTCCGGGCGGTAGCGGGTGCGCGGGGAGCGGCGCCCGCCGAGCCACAGTCCGGCCAGGGCGGCGGCGACCCCGGTGAGCAGCACCGGCAGTCCGTAGGTGCCGCCCTCGGCGGTGAGCAGCCCGTACGTCCCGGCGCAGACGCCGAGCAGACCGCCGAGCGTGAGCACGGCGGTGGTGCGGCGGACCGCGGGCGCGACCTCGGCCGCACGGCCGTAGCCGCGGGCGTCCATCGCGGCGGCGAGCGCGACGGAACGCTCCAACGCGCCCTCAAGGACCGGCAGTCCGACCTGCACCAGGCCGCGGACGCCCCGGTCGGGACGGCCCCGCAGCCGGCGCGCGGCCCGCAGGCGCCGGCCGTCGGCGACCAGGTGCGGGGCGAAGGTGAGCGCGACGACGACGGCGACCCCGGTCTCGTACAGGGCGCCGGGCAGGGACTTGAGCAGCCGGGCGGGCGCGGCGAGGGCGTTCGCCGCGCCGACGCACACCAGCAGCGTGGCCAGCTTCAGCCCGTCGTACAGGGCGAAGACGACCGCCTCGGCCGTGACCCGGCCGCCCAGGCGGATGCCCTGCGCCCAGTGCGGCAGCGGGACTTCGGGCAGGGAGACGAGCACGTGCGAGCCGGGGATGGGCGAGCCGAGCACGACGGCGAAGACCAGGCGGATGACGAGGACGGCGAGGGCGAGCCTGACGAAGGCGGTGTAGGACCGCGCGGAGGGCGTGTCGGGGCGGCAGCTCACGACGACGTAGCCGGAGACCGCCAGCAGCAGGCCGAGCAGCAGGGGATTGGTGGTGCGGGTGGCCGCGGTGCCCAGGGCCAGGGCCCACAGCCACCAGGCGCCCGCGTGGACACCGGCGGAGCCGCGGGCGGGTGCGCCGCCGGCGCGGCCCGCCCGTCCGCGGCTCCGCACGGCGTCACGCATCCCTGCGCCGCCGCGCCTGCCAGATGCCTGCCGCGGCCAGTACGACCACCACGGCACCGCCCGCGAGGAGGCCCACCGAGGGGCCCGCGTGCGGCTCGTCCTTGGCAGGCTGCTCCGTCTTGCCGGCCGCCACCTGCTCGCCGCAGCCCTTCCGCGGGTAGCCGGCGATGGCGCACAGCAGGGCGTTGGTGTCGTACCGCAGCGGTTTCGCGACGGCCGCCAGGGCCTCGGCGGTGGTCGCGTCGGACGGCACCCGGGCGCACTCCGTGCGCGGCGCCGGCGGGGTCTCGCCCGCCGGGGCGTCCGCCTGGACGCCGAAGTCGAGGACGAGTGCCACCCGCTTGCTGCCCTTCTCGGCGGGCGTCTTCGCGCAGATGGCCGCGAAGTCGGCCGTCCCGCGCGGCTTGCTCGCGTCCTGGGAGTCCTCGCTCACCGCGAAGCGCAGGCCCTGCACGTCACCGTCGGAGGGACGCGCCGTCGACGGGCCCTCGGTGGCGTACACCCACTTCCCGCCGTCGCGGTCCCAGAAGGACCAGTACCGGTAGCCGGTGGCCTGGGCCTGGCCGGCGCCGGCCACCAGCAGGAGCGCGGCGGCGAGCAGCGGTGCGCACAGCGCCCGGAGCCGGCGGGTCACAACTGCCCCTTCTTCTTCCGGCCGCTCAGCAGGAACCCGATGCCGACGCCCGCGACGGCGAAGACGCCGATGGTCCACCAGAGGCCGAAGGGGGAGCCGCTCTTCGCGGAGTCCGTGGCGTCCTTGCCCTCGGCGGCCTGGGGAGCCGGTCCGGTGGCGTTGAGCCGCTGGATCAGGTCGACACCGCCGAAGTCACGCGGGTCGGTGCCGGCCGCGCGGGCCGCGAAGACCAGCTGGGCGTAGGCGGCGGGACCGCTCTGCTTCGCCCACGCCTCGGAGTTCTTCTCCAGCCACTTCAGCGGCTTCTGCGCCTGCGCGGAACCGCCCTGCACGGCGAAGGCGACGACCGTGTCGGCGGTGTTGCCGAAGTCGGGCTGATCGGTGGCGCCGGGGAAGGAGGAGGTGAGGTGACCGTCCTTGGCGACGGCCTGCGCGAGGTACGAGGCGCCGTTGGCCGCGGCCCGGTCGGGGCTGGGCTTGCCGGAGTCCTCGCAACGGGCCGCGCCGCCCGCGTCCTTGCCCTTGCCGCCGGCCTCGGGGGCCAGGCCCTGCCCGAGCGCGGCGACGACGGCGGCCGCCGTGGCGTCGGCGTTGGCGTCGAGCTTGCCCTTCTTGTTCGGCTGGAAGGCGAAGGCGCCGGCTCCGTCACCCGAGCACGGCAGGGCGAAGGCGAGCAGGGCGTCGTAGGGGGACTTGCCGTCCTTGACGACGCTCTCCGGCTTCTGTCCGGCCGCGGCGAGCGCGCCGATCACGACCGAGGTCGAGTTGGCGTCGCTGGACCCGCCGGGCATGTATCCCCAGCCGCCGTCCTTGTTCTGCACGGACTTCAGCCAGGACACCGCCTTGCCGGCCGCCGTGTCGTGGCCGCCGAGCGCGGCGAGGGCCTGCACGGCGGCGGCGGTGCTGTTGGTGTCGACCATCACCTTGGCGTCGCAGGCCTTGCCCGGCTCGGCGCGGTAGGCCGCGAAGGAGCCGTCGGCGCACTGCTGTCCGGCCAGCCAGTCCACGCCCTTGGCGGCGGGCCGCACGCCCACGGTGTGCTGTGCGAGCAGCGCGAGGGACTGCCGCCACACGCCGTCGTACTGGGGGTCGGTCGTGCCGTAGAGCCCTGCCGGAAGGGCCGGCGAGGACGGGGCGGCGGACGTGTCAGCGACGGCGGGGGCCGCGCTGCCGATCACGACGGCGGCGGCCAGGGCCGCGGCGCTGCGGCGGAAGTTCATGATCGGCGGGTGCCTCTCCCTGTGGGGAGCCGGACAGCACGGGACACCCCGGCGGCTCGGCTCCGTATACCTCGACGGTGCGATGCGCCGGCGGATCCGCCGAGCACATGAGCCGGTCACATTCCGCCCGGGGCATTCCGGCTCGCCGCCCTCGCGGGCGGTTCACGGCTGCGGGTCAGCGCCGGATTTCCACCGGCTTCCCCCCGAACGGGTGTGATGACGACCCGGTCACTCTACCGGCCGACCGAAAAGGCCCCGAGGGGTGGCCGAAACCGGTCTCCGCCCGGCCCACGAGGAACCTGAAAAATCTTCGAATTGGGGGGTTGCATCCGGTGCGTACGGATTTATCCTGGAGATGGCCTACGAGGCGAGTGAGGGAGTTCGACCGGAGTAGCCGACTTTGGCGAGACGCTACGGCATCCGCTGGGGCCGACGTCGACGGTCGGGCTGAGAGGCCGGAAGGTAGCAGTCGGACCCGAAGGCGACCCCCATTACCTGATCCGGGCAATACCGGCGAAGGGAACCCGTCTCGTAGGTTCTATTCATGCCCCGCGTCAGGCGTGGTCAGGTCGATCAGCCGGCACGCCGTCTCTATGTCGGTCTTCGCCTGGGCGAGGGAGGCGCGGCCCGAGAGCCAGGTGATCAGGGCCGACAGCCAGGTGTGCTCGATCACGCGGATCGCCGAGAGCTGCTCGGCGGTGGGCTCCCGAAGTCCCATGGCGTCCAGGATGATCGCCGTGGTCTGCCGGGAGACCTGGTCGACCTCCGGGCTCACGCTGCGGTCCGCGAAGGTCAGCGCGCGGACCATCGCGTCCGCGAGGTGGGGATCGCGCTGGAGGGCGCCGAAGGCGCGCATCAGGGTCTCCGCCACCCGCTCACCGGCGCTCTCCCCGGCCGGCGGCTTCTTGCGCAGCGTGCCGTGCAGCCGCTCCAACTGGTCCTGCATCGTGGCGACCAGCAGGTGCACCTTGGACGGGAAGTACCGGTACAGCGTGCCCAGCGCCACCTGCGAGGACTCCGCGACCTCCCGCATCTGCACGGCGTCGAAGCCGCCCCGGGCGGCCAGTTGGGCGCTCGCGCGCAGGATGCGTCGGCGGCGGGCCTCCTGCCGCTCGGTGAGGGGCGGTGAGGCCGGCCGGGAGGTGCTGGCTCGCGCAGGCATGGGTCCCGTTCCGTGACGGTCGGTGGGGGCAGGGGGCCGGACCGCGGGCATGGCGCGGGCCGTGGCGCGAATCACCCGATCCGCTGCTCACCGCGTGGCTACCTGCCGGTAGATTCGGAACCTCCTGAACGATCAAGTCTGAAACTTGTTCTAGATTAGCGTCCCGGCGTAATGTCGCGGGACAGTGCAGCCAGAAGGGGGCCCGGAGTGACCGCTGAGCCCAGTCAGGCGGGGTCCCCGGCGGACCTGGCCGCGGACGGCGAGCGACCGCTCGGCATAGCGCTCCTCACCTACAAGGGAAACCCGTTCTGCGGCGGCCAGGGCGTCTACGTACGCCACCTCTCGCGCGAACTGGCCCGCCTCGGCCACCGGGTCGAGGTGATCGCCGCCCAGCCGTACCCCGTCCTCGACACGCTCGCCGACATCGCGGGCGACGGCCACGACGGCCGGCTGCGGCTGACCGAACTGCCGAGCCTGGACCTCTACCGGCAGCCGGACCCCTTCCGCACCCCCGCGCGCGACGAGTACCGCGACTGGATCGACGCGCTGGAGGTCGCCACCATGTGGACCGGCGGCTTCCCCGAGCCGCTGACCTTCTCGTTGCGCGCCCGCCGCCATCTGCGCACCCGGCGCGGGGAGTTCGACATCGTCCACGACAACCAGACCCTGGGATACGGGCTGTTGGGGAACATCGGCGCGCCTCTGGTCACCACCATCCACCACCCCATCACCGTGGACCGGCGGTTGGAGCTGGACGCCGCCGAGGGATGGCAGCGGCGCTGGTCCCTGCGGCGCTGGTACGCCTTCACCCGCATGCAGAAGCGCGTCGCACGCAGGCTGCCCTCCGTGCTCACCGTCTCCGGCACCTCCCGCCAGGAGATCGTCGACCACCTCGGGGTACGCCAGGACCGCGTCCACGTCGTGCACATCGGCGCCGACACCGACCTGTTCTCACCCGATCCGGCCGTGCGGCAGGTGCCCGGCCGGATCGTGACCACCTCCAGCGCGGACGTGCCCCTCAAGGGGCTGGTGTTCCTCATCGAGGCGCTGGCGAAGGCGCGCACCGAACACCCCGCCGCACACCTCGTCGTCGTCGGCAAACGGCCCGAGCGGGGCCCGGTCGCGCAGGCCGTCGCACGCCACGGCCTCGAAGACGCCGTCGAGTTCGTCAAGGGCATCTCGGACGCCGAACTGGTCGACCTGGTCCGCTCCGCCGAGGTCGCCTGCGTGCCGTCGCTGTACGAGGGCTTCTCCCTGCCGGCCGCCGAGGCCATGGCCACGGGCACCCCGCTGGTCGCCACGACCGGGGGCGCCGTCCCCGAGGTCGCGGGACGCGACGGCGAGACGTGCCTCGCGGTGCCGCCGGGCGACGCCGGGGCGCTGGCCGTGGCGCTCGGCCGGCTGCTGGGAGACCCGGAGCTGCGTCTCCGGCTGGGCCGGGCCGGGCGCGAGCGGGTCCTGCGGCACTTCACCTGGGCCCGCGCCGCCGAGGGGACCGTGGCCCGGTACCGCGAGGCCCTCGCCCGCTCCCGCGCGGACAGCCCCGCAGCGGCCGCCGCCCCCGCGGGGACCGGCCCCACCACGACCGACGCCGAACTCAACCGCGAAAGCAGGGCCACGTGCTGACCGTCGACTTCTCCCGGTTCCCGCTCGCCCCGGGCGACCGCGTGCTGGACCTCGGCTGCGGCGCCGGCCGGCACGCGTTCGAGTGCTACCGGCGCGGGGCCCGGGTCGTGGCGCTGGACCGCAACGGCGAGGAGATCCGCGAGGTCGCCAAGTGGTTCGCGGCGATGAAGGAGGCCGGGGAGGCGCCGGAAGGGGCGACCGCGACCGCCATGGAGGGCGACGCGCTGGCGCTGCCCTTCCCCGACGATTCCTTCGACGTCGTCATCATCTCCGAGGTGATGGAGCACATCCCCGACGACAAGGGCGTCCTCGCCGAGATGGTCCGGGTGCTCCGGCCCGGCGGGCGGATCGCGGTCACCGTGCCGCGCTACGGCCCCGAGAAGGTCTGCTGGGCCCTGTCCGACGCCTACCACGAGGTGGAGGGCGGCCACATCCGCATCTACCGGGCCCACGAACTCCTCGCCAGAATGCGCGAGGCGGGCCTCAAGCCCTACGGCACCCACCACGCGCACGCGCTGCACTCGCCGTACTGGTGGCTGAAGTGCGCCTTCGGCGTCGACAACGACCAGGTCCTGCCGGTGCGCGCCTACCACAAGCTGCTGGTCTGGGACATCATGAAGAAGCCGCTGGCCACCCGGATGGCAGAGCAGGCGCTGAACCCGCTCATCGGCAAGAGCTTCGTGGCGTACGCGACCAAGCCGCACCTGCCCGCCACGGCCGGCCGCGCCGAGGCGGCCGCCACGTGACGACTCCCCGGACAGAACACCTCGTCCTGCCCGGGGTCCTCACCGCCGGGCAGGCCGCCGCGACCGTACGCGGCATACTCGCCGCCCAGCGGCCGGACGGGGCGATCCCCTGGTTCCGCGGGCACCACCTCGACCCGTGGGACCACGTCGAAGCGGCGATGGCCCTGGACGCGGCCGGCGAGCACGAGGCCGCCGAGCGCGCCTATGCCTGGCTCGCCCGCCACCAGCTCGACGACGGCTCCTGGTACGCGGCCTACGCGGACGGTGCGCACGACGACGTCACCGACCGCCGCCGGGAGACCAACTTCGTCGCCTACACGGCCGTAGGGGTCTGGCACCACTACCTCTCGACCGGCGACGACACCTTCCTGGACCGCATGTGGCCCGTCGTGTACGCCGCGATCGAGTTCGTGCTGCGCCTCCAGCAGCCCGGGGGGCAGATCGGCTGGAAGCGGGAGGACGACGGCACGGACACCGCGGACGCGCTGCTGACCGGGTGCTCCTCGGTCCACCACGCGCTGTGCTGCGCGCTGGCCATCGCCGAGCAGCGTGAAGAACCCCAACCCGACTGGGAGTTGGCGGTCGGCGCGCTCCGCCACGCGATCCGCGCGCACCCGGAGCGGTTCCTCGACAAGGACCGCTACTCCATGGACTGGTACTACCCGGTACTGGGCGGCGCGTTGACCGGCACGGAGGCCAAGGCGCGCATCGCGGCGGGCTGGGACCGCTTCGTGGTGCCCGGACTCGGGGTGCGCTGCGTCGTCCCCAACCCGTGGGTGACGGGCGGGGAATCGGCCGAACTCGCCCTGACGCTCTGGGCGGTGGGCGAGTCCGACCACGCCCTGTCCGTGCTCCAGTCCATCCAGCACCTGCGCGACGCGGACACCGGCCTGTACTGGACGGGCTACGTCTTCGAGGACGAGGCCGTGTGGCCCCGCGAACTGACCACGTGGACCGCCGGCTCCCTCCTCCTCGCCGTGGCCGCGCTCGGCGGCCACGAGGCCACCTGCACGGTCTTCGCGGCGGGCGACCGCCTGCCGCGCGGCCTGGAGACGGACTGCTGCGGCTGACGCGGTCCTGCCTGCGTGCCGGCTCGGCCCGGTCCGCCGTCGTCAAGTCCGTCGGCCCGGTCCGCCGTCGTCAGTGCCGGTGCATCCGGTTGGCGACGGCGTGGCCGACGAAGAGGTAGACCACGGCGGCCAGTCCGTAGCCGGCGATCACGCGGGCCCAGGGCCTGTCGAAGGTGAAGAGGTCCCGGGACCAGCCGGCCAGCCAGTCGGCCGCGCCGTGCACGAACCGGACCAGTTCGTTGGCCCGGTTGGCGTCCAGCAGGTACATCAGTATCCACAGTCCGAGGATGACGGCCATGACGTCGGCGACCACCGCGATGACCGTACCGGCGGAGTTGGGACCCGTGCGATATCGAGGGGACATGCTCTGCGTCTGCCCCGGAATCACGCGGGAAACCCGGTCCGCACACGGGGAGTGACCCGGAGGGTACCTCCGGTGCACTGTTTCGGCGCGGCCACCCGGGATCACACGGACCCCCTAAGCACCGCAGCAACATGTTCCGGGAGGACACCGTGCCCGTACCGATACGGCGCCTCGCTCTGGCGCTGACGCTCTGCTGCGCCCTGCTCGCCGGTTCCACCGGGTGGGCGGGTGCCCAGAGCACTCCGCAACACAGTCCGACGGTCGCCGTGGCGGCGGCCACGCCCCGCCCCACCACACCCGCGCAGAGGCAGCACTTCGCCAAGACGCGGTTCGTGGCGAACGCGGCGCTCGCGGCCGGGGCCACCTACGAGTGGATCGTGAAACCGTACAAGCAGGGCAAGTTCAAGAAGGGCGCCCCCCACCGCAGGGGCACCTTCGTCAAGGCGGCCCTCGCGGGCGCCTTCACCTACAACCGGCTGCGGGCCGCCGTGCGCAACGCCAAGGGCGACCCCCTGCTGTCCAAGGCGCTCGCCCCGATCAACTCGGCCATCAACGACCTGAAGGGCCTGCCCGCCAAGCTGCGCCACGGCGACACCTCGGCGGTCGGTGACTACAGCAACGTCATCAACAAGGTGAAGGGCGCCGGGAGCAGCGCGGGCGCGCCGGTCCACAACCAGATCCCGTCCCACAGGCAGCTCCTCCAGGGCTCCTAGGAGCCTTCCCGCGCTGTTCACCGACGGCCTGCCGGGGCAGGCCTCGCGCGCGGCACGGCAACGGCCCCCCGCCCGTGAGGGCGAGGGGCCGGCTGGTCCGGCGGGCCGGGTCAGCCGCGCTGGATGTTGGAGGTGTCCTGGAGGACACCGCGGCGGCCGTCCTGCATCTCGGCCAGCAGGCCCGGACCGCGCTGCTCCACGGCCAGGTACCACACGCCCGGCGCCAGTTCGGCGATCGGCGCGGGAGAGCCGTCCTCCGCGAACAGCGGACGCGGCGCCGGCACGGCGAACCAGAACGGCGAGAAGCCGGCCGCGGGCTGCGGGCTCTGCTGCGGCTGGCCGCCGAACGGCCCGCCCTGCTGGGGCTGACCCTGCTGCGGCTGACCGCCGAACGGCTGCTGCGCGCCCGGGTAGCCGTACCCGTTCTGCGGCTGCGCGCCGTAGGGCTGCGGCGCGGCCGGTCCGGGGGCGGCCACCAGGGCGGCCTGGAGAGCCGGGACCAGCGGGGTGGCGACGGCGCCGACGGCCAGGACGAGGGCCGCGATGAAGCCGAGGATCAGGCCGGAGCCCGCGCTGTAGGCGTTCACCAGGCTCCAGAACATGATCCAGGCCACCAGGACCGTGAACGCCACTCCCACCGCGCCCAGGTCCAGGCCCGCCACCTTGCGGGGCTGCGGCAGACTCCGGTTGACGACGATCAGCGCGGCGCCGATCACCCCGCCCATGTAGACGCCGAAGCCCAGACCGAGGTTGTCCCAGGCATTGAGGGTGTAGCCCGAGCCGGTGTGGAGGAACGACGCGATGAACAGCAACACCGCTGCTCCGATCACCACGCCGTCGCCCCGAGTGAGGGAGCGGATATTCACGTCAGGTCCTTCTGGTTCGTCGTCTCGTCGGTGGAGGCGTCGCTGTCACCGTCCCGCCGTCGGGCAGGGGTGCGAAAGCGCGGGGGTGGCACCTCATCGTACGGGTGACACTATCGCCCGTACGGCCGCGATGTCCGCCGGGATGAGGGCCCTGATCACGACCCGCGCAGGAAACTCACGATTCCCTCAGAGATTCCCTGGGCCGCCTTCTGCCGCCAGGCGCCGCTGGTGAGTGAGGCGGCGTCCTTGCTGTCGCGCATGTTGCCGCACTCGATGAACACCTTGGGAACCGTCGACAGATTGAGGCCGCCCAGGTCCTTCCGTGTGACGAGTCCGGTGCCGCCGCCGAGGTAGTTGGACGGCGCCTCGCCCGTCACCCGCACGAAGTTGCCCGCGATGCGCTCGCCCAGGTCACGGGAGGCGGAGACGATCGGGCGGGTGTCGGCGGAGCCGGAGTGCACGGTCCCAGGCAGGATGACGTGGAAGCCGCGGTCGCCGGACGCCGCGCCGTCGGCGTGGATCGAGACGACGGCGTCCGCGTGCGCGTCGTTGCCGATCCGGGCGCGCTCGTCGACACACGGGCCCCAGGCCGGTGCATCGCCGTCGTGGGTCAGCTTCACGGTGGCGCCCTGCGCCTCGAGCAGCGCGCGCAGCCGGTGGGCCACGTCCAGCGTGAACCGGGCCTCGGAGTAACCGGCGTTCGTGGACGTGCCGGTGGTGTCGCACTCCTTGCGGTTGGTGCCGATGTCCACCGGGCGGTTGATCTCCGCGGTGTGCCGGAAGTTGCCCGGGTTGTGGCCCGGGTCGACGACCACGACCTTGCCCTTGAGCGGGCCGGAGGCGGCGGGCGCCGAGGGCTTCCGCGTGGGGGAGGAGCCGCCCCCCTTGTCGTCCTGTCCGGGGTACGAGGGCAGGAGCGGCCCCTCGGACCCCGAGGGGGAGGCGGAGCCGGACGCCGACGGCGGGGCCGCCGCGTCCGAGCCTCCGGGGTCGCCCACCGCCTCGTACACCAGCCAGCCCAGCAGGGCGCCGGGCACCAGTGCCGCGAGGGAGACGGTCAGCAGCCCCCGGCGCAGGCGGCCGGGGCGCTCGGGCTGCGGGACATCGAAGTCGGGGCCTTGGTACGACACGTCTGCGACTCTAACGGCGGTCGCGGGCGGCTGCTTCCGATCGCCGCAGGACCCGCAGCGATCCGGTCGCCGACACCTCGGTGAACCCGCCCGACTCCAGGGCGCGGAGGTACACGCGGTACGGGGCCTGCCCGGTGAACTCGTCCGCGGGATCCGGGAACACGTCGTGGATCACCAGCAGCCCGCCCTCGGCCAGGTGCGGCGCCCACCCCTCGTAGTCGGCGCCGGCGTGCTCGTCGGTGTGGCCGCCGTCGACGAAGACCAGGCCGAGCGGGGTGTTCCACAGGGCGGCGATCTGCGGCGAGCGGCCGACGAGCGCCACCACGTGGTCCTCCAGGCCCGCCCGGTGCAGGGTCCTGCGGAACGTGGGGAGCGTGTCCATCAGCCCGATCTCGGGGTCGACCGTCTCCGGGTCGTGGTACTCCCAGCCGGGCTGCTGCTCCTCGCTGCCGCGGTGGTGGTCCACGGTGAGCGCGGTGACCCCGGCCCGCCGGGCCGCGTCGGCGAGCAGGATCGTGGAGCGCCCGCAGTACGTGCCGACCTCGAGGAGCGGCAGCCCGAGCCGCCCGGCCGTCACGGCCGCCGCGTACAGCGCCAGCCCCTCGTCGGTGGGCATGAACCCCTTCGCCGCCTCGAACGCGGCGAGGATCGGGGGTTCGGGTGCCACGGGCATGGGGGTCCTTCCGGTCGGTCGTCTCGGTCGCTCGTCCTGGTGGGGCGTCCCGGTCGGTCGTCCTGGCCGGTCGTCCTGGTCGTGCGTCCTTGCAGGCCGCCATGCTGCCGCACCCCCGGCCGCGCGGGCGACGGGGGGTGCGGGGATGCGTCTCACGGGCGTGCGTCTCGTCTCAGGCGGTGACCGACTCGCCCGGCAGGGGCAGATCCAGGTCGACCGGGTGGTCCTCGCCGGTGTGGTTCGCCGCGCTGGCGAGCGGGCCGTGCCCGGCGGCGCGGGCGGCCAGGACGTACGGGCCCCGGGCCGGGACCGCGAGGGTGTAACTGCCGTCCTCGGCGGAGAGCGTGGCGCCCGCCTGACGGCCGCGGCGGTCGATCAGCGTGACCTTGGCGCGGGCGACCGGGGCGCCGCCCGCGTCCAGGACCCGGCCGCGGAAACCGCGCAGGACCGCCTCGGCCCGCGCCAGGTTGGCGTCCTCCTCGCTGCTCGCCCGCAGTCGCGGCCCCGACGACAGGTTCGGCCGGGGCAGGCACAGGGCCAGCGCCAGGCCCACGACGACGGCGGCCGTGGCGATCAGGAAGGACACGCGGAAGCCGTGCATGGACGGGACCGCGAGACCGCCGGTGTGATGCGCGGTGTTGGCCAGCACCATGCCGATCACGGCGCTGGACACCGAGGTGCCGATGGACCGCATCAGGGTGTTGAGGCCGTTGGCCGCGCCCGTCTCGGAGGCCGGGACCGCGCCGACGATCAGCGCGGGCAGCGAGGAGTACGCCAGTCCGATGCCGGCGCCCAGGACCACCGAGACGACGACGGTCTGCCAGGCCGCGTTCATCAGGCCGAGGCCGGCGGCGTAGCCGACCGCGATGATCAGCAGGCCGATGATCAGGGTGAGCTTCGGGCCGTAGCGGGCGGAGAGGCGGGCGTAGACCGGCGCGGTGAACATCATGGTCAGGCCCAGCGGCGCCACGCACAGACCGGCGACCACCATCGACTGCCCGAGCCCGTAGCCGGTGGCGGTGGGGAGCTGGAGCAGCTGGGGCAGGACGAGGGAGACGACGTAGAAGCTGACGCCGACCATGATCGAGGCGAGGTTGGTCAGCAGCACCTCGCGGCGGGCGGTGGTGCGCAGGTCGACCAGCGGGGCCGCGACGCGCAGCTCCATCAGGCCCCACAGCAGCAGGACGGCGACGGCCGCGGCGAACAGGCCGAGCGTGGTGGGCGACGACCAGCCCCAGTCGCTGCCCTTCGTGACGGGCAGCAGGAGCAGGACCAGGCCGCCGGCCAGGCCCAGCGCGCCCGGCAGGTCGAAGGAGCCCTCGGCGCGCGCGGGGGACTCCCGTACGACGAGGAGGGTGAGGCCGATGGAGAGGACGCCGAGGCCGGCGGCGCCGTAGAAGAGGGTGTGCCAGTCGGCGTGCTGGGCGACCATGGCCGCGGCGGGCAGGGCGAGTCCGCCGCCGACGCCGATCGAGGAGCTCATCAGCGCCATGGCGGAGCCGAGTCGCTCGCGCGGCAGCATGTCCCGCATCAGGCCGATGCCGAGCGGGATCGCCCCCATCGCGAAGCCCTGGAGCGTACGGCCCGCGATCATGGGCAGCAGGGCCGAGGTGAACGCGCTGACCAGCGCGCCGACCACCATCACGGAGAGGCTGGCGATCAGCATGCGGCGCTTGCCGTACAGGTCGCCGAGGCGGCCCATGATCGGCGTGGCCACCGCGCCGGACAGGAGAGTGGAGGTCAGGACCCAGGTGGCGTCGCTGGGCGAGGTGTCGAGGAGTTGCGGCAGGTCCTTGATGACCGGGACGAGCAGGGTCTGCATCACCGCGACGACGATCCCCGCGAAGGCGAGCACCGGGACGACGGCCCCGCTCGCACTCCGCTCGGTCCGTCCGGTCGTCGTGAGCGTCATCGAGTGGGGCCTCCGGGCCGTGAGAGGTGGAGCGTGCGGTCATCCGTGCGGATCGAGCGCAGGGTCAACCCCGTCGACCGAGGCAACTATTCCGATGCTTTGGCGTACTAACGAATTCTTGACCGTTCCGTGAGGTTCTGAACGCCGGTCAGACGGGCGGTGGGCCGGGGGAGTGGAGGCGGAAAAAGCGGGGCCGGCCCGGCGCTGGAAGCCCTTCTCACGGTTCTGGGCGGGGGCGTGGGCGGAGTTTGGTGCCGGGCCGGGGGCGTGTCCTTCCAGTGCGCGCCATGGTCCCGCACCCGCCCGCACAGCGGTCCCGAAGAACCCCTCTCACCCCTGCTGACCTGGGCTTTCATGGTGATCAACCCTAGACTTGGCCCACTTCGACACGGATACGGAAGGGGGCCGTATGGAGCGGGACGTTCGCACGGTCGAGGACGTACTGGAGCTGCTGGACGGGCTGTTCGCGCCGGACGCCGACCGGTGGACCGGGGACGCGGCCGGCTGGTGGGACGGGTTCTACGCGGACCGGAACCGGCCGGTGCCGTTCTTCGCGGACAAACCTGACGAGAACCTCGTCGAGTGGCTGGATCGGGGGCTGATCGGCGGGCGCCGGGCACTGGACCTCGGATGCGGGCCGGGACGCAACGCGCTGTACCTCGCCGAGCGGGGCTTCGCGGTGGACGCGGTCGACCTGTCGCCGCAGGCCATCGCCTGGGCCAGGGAGCGGGCCCGGGAGATGGGACTCGGCGAGACGGGGGTCGAGGAGACGGGGGTCGAGGAGACGGGGGCCGAGGGGACAGGGGGCGAGGGGACAGGGGCCGGGGTGCGGTTCCTGTGCCAGGACGCCTTCGGGTCCGCCGGATCGCCGCTCACCGGCCCGTACGACCTGGTGTACGACTCCGGTTGCTTCCACCATCTGCCGCCGCACCGCCGGATCAGCCACCTGGCTCTGCTCGACCGGGTCCTGGCCCCCGGCGGCCATCTGGCCCTGACCTGTTTCGCGGCCGGAGCCATGGGCTGCGAGCTGCCGGACGCGGAGCTGTACCGCACCTCACGCCTGCACGGCGGCCTCGCCTACACGCCCGACTCGCTGCGGCGCATCTTCGCGGACCTGACGGAGGTCGAACTACGCCGGATGCGAGACCAGCCGGAGGACTCACCGCACTTCGGGGAGACGTTCCTGTGGGCGGGGCTGTTCCGGCGGGGGGCGGCGTAGCGAACGGTCAACGCGCTTGCGGACGGCGGGAGTGAGGGTGCGCGGGGGCCGCGCGGGCGGCCTGCGGTCGCGTCGTCCGGCGGTCGCGTCGTCCGGCGGTCGCGTCGTCCGGCGGTCGCGCCGTCCGGCGGTCGCGCCGTCCGGCGGCCAGGGTCGTGACCGTCGCAGCGGTCACACCGTCCGGCGGTGGCGGTCGTTCCTGGTGGCGGGATCCGTGACCGTCCCGGCGGTCGCTGCCCTCGGCGGTCACAGCCAGCCCTGGCGACGGGCCTCCCGTACGGCCTCCGTGCGGTTGCGGGTGCCGGTTTTGCCGATCGCGGCGGACAGGTAGTTGCGGACGGTGGACTCCGACAGGTGCAGCTTCGCGGCGACGTCGGCGACCGTCGCCCCGTCGGCGGAGGCCCTCAGCACGTCGCACTCGCGGGCGGTGAGCGGGCTGGGGCTGGCGCTGAGGGCGGCCGCGGCGAGCACCGGGTCGACCACCGTCTCCCCGGCGAGCACCCGGCGGACCGCCGCCGCCAGTTCCTCCACGGGCCCGTCCTTGACCAGGAAGCCCCCGGCCCCGGCCTCCATGGCCCGGCGCAGATAACCGGGCCGGCCGAAGGTGGTCAGGATCAGCACCCGGCAGTCGGGAACCCGCTCGCGCAGCTCGGCGGCGGCGTCCAGGCCGCTCATCCCCGGCAGTTCGATGTCCAGCAGCGCCACGTCGGGGCGGTGGGTCAGCGCGGCGTCCACGACGGCGTCGCCCGCCGAGACCTGGGCGACGACCTCCATGTCGTCCTCCATGCCGAGCAGCAGGGCGAGCGCGCCGCGCATCATCTGCTGGTCCTCCGCGAGGAGGAGGCGGATGCACTTGGCGGGTCGGCCGTCCCCGGTCATGTCGTCCATGGACCAAGGGTATTGACTCGCGCACCGCGGGCGTGGGCGCGTGGGCCGGTCACCTCACCGAGGAGCCGAGCCGGGCACCGCCGCTCTCCACCGTCTCTCCCGCCTCCAGAGGGACTTCGGCGGTCACCGTGAAGCCGCCGCGGGGCGAGGAACCGGCCCGCAGCGAACCGCCCGCCGCCGCGAGGCGTTCGGTCAGGCCCCGCAGACCGGTGCCGCCCACCCGGTCCACCGGGTCCGGATCCCCCGACCGTCCGGCCGACGTGCCGTCCCCGTCGTCGGTGACCGTCAGACGGGCGCGCTCGGCCGTGCCGGTGACGGTGATCTCGCAGCGCCGCGCGCCGCTGTGCCGTACGGCGTTGGTGACCGCCTCGCGCACCACCCAGCCCAGCAGCGCCTCGGCGCCCGGCGTCAGCGGCGGGCCCGACCGGCGCACCACGGGCTCGATGCCGGCGGCGGTCAGCGCCGAACGGGCCCGGTCCAGCTCCGTGCCGAGGCCGCCCTCGCGGTAGCCGGTGACCGCCTCGCGGATCTCGGTGAGCGCCTGCCGTCCGACGGACTCGATGTCGGTGATCTGCGTCAGCGCCGCCCCCATGTCGCGGGGCGCCAGCCGCCGGGCCGCCTCCGACTTCACCACGATCACCGACAGCGTGTGGCCGAGCAGGTCGTGCAGGTCCCGGGAGAAGCGCAGCCGCTCCTCCTCCACGGCGCGGCGGGCCAGCTCCTCACGGGCGGCGCGCAGTTCCCGTACGGCGTCGGACAGGCTGAGGATCACCGCCGTCACGACCGTCGACAGGAACGTGCCGTAGCCGACGTTGATGCCGTTCCAGCCCTCGCGCAGCCCGCCGACGGCCCCCGCGAACAGGCCGAGACCCACACTGATCCGGCCGAGCAGCGGCCCGCGCAGGGACGCGCCCGCGGCCAGGCCGAACAGCGGCAGGAACAGCAGCCACGTGCCGCCGTATCCGATGGCCAGTCCGCACGTCACCAGGAACAGCAGCAGCAGCGCGAGGCGGGTGGAGCGGGCTGTCCGCGTCCGCTGGTCGAAGGCGCGGAACACCACATAGATGTAGAGCGAGTTGAAGGCCAGCAGGCCCAGGCCGCCGATCCACGGGTTGGGGGTCTTGCCCTGGAAGAGGTTGGAATAGGCGCCCATTCCCATCAGCAGCCAGGGCAGCAGGGAGAAGCCGGTGGGCGGCGGCCCCGGATGCTCCTGCCCGCCCTCGCACCTCGTGCCCTGCTCCGTGCGGCAGGAGCTCCTGCGTGACCAGCTCACGTTCCGTTCCCCCGATCAGACCTTGCCGGCATGGCGGCGGTAGGACAGGACAGCGTACGAACCGAACAGCGTCAGCCAGCCCGCCAGTACGAGGATGGCACTCGCCGCCGGGACGTGGCCCTCCGTGACCGAGACTCCGAGGTCGGCGATCCCGTGCGTGGGCGTGTACGTGGACAGGGCGGCCATCCAGTGCGGGAACAGCTCGACGGGGAACCACAGGCCGCCGAGCACGGCGAGTCCCAGGTTGCACACCATGTTGACCACGCCGGTGGTCTGCGCGGTGAGCCCGTAGCCGTTGCCCAGTCCGAGCAGTGTGAACGGGACCGAGCCGAGCCACAGCAGCAGCGCCGTCGCCGCCCACTGCCACGCCGCCAGCCGTACGCCGTTGATCAGACCGCCCGCAAGGAGCACCGCGCAGATCGCGGGCAGCACGGTCACCGAGGCGGTCAGCGCCCGCCCGGCGACCACCTGGCGCGGGGTCATCGGGGTCACCCTGAGTTGCCGCAGCCAGCCGACCGTACGGTCCTCGGCGACCCCGCCGCCGGTGTTGAGGGCCGAGCCGACCGCGCCGTAGGCGGCCATGCCGACCATGGACGCGGTTCGCCAGCCCCGGTCGGCGCCGTCGCCGAGGTTGGTGAACAGCAGGTACATCATCACCGGCATCGCGATCCCGCCGATCACGAAGCCCGTGTCGCGCAGGGTGCGCCGCACTTCGAGGCGCAGGTAGTCGAGTATGTCGCGCATCACGCCGCCTCCCGTTCGCGTTCCGTGGCCGCCCGCGCGCCCGTCAGGGCCAGGAAGGCGTCGTCCAGCGAGGCCGGGGCGACCTCAATGCCGCGTACGGCACCCAGCTCGGCCAGTGCGATCACGGTCGCGTCCGGGTCGTCGGTGCGCAGCCGCGCCCGGTCCCCGCGCACCTCGAGCGACCGCACGCCGGGCAGCAGTTCCAGGCCCTCGGTGCCCCGCCCGGCCAGGTCGAAGGCGACCAGGCCCCCGCCCGCCGCGCGCCGCAGTTCCTCACCGGTGCCGTCGGCGACGAGCCGGCCGTGGTCCAGGACGAGGATGCGGTCGGCGTGGGTGTCGGCCTCCTCCAGGTAGTGCGTGGAGAACAGCACCGTGCGACCGCCGCGCGCGTAGGTACCCATCGCGTCCCAGAAGGCGTGGCGCGCCTCCACGTCCAGGGCCGCCGTCGGCTCGTCCAGCACCAGCAGCGCGGGGTTGCCGGACACCGCGACCGCGAACCGTACCCGCTGGGTCTGGCCGCCGGAGAGCCGGTCCACCCGCCGTCCGGCCAGGTGGGGGATGCCGGCCAGCTCCAGGGCGCGCGCGACGGACAGCGGCGCCGGGTACCGTCCGGCCACGAAGGTGACCAGCTCGCGGACGGTGACCCGGGGCACCGCCCGCGCGTCCTGGAGCATGGCCCCGACCAGACCGGCGCGCACCGCCCGCTCGGGCGGCCCGCCGAACAGTTCGACGCTGCCCTCGTCGGGTGCGTGCAGTCCGAGCAGCAGCGAGATCGCCGTCGACTTCCCGGCTCCGTTGAGGCCGAGCAGGGCGACCGTCTCGCCCCGCTCGATGGTGAGGTCGACGCCGTCGACCGCGCGTACGGTGCCGAAGGTCCTGACCGCCCGTGTGAGGGACACGGCACGTTTCGTCTGTGTCATGTCTACGACCTGTGTCATGTCTACGACGTTACGAACTCCCGTGCCGTGCACGGCAGATGCGCTTGTACGGACTCCGGCAGGACAAATGTCACGGCCGGCGGTTCCGGTGTGCGCGTCCGGCTGGGCGCCAGGATCCTTCACAGCCGAAGACTGCTGGACTAGATTCTGGAAGCCCATGCCCATCGACGCAGCCGAGGCCCTCGCGGCCGGACCCCGTAGCGGTGAGATCTCCTGGAGTCCCCGGGACGTCCTGCTCTACCACCTCGGCATCGGCGCGGGCCTGCCCGCCACCGACCCCGGCGAGCTGCGTTACACCCTGGAGACGCGGCTGCACGTCCTGCCGAGCTTCGCCACCGTCGCCGGCGGCGGCCCGCCCGGTGTCATCGGCGGACTGTCCATGCCCGGCGTCGACGTCGACCTCGCCCGTGTCCTGCACGGCGGCCAGTCGCTGACCGTGCACCGTCCCCTCCCCGTGGCGGGCACCGCGACCGCCACCAGCCGCATCGCCGCCGTGTACGACAAGGGCACGGCGGCCGTCCTGGTCATGCGCACGGAGGTCTCCGACGGGGACGGCCCCCTGTGGACCGGTGACGCGGAGATCTTCGTCCGGGGCGAGGGCGGCTGGGGCGGCGACCGCGGGCCCTCCGCCCGCACCGCGGCGACGGCCGGCGAGCGGGGCGGTGAGCCGGCCGGTGAGCCGGACCGCACGGTCGAACGGACGGTCCGCGAGGACCAGGCCCTTCTCTACCGCCTCAGCGGCGACTACAACCCGCTGCACGCCGACCCGGAGTTCGCCGAGCGTGTCGGCTTCGACCGGCCCATCCTGCACGGGCTGTGCACCTACGGCATGACCCTCAAGGCGGTCGTCGACACACTGCTCGGCGGTGACGTGACCCGCGTACGGTCCTGGTCCACGCGCTTCGCCGGGGTGGTGTACCCGGGCGAGACCCTGCGCGTCCGCATGTGGCGGCGGGACGGCGGGGTGCGGGTGGCGGTGAGCGCCGTCGAGCGGGAGGACGCGCCGGTGCTGACCGGCACGGTCGCCTGCGACGCCCCGGAGCGCGAAACGGCCCCGCCCGTCTGCTGACGGGCGGGGCCGCGGCGTTCGACGTGCGGTCAGGCCGCCGATTCGTTCTGCTCGGCAGGCCTGCGGTGGCGGCCGCTGGGTGCGGCCTCTCCGTCGCCCACCGAAACCGGACCCCGGTGCTTGCCGTGAGCCGCGGACTCTTCGACGTCGGCGGCGGACGGCTGGGTCGTGCTGGCGTCGCTCATCGGAAGAAATTCACCCCGTCAACAATGATCTTTCGTACAGCCCGGCGATTCTAACCGGCGTACTTGGGGTCGTACCCAGGCGACCACGCCAACCGGTACTAGTTGGCACTAGTTCGTTACAAGCCGTCCCAGGGGCGCCTGTTGAAGGGGAACGGGACGGGGGGCGGGGCTGGGCACGAAGGAGACCGGAGGGCCGGATTCCGGGGCGGGGGAGTGGCCGAAGGTGGGGTCGAAGATGGGGTGGGGGGCGGATACGGATCCGTCTTCAAGGCCGGGGGCGGGGCGAGGGCCGGGGTGCAGGCCGTGGTCCGGGCCGGGGCGCAGGCCGAGGTGAGCGGGGTCGTGCGGGCCGGCTTCGGGGGCGGGGAAGGGGCCGGATTCGGTACGGACGAGGTGCCCGGTTCCAAGGGTGGCGTGGGTTCTGGCTCTGGGGATGAGGCACTGGTGCGGGGTGGCTTCGCCTGGGGCGTCGGGCCCGCTCCCGGGCCCGAGGGGGGGCTTGGCGCCGGGCCCGGCCTCGGTTGTGAGGTGGAGTCCGGTATCGGGTCCGGCTCCGGGACTGGCCCCGGGGGTGAGGTGGGGTTCCGCCTGGGGTGCGGCTCCGGGGCCGGTGTGGTGTCCGGCTCCGAGTCCGGCGTGGCGTTCCGCATCAGGGCCGGCGTGCGGTCCGGTTCCGGGTGGGACCTGGAGCTCCGGTACGGCGGGTGGGCCGAACTCGGCCCGCTGACCGGGGCCTACGGCTGGTTCGGGGATGGCGGGCGGTCCGGGTTCGGTTCCGGGGCGCGGTCCCGGTGACGTGCCCCGGTCCGGCGCCTCGGGTGGCGCGGGGAGCGGGATGCGCGCCGCCGTCGGCTCCGCTGTCGGCCCCGGCCCCGGCCCCGGTTCCGGTCGCGGTGTTGGTGCCGACTGACTCGTCGGAGACGTCCACCGCGCCACACCGCACGGCACGGTGCTCGTGGCGTAGGGGAGACGGAGTACGCCGTCGTCGGTCCACAGGCCGGACCCGGCCAGCCAGCCCTCGGGTGCCGGAAGATGATGTACCTGACGCTCGGCGGGCCGCCACACGGCCACCCAACTGCCGGACGCGCCGTCGCACCGCAGCGCCACCCCGCACTGCTCGGGGGTGAGCACCTGCCCCGGCTGGATCGCGAACGGCGTCACCACGCAGTCCGGCAGCCGCAGACACTCCGGGAAGCGGACCGGCTGCGTGCTGCCCAGCACGCCCCAGCCCAGCCGCTGCCGCCCGGGCGAGGGCGCGTCCGAGCGGATCAGCAGCAGTCCGCTGTCGAGGTCGGCGAGCAGCAGCCGGTCATCGCTTCCGGCCGCGATCTGGAGCAGAGGCGACGTCTCGCCGCCGCGCTCCAGGTCCACCACGACCGCCTTCGTGCGCCCGCCCGTCTCCCGGTCCAGGGCCAGCATCCGCCCGGCGCGGTCCAGCCAGACCCCGCCCGAGCAGCGGCCCGGCACCTCGGCCAGGTGCTCGGGCCCGAAGGCGCCGCCCACCACCAGCCACACCGCCGATGACCGCTGGCCCACGGCGAGCGCGTAGGCCCGCTCGCCGCCGGGCGCCGGGGGCAGCAGCCGCAGCCCGGTGCCCTCGGGGCACTCGATGGCGCCGAGCGGCAGCTCACCGGTGCCCGGGCCGGTCGGGTACAGCAGTGAGAAGGTGTGCCGGCCGTCCACCAACCGCCGGATCAGCACCCGGCCGTCGTCCATCGGCAGCACCTCCGTGCCGGGCTCCTCGGGCTGGTTGGCCGGCAGCGGCACCGCGTACGGCTCGGGGCCGTCCAGTGTCCAACGCTCCGGGTACAGGGAGTCGCCGCTGCCCGCGAGCCGGGCGGCGTAGGCACCGTCCACCGTGATCGTGCAGCCCGCCCACGGGGTCCCGTCCTTCTTCTCACCGGCCTTCTCACCGGCCGCCGAAGTCTCGACAATGCAGGCTGTCATCGTTCGGTCACCTCCTGCCAGGACGGTAGTTTTCCTACGCACACCGGACGGACCGGCGGGCGGCTGCTTCACACATACGGGTGGCCGAAAAACGATTCGCCTGAGGAAACCGCGACCGATGTGCTGGACGGCCCCGGTCCGGCCGGGGGCGACGGCACCGGTTCAGCCGCGGCGAACACCCAGGTAGCCTTGCACCCGTGCCCCGTCTGTCTGAAGTCATCGCCGCGCTGGAGAACCTGTGGCCCGCCGAGCGGGCCGAGTCCTGGGACGCGGTCGGCACCGTCGTGGGCGACCCCGAGCAGGAGGTCGGCCGGGTCCTGTTCGCCGTCGACCCGGTCCAGGAGACCGTCGACGAGGCGGTGAAGCTGGGCGCCGACCTGCTGGTCACCCACCACCCGCTCTACCTGCGCGGTACGACGACCGTGGCGGCCTCCACCTTCAAGGGCCGTGTGGTGCACACCCTGATCAAGAACGACATCGCCCTGCACGTGGCCCACACCAACGCGGACACCGCCGACCCGGGCGTCTCCGACGCGCTGGCCGGCGCCCTCGACCTCAGGGTCGTACGCCCCCTGGTTTCGGACGCCACCGACCCGGAGGGCCGCCGGGGCCTCGGCCGGGTCTGCGAGCTGGACCATCCGCTGACCGTGCGCGAACTCGCGGCCCGCGCCGCCGAGCGGCTGCCCGCGACAGCGCAGGGCATCCGCGTGGCCGGCGACCCGGAGGCGGTCGTCCGCACGGTCGCCGTCAGCGGCGGCTCGGGCGACAGCCTCTTCGACGACGTACGGGCCGCGGGCGTCGACGCCTTCCTCACCGCGGACCTGCGCCATCACCCGGCCTCCGAGTTCATCGCGGAGCGCGCCCACAGTCCCCTCGCGCTGCTCGACGCGGCGCACTGGGCCACCGAGTGGCCCTGGTGCGAGCTGGCCGCCGCCCAGCTCGACGAGATCTCCGACCGGCACGGATGGGGCCTGCGCGTCCACGTCTCCACGACGGTCACCGACCCCTGGACCGCCCACGCGGCGTCCACCACCGCCACTTCTAGCGACCTGGGAGCCCCCAACTGAACGCCGCGCCCGCCGACCAGATCCGACTCCTCGACGTCCAGGCCCTCGACGTCCGCCTCCAGCAGCTCGCACACAAGCGGAAGTCGCTGCCCGAGCACGCCGAGATCGAGTCGCTGAACCGGGACCTCGCGCAGCTGCGCGACCTCCTGGTGGCCGCGCAGACCGAGGAGAGCGACTGCGCCCGCGAGCAGACCAAGGCCGAGCAGGACGTGGACCAGGTGCGCAAGCGTGCCGTCCGCGACCAGCAGCGCCTCGACTCCGGCGCGATCACCTCGCCCAAGGACCTGTCGAACCTCCAGCACGAGATCGTGTCCCTCGCCAAGCGGCAGGGCGACCTCGAGGACGTCGTCCTGGAGGTCATGGAGCGCCGCGAGTCCGCGCAGGAGCGGGTCACCGAGCTGACCGGGCGCGTCGCCTCCGTCCAGGCCAAGGTCGACGACGCGACCGCGCGCCGGGACGCGGCCTTCGAGGAGATCGACGGCGAGGTGGCCTCCGTGACGAAGGATCGCGAGGTCATCGCCGCCGCCGTGCCCGCGGACCTGATGAAGCTCTACGACAAGCTGCGCGGGCAGCAGGGCGGCATCGGCGCGGCCAAGCTGTACCAGCGCACCTGCCAGGGCTGCCGGCAGGAGCTCGCCATCACCGAGCTGAGCGAGATCCGCGCGGCCGCCCCCGACACGGTCGTCCGCTGCGAGAACTGCGGCCGCATCCTGGTGCGCACCGCCGAGTCCGGTCTGTAGCCGGGGTCGTAGTCCGTAGTCCGGTTTGTAAGGAGCAGGCGGCGTGCGGGAGTTCATCGTCGAGGCCGACGGCGGGTCACGGGGCAATCCGGGGCCCGCGGGCTACGGGGCGGCGGTGCTCGACGCGGCGACGGGCGAGACCCTGGCGGAGCACGCGGAGTACCTCGGCGTGGCCACGAACAACGTGGCCGAGTACCGGGGCCTGCTGGCCGGACTGCGCGCCGCGCACGCGCTGGACCCCACGGCGGCCGTGCACGTGCGCATGGACTCCAAGCTTGTCATCGAGCAGATGTCGGGCCGCTGGAAGATCAAGCACCCCGATCTGAAGCCGCTCGCGACGGCGGCGGGCCGGGTGTTCCCGGCCGACCGGGTCACCTACGAGTGGATCCCGCGCGAGCGCAACAAGCACGCCGACCGCCTGGCCAACGAGGCGATGGACGCGGGCGCCCGCGGCGAACAGTGGTCCGCCGCGCCGACTCCGGACACCAGAGCCAGGCCGAGCGCCGCCCCGGCCGCTGAACCCGGCCCGGCCACCCGCGAGGCGGGTGCTCCGCCTGCCCCTGGCGGTGCTGCCGGCGCGGGCGTCCGCGCGGAGGGTGCCCCGCCCGTCTCCGGCGGTGCTGCCGATGCCGGTGCGGGTGACCGTACGGTCCGTGCCTCGTCCGCCTCGGGCGGGTCCGCCGACACCGGTGCGGGCGCCGACGTCCGGGCGGCGCGTGCCACCGCCACGGGTGGCCGGACGGCTTCCGGCGCGGGGCCCGAGGGAGCCGTGGCCTCACCCGGCTGGGCGCCCGCCGATCTCGGCGCGCCCGCCACCTTCGTGCTGCTGCGGCACGGGGAGACGCCGCTGACGCCGCAGAAGCGTTTCTCGGGCAGCGGCGGCACCGATCCGTCGCTGTCCGGCGTGGGCCGCGAGCAGGCCGAGAAGGTCGCGGCGGCGCTCGCCCGTCGCGGCACCGTCCAGGCCGTCGTGTCCTCGCCGCTCGCCCGCACCCGCGAGACCGCCGGCATCGTCGCCGCCCGCCTCGGCCTCGACGTGACCGTGGAGGAGGGGCTGCGCGAGACCGACTTCGGCGCCTGGGAGGGCCTCACGTTCGGCGAGGTGAGCGAGTGCTACCCGGACGACCTGAACGCCTGGCTGGCCTCCCCGGAGGCTGCGCCCACCGGCGGCGGCGAGAGTTTCGCGACCACCGCGGTACGGATCGCCGCCACCAGGGACAAGCTGGTCGCCGCGCACGCGGGCCGCACGGTGCTGCTCGTCACGCACGTCACCCCGATCAAGACGTTCGTCCAACTGGCGCTCGGCGCCCCGCCGGAGTCCCTGTTCCGCATGGAGCTGTCGGCGGCGTCCCTGTCGGCGGTGGCGTACTACGCGGACGGCAACGCGAGCGTCCGCCTGTTCAACGACACGTCCCACCTGCGCTGACCGTCCCCGCCGCGCGGGCAGGCGGAGGCACCCGCGAGGGGACCTCCGCGTCAGTGGATCCCGGCGTCAGTGGATCCCGACGTCAGTGGATCTCCGTCACCACCACGTCCAGCGACCACGGCCGCCCCGCCTTCGCCGGCGGCTCCGCCTCCACCACGTACCCGAGGTCCCGCAGCGCCTCGACCAGCCCCGCCGGGTCCTTCGGAGCGGCCGCCCCGGTCAGCAGGGCGCGTACGATCCGGCCCTTGGTGGCCTTGTTGAAGTGGCTGACCACGGACCGCTTCTCCACCCCGTCCACGACCTGGGAGTGCAGCACCCGCACGGTCGCTGTCCGGTCCGCGACCTCCCCCTTCGGCTTCCACGCCGCCGCGTACGCCGAGGACCGCAGGTCAAGCACCAGCCCGTCACCGGCCGCCTCGGGCAGCGCCGAGGCCATCGGCGTGCGCCAGTACGCGGCCAGCGCGCCGAGGCCGGGCAGCTTCACCCCCATCGAGCAGCGGTAGGACGGGATCCGGTCGGTCACCCGTACCGCGCCCCACAGCCCCGAGAAGACCAGCAGCGAGCGCGCGGCGCGCCGCTTGGCCGACGGGTCGAGGGAGGCCAGGTCCAGGGCGTCGTAGAGCACCCCCGTGTAGATCTCCCCGGCGGGCCGCGTCCCGGCCGTGCGCAGCCCGGCGTTCTTGGCGACCTCGCCGCGCAGGCCCTCGCTCAGCCCGAGCACCTCGCGGGCCTTGTCCTCATCCCCGGCGCACAGCTCGACCAGTTCCGTCAGCACCGTCTCGCGGGCGGCGGCCAGCCCCGGCAGCGACAGAGACTCGGGCCTCAGAGGGGCGCCACGGCCGGCGGCGGCCTTGCCTTCGGACGGGGGCAGCAGCACAAGCACGGGGGTTACTCCTTCGGATAGCGCTCCGCGCCAGCGTACGGCGTGCCGCCCAGGGGCCCCCGCCCCGCGTCCGCCGCCGTCGTCGCCCGCGTGAGCTCCCGTACGAGCGCACCGGCGTCCTCGGCGTGGAACCGTACGAGCCGCACGCGCCTGCGCCTGCCGAGGAGGGTGATGTGCTCGACGGGCGCGGCCAGTTCGAGGGTGACGGAGGTCTGGGACCCGACGGGCAGGTTCAGCTCGCCCTCGGCCCGTTCGTGCGTGGTGCGCGTCTCGCGGCGCACGGAAGCGATCCGGTCCAGCGGAACGCGCAGATCGACGTGGACGGCCTGCCGTATGCGCAGATGGTCCGCGTCCAGCACGTGCGGCCGGACCACCGAGGCCGCGTGCAGGGCCACGACGAGGACGACGGCGTACACGTCGAGGAGCAGCACCGCTGCGTGCACGGTGGGCCAGCTCCGCAGCAGCACGGACATCGCCACTGTCTCGGTCACGCAGACGAACGCCAGCCCCGCCATGACCGGGCCCTGACCGCGGGCGTACCCGAAGGCCTGCCCGTTCTCGGTGCCGTGGGTGCGACGCCTCAGCCACAGGGCCAGGCCGGCCTGCAGCCGCAGCTCGTGCCGGGCGAGGCGGAACGCCGCCCGGGCCGCGGCCCTCACCGCCGTCCCTCCGAGAGAATGCGCAGGGCCTGCCGGACCGCTTCGGCCTGGGCCGGGGCGAAGTCCGCGTAGAGGGCGCGCAGGAACCCGTGGCCCTCGTCGGGACCCGCCCCCTCCGGCAGCACCTCGCAGGCCTCCCGCGGCAGCATGTCGCGGGGCACGCACCCGGCGATCACGCGGGCCGCCTCCGCGATCCGCGGATCGGGCGGACTCGCCTCGGCGTCCACGTCGGCGAGCGCGTCCAGCAGCGCGTAGGCCTCCCGCGCCCGCGCGGCCCCTTCAGGCGAGCCGAAGGCTGCGCTCATGGCGCCCATCATCCGCTCCCAGTCCGCGGGTGCCGCGGCCGTCTCCAGCAGGGCGAGGACCTCACGGTCCTTGGCGGCCGCCGGGGAGTCGGTCAGCTCGTCCCCCGCCGTGGCGAACAGGGCGGCCAGCTCGGGGGAGACGGGCCCCTCGGCGGGCAGTTCCCCGACGTCGAGCAGGGCGCGCAGCCGGGCCCTGCGGTCCCGGATCGCCGCCTCCTGCCGCGCCAGGTCGGCGTCGAGCTCCTCGAGCACCTCGGCGAGATCCTTCCCGGCGTCGTCCGCGAGCACGTCCCGCACTTCCGCCAGCCCCAGCCCCAGCTCGGTCAGCCGCCTGATCCGGGCCAGGGCGACGGCGTGCCGCAGGCCGTAGTGCCGGTAGCCGTTGGGCCGCCGCTCCGGCTCGGGCAGCAGCCCCAGGTGGTGGTAGTGCCGCACGGTCCGCGTCGTGACACCGACGGCGGCGGCGAGTTCTCCGATCCGCATGGGACCAGTACAGACGTTGACGTCGCGTGAAGGTCAAGCGCGGGGGACGGCGGCCGGCCGGCGCCTGACCCGGGCCCGACCGGAAACGGCGCGGCCCGCGCGACCGGTACCATGGTGCCTACGGCAGACGAGCCGGGCGGGCGGCCGCGTGGAGTCCCCTCAAGGGGCTTCCCGAGGAACGTCCGGGCTCCACAGGGCAGGGTGGTGGCTAACGGCCACCCGGGGTGACCCGCGGGACAGTGCCACAGAAAGCAGACCGCCGGGGATCTCGGTCCTCGGTAAGGGTGAAACGGTGGTGTAAGAGACCACCAGTGCCCAGGGTGACCTGGGCAGCTAGGTAAACCCCACCTGGAGCAAGGTCAAAAGGAAACACCCCGGTGTTTCTGCGCGGACGTTCGAGGGCTGCCCGCCCGAGTCCGCGGGTGGACCGCACGAGGCCGGCGGCAACGCCGGCCCTAGATGGATGGCCGTCGCCCCGGGCTCCGCGAGGAACCCGGGGAACAGAACCCGGCGTACAGCCCGACTCGTCTGCCTTTGGCATGTGTACGCGCCGTGGGGCGGGGCGGATCTCGGAGTCCCCTCTGCCGCGCTGTCCGGCCGACTGCGCGGAACGCGGTGGCGTGCGCGTCGGGTACGGCGCGGAGGGCTGCGTGGAGGGGCGTGGCCGAACCCGGTTCTGGGTGGCAGGATCACGCCAACGTCGACGCTTCGGTTCATGATCCGTCGCTCTGCTCAAAAGCCTTCCAATCTACGTGAGTTCGGCTTCCGGCGGCGTATGGTTGGCTGGAAAGTGGCTACTGGCGTTCGGAGTTGACGTGCTGGTGGCGATTTTCTTTGCGATTTTGACACCCCGTCAGCACATTTGGCAGCCTGTCCTCGTAGTCAGCGCGGGTGAGGGAGCGTCATCTCCCCTATCACGGGCGGGCGTTCAGGCGGTCGGTTCGCGACGAACTTGCGTCACCGGCTGACTGGGCGGTCAGCCAGATCTTCTCGCGCGGCGGTGTGGCTAGCATGAGCGGGTACCCGGTCGGAAGATCGTCGTCCTCTTGGCGACCCCCTTTTCCGGCCCGCGGCCGCCGTGAGCCGGCTGCCCCGTTTCTTCTGATCTCATGGACCGAGGGACCGCGGAATGTCAGTGCCTGCACCGCCCAGTCAGCACCGGCCGGCGAAGGCGCCGCACACCTCGCCGACCGCGCCCCTCGCCGTACTGGTGGTGGCCGCCGCGGCCGGCGGTGCGGCCGTCGCCCTCGCGCCGTCCGGCGTCCGCACCTGGGCGCTGACCTTCGCGGCGGTCGCCTGGGTGTGCCTGGCCGTGACCGTCCTCGTCAGTCGCCGGCTCATCCACCGGGCCCGGCGTACGGCCGCGGCGCAGGCCTCCGAGACCGGCCGTCTCAAGGCGCAGGCCGCGCAGCTTTCGGCGGAGACCGCGCACCTGGTCAACGTGACCCTGCCCGCCGTGGCCAAGCAGCTCCGGGACGGCACCAGCGCGGAGGACGCGGTGGGCAGCGTGCCGCCGCCGTCCGACCCGCAGCTCGGCCGGATCGTGCACACCTTCGCCGCCGCCGTCGAGGAGGACGTGCGGCGCGCGGCCGCCCTGGACGACGAGCGCCGACGGGCCCGCCAGGAGCTGGCGGAGGCCACCGCCGCGCTGGAGCGGCTGGAGCGGGAGACGCTGCCCGCCGCGATCGCCCGGCTGCGCGACGGCCAGTCCGCCGACACGGTGCTCGCCGAACTCGACCTGCCGCGGCCGGCCATGGTGCGCACCCCGACCGAGTCGTTCGTCCGCGAACTCGCCCACAGCGAGCGGCGCGCCGCCGCCGCCCAGGCCGCCTCCGCCAAGGCGCTCAGCCGCGTCCAGGCCAAGTCCGTCAGCATGCTCGCCGACCTGCGGGATATGCAGGAACGCCACGGCGAGGAGGTCTTCGGCGACCTGCTCAAGCTGGACCACAGCACCTCCCAGCTCGGCCTGATGACCGACCGGCTGGCACTCCTCATGGGCGGCCGGTCCAGCCGCGCGTGGAACAAGCCGATCGTGATGGAGAGCATCCTGCGCGGCGCCGTCGGCCGTATCGCCGCCTACCAGCGGGTGCGCCTGCACTGCTCCACCACCGCCGCGGTCTCCGGCTTCGCCGCCGAGGGCGTCATGCATCTGCTCGCCGAACTGATGGACAACGCCGCGAACTTCTCCCCGCCCATCGACGAGGTGCACGTCTACGTCGAGGACCGCGCCGCCGGCATGGTCGTCACCATCGAGGACAGCGGCCTGAAGATGGCCGACGCGGCGATGCGCCGCGCCGAGGAGGCGGTGTCCGGCCGCGTGAACGACCTCGCCTCGCTCCAGGGCACCCGGCTCGGACTCGCCGTGGTCGGACGGCTCGCGGGCAAGTACGGCATCAGCGTCAACTACCGCCCCTCCTCGCGCGGCGGCACCGGCGTCGTCGTCCTGCTGCCCCCGCAACTGCTCGCCCAGCAGCGCGAGTCGATCCCGCGGGAGGCGACCGGCCGCCCCGCCGCGGGAACCGCGCCCACGCTCGGTCCCGCCGCCGCCACGTCGTCGGCACCCGCCGCCGCGCCCGCCCCGGCCCCGGCGCCCGAGGCCCCCGCGCGCCCACGAGCCCCGGAGCGGCCCGCCGCCCGGCCGGAGCCGCCCGAACCGGGACAGCGTGCCACCGGCGCCACGCTGAACGGCCTGCCCGTCCGCGCCCCCGGCCGCACCATGGCCGAGGCGGAACGGGAGCGCGAGCAGCGCCGGTCGGCGGCCGAGGCGGCGTCCGGCACGAAGTCCGAGGCGCCCGACGGAGACCGCCCGGCACGCGACGCCGGTTCACGCTTCGGCGCCTTCCACCGCGGGCGCCGGGCCGCGGGCGGCACCGAGGGACCGGACCCCCGGCCCGAGTCCGAGCCGCCGGCCGCCCCGTAAGCACGCCGCCCCCTTCCCGTACGGCGCCCGGGGCGTCGGCGCCCACGTCCCGCTCGATTTCCTGAGATTGGAGGAACGGGCCGGTGACCGGTCGAACCGGGCACCACCGTCCCATCACCCATCATGCAGACCACAGACAACAGCCTCACCTGGCTTCTCCAGAGCCTCCTGGAGCGCACCCGCGGCACCCGCCACGCCCTGGCCCTGTCCCGGGACGGCCTCAAGCTGTGCTGGACCGAAAACCTGGCCCTGGACCAGGCCGACCAACTGGCCGCGATCTGCTCCGGCATCCAGGCACTCGCCCAGGGCGCGTCCATGGAGTTCGGCGACGGCAGCGGCGGCGTGCGGCAGTCCATGACCGAGTTCCACGGCGGCCTGCTGTTCATCATGGAGGCCGGCGAGGGAGCGCACCTGGCCGTCCTCGCCGACGAGGACGCCGACCCCGGCGTCGTCGGCCATCAGATGACGGAACTGGTCGAGCAGATCGGCGAGCACCTGCGCGCCCTGCCCCGAGAGCCCGTCCCGGGGAGTGCCGCGTCGTGATGCGCAAACCCGTGGACACCGGTGACCCCGACCGGCTCTACACGGTCACGGCCGGCCGGAGCCGCGCCGACGAATCCTTCGACCTGGTCACCCTCATCGTCAGTGAGTCCCGGCCCACCGCGGGAATGCAGTCCGAGCACACCCGGATCCTGGAGCTGTGCGAACACCCCACGGCCGTCGTCGAGATCGCCGCGGAGCTGAAACTGCCCATCACGGTGGTGCGGATCCTGCTCGGCGACCTGCTCGACATGGGCCGTATCACCGCCCGCCACCCGCGCGCGGCGCAGTCCGTCGCCTCGCTCCCCGATTCCGCCCTTCTCAAGGAGGTGCTCCATGGGCTCCGCAACCTCTGAGCTGCCCTCCCACCGCACGCCCCTGGACGACGCCGCGGAGACCGGCCTGAAGATCGTCATCGTGGGCGGTTTCGGTGTCGGCAAGACCACCCTGGTGCGCTCGGTGAGCGAGATCCGGCCGCTGAACACCGAGGAGGTGATGACGCAGGCCGGCGTCGGCGTCGACGAGACCAGCGCGGTCGCGACGAAGACGACCACGACGGTGGCGTTCGACTTCGGGCGGATCAGCCTCAACGAGCGCATGGTGCTGTACCTGTTCGGCGCGCCGGGCCAGGAGCGCTTCTGGTTCCTGTGGGACAGGCTGTTCTCCGGAACCCTGGGCGCCGTGGTGCTCGTGGACACCCGCCGGATGGACGACTCCTGGTACGCGATCGACCGGCTCGAGCACCACAAGACGCCGTTCGTGGTGGCCGTCAACCGGTTCGACGACGACATCAACCGGTACTCCCTCGATGAGATCCGCCAGGCGCTCGCACTGCCCGAGCACGTGCCGATGCTCGACTGCGACGCGCGGGTCCGGCAGTCCGGCAAGGACGTGCTGATCACCCTCGTGGACCACCTGTACGAACTGGCCATGGCCCAGGAGGCGACAACGTGACCGACCCCTCTTCCGCGCGACCGGCCCCGCCGGGCTGCCCCGCCCACCAGCCCGACGCGGTGCGCCTGGCGGGGCTGGAGTACCAGCAGACGCCGTCGCAGCTCTACCGCGCGCTGCGCTGGGAGCACGGCCCGGTCGCGCCGGTGCTGCTCGACGGGGACATACCGGCCTGGCTGGTGCTCGGCTACTCCGAGGTCACCTACGTGACCAGCCACGACGAGCTGTTCGCGCGGGACTCGCGGCGCTGGAACCAGTGGGAGAACATCCCGGCGGACTGGCCGCTGATGCCGTACGTCGGTTACCAGCCATCGGTGCTGTTCACCGAGGGCGACGAGCACCGGCGGCGGGCCGGGGTGATCACCCAGGCGCTGGAGGGCGTCGACCAGTTCGAGCTGGCCCGCAACTGCCAGTCGATCGCCGACCGGCTCATCGCCGACTTCGCGGGCAGCGGCCACGCGGAGCTGATGTCCGGTTACGTGCACGCCCTGCCGATGCGGGCCGTGGTGCAGATGTGCGGCATGCCGACCTCGGGCGAGGACACCCAGCAGCTCGTCGAGGACCTGCGGATCTCGCTGGACGCCGCCGAGGGCGACGACCCGGTGGCCGCGTACGGGCGTGTGGGCGAGCGGCTGCAGCAGCTCGTGAAGGACAAGCGGGTCAGCCCGGGCCCCGACGTCACCTCGCGCATGCTGCAGCATCCGGCGGGCCTGACGGACGAGGAGATCGTCCAGGACCTGATCTCGGTGATCGCCGCGGCGCAGCAGCCGACGGCGAACTGGATCTGCAACACGCTGCGACTGCTGCTGACGGACGAGCGGTTCGCCGTGAACGTGTCGGGCGGCCGGCTCAGCGTGGGTGAGGCGCTCAACGAGGCCCTGTGGCTGGACACGCCGACGCAGAACTTCATCGGACGCTGGGCCGTCCGGGACATCCAGCTGGGCGGGCGGCAGATCCGGGCCGGCGACTGCCTGGTGCTGGGTCTCGCCGCGGCCAACACCGATCCGCAGATCTGGCCCGAGTCCAACGTGGGCGCGGAGAACGCCGCGCACCTGTCGTTCGGCAACGGCGAGCACCGCTGCCCCTATCCGGCACCGCTGCTGGCGGACGTGATGGCGCGGACGGCGGTCGAGACGCTGCTGGAGCGGCTGCCCGACCTGGTCCTCTCGGTGGAGCCGGAGACGCTGACCTGGCGTCCGTCGATCTGGATGCGGGGGCTGACGTCGCTTCCGGTGCGGTTCACGCCCGTGGTGCAGTAGGCGGGCGGATGGGCCCCTGTTGCTGGAAGGGGCCCATTGCCTCGGCGCTGGTGCGGGTCGAGTGATCAGGCGGTCACGGGTGTGAACTGCACCGGCAGACGCTCCGGTCCGCGGGTGAAGACGCCCTGCTCGACCGGGTCGAAGCCGTCGGCGAGGCGCAAGTCCGGCATGGCGTCCAGCAGTTGGCTGACCCCGATCTCGACCTCCGCCTTGGCGAGCAGCGCGCCCACGCAGAAGTGCCGGCCGAGCGCGAAGGCCAGGTGGTCGGCGGCGGCCGAGAAGGCCGTCGTGGCGGTGAGGTCGTCGCGGAAGATGTCGAAACGGTCGGGGTCGCGGTAGCGGCTCTCGTCGCGGTTGGCGGCGCCGATCAGGCAGGTGACGGTGACGCCCGCGGGTATGGTGCCGCCGCTGAGCTCCACCTCGGTCGCGGACTGCCGCATGATCATGTGGACGGGCGGGGTGTACCGCAGGGTCTCGGCGAAGGCGCGCGGGATCAGGTCCCGGTCCGCACGGACGGCGGCGAGCTGGTCGGGGTGGAGCAGCAGGTTCGCGAAGATGCTGGCGATCGCCTTGTCGGTGGTCTCGCCGCCGGCGGCGAGCAGCAGGCTGCAGAACGCCTTGATGTCCTCGTCGCTCATCCGGACGCCGTCGACCTCCGCGGCGCACAGCGTCGACAGCAGGTCGTCGCCCAGGTTGTCGCGGCGCTCGCGGATGATCGGCAGGATGTACTCGGCGAACTCGACGCGGGTCCGCTCGCCCGCCGCGGCCACCTCGGGGTCGCCCGACAGGTTGCCGAGGAAGGCGATCACGGACGTGTACCAACGGTGGAAGCGTGCGTGGTCGGCCTTGTCGAGGCCCAGCATGTCGGCGATCACGTTGACCGGGAAGCGGGTGGCGTAGTCGCCCACCAGGTCGGCGGAGCCGGACTTCCGGAAGCCGTCGATCAGTTCGCGCGAATTGCGCTCGATGACGGGCAGGAACTTCTCCTGGAGGTCGGCGCCGCGGAAGGCGGGGGCCACCAGGGCGCGGCGCACGGCGTGCTCACGGCCGCTGAGCTGGAGGATCGTCTTGCCGTGCACCGGCTCGATCTGCCAGTCGTAGTTGTCGGTGGTGAACTCGCCCTTCTTGTCCTTGAAGACGCGCTCGACGTCCTCGTAGCGCGAGACGATGTAACTCTGAGTGGCCTCGTGCCAGATGAGGGGCGCGGTGTCGCGCATCAGACGGTACGCCGGGTACGGGTCCGCGGCGAACTCGGGCGAGAGGATGTCGGGCACCTGCTGCGCGGTGGACATGGGGCTCCCTCAAAGTGAGTGACTGGCTTACGACACAAGGTAATTGATCAACAGTCAACCAAGACAGCCCCACCCCCTCCCCAGCCGCCCCACCAGCATCCCTTGGCCGAAAACCGCCTCTTGCGCCTGGCCGGGGCAGCCAGGTCGGTCCGCCGTGTCAGCCCGTGACCGTCCGCGACCCCGGCGCAGGCAGGCCGGTCAGGCCGCGGTCGAGATACCGGCGCAGGGCGAGGGCGTCGTCGGCCAGGGCGGTGAGCAGGGTGGCGCCGGGGGAGAGGGGCATGACGGCCGCGTCGGCGGTGGCGGGCGCGGGTGGGAGCGCGGGACTGCCGGGGGCGACGACGAGCAGGGTGCCCAGGGCTCGCCGGCCGCCGGTCACGGCCGGGCCGCGCCAGCCCGGGATGTCCGGGCCGACGGCGAACTCCTGGTCGTGCAGGGGGCGGCCGGCGAGGGTCACCCGCAGGCGCTGTCGGACCGTACCCGGCGTCTCGCCGTGGCGGCCGAGGAGCAGTTCCTCGCGGGCGAGCAGGCGGGCGCCCGGCTCCAGCTCGACGCGCGTCGTGGCGTGGTGGTCGCAGCGGCCGGCGGCGATCACCGGTTCGGGCAGCCAGACCAGCGTGCCGGCCGGCGCGACCCGCAGGCGGGTCTCGGTGTGCGAGGGGCGGCCGTGCGGCCCCGGCAGCACCAGGGTCGCCGCCACACCGCGTACGACGAGCGCCGCACCCGCCGCGACCTCGACGTCCAGCCGCAGGTGGTCGCCGCCGACCGGGCCCGCGGCCGCGGCGGCCAGCGCCACGTGGGCGGCGCCGGGCGGGTTCCACCGGCCCGCCGGCTCGACGGCGGAGGGGATGGTGGGCCGCCAGATCAGCGGCGCCTCGGAGCGGAGGCGGCTGATCCGGGTCCTGGTCCCGCCGGACCCGTCCCGGTCGGCCGTCACCGCCAGGCGGGCATGGGCACGCATCACCGGGTCACCGGGCGGGTACGGCGAGGCACTGCCGTACCCACGCGGCGACGTCGGCCGCGGACGGGTCCCGGACCAGCGACGTGAACAGCACCGGCAGGTCGCCGCGCTTGGCGCGGGCGTCACGGTCCATGACGGCGAGGTCCGCGCCGACCTGCGGCGCCAGATCGGTCTTGTTGACGACCAGCAGGTCGGCCGAGGTGACCCCCGGCCCGCCCTTGCGGGGCACCTTGTCCCCGCCGGCCACGTCGATGACGAAGATTTGGTGGTGGACCAGTCCGCGGCTGAACGTGGCGGTGAGGTTGTCCCCGCCGCTCTCCAGAAGGACGAGGTCGAGCGGCGGCAGGGTCGCCTCCAGTTCTTCCACCGCTTCGAGGTTGGCGGAGATGTCGTCGCGGATCGCGGTGTGCGGGCAGGCGCCGGTCTCGACCGCCCGGACCCGTTCGGCGGCCAGTACGCCGTTGCGCAGCAGGAAGTCGGCGTCCTCGGTGGTGTAGATGTCGTTGGTGACCACGGCCAGGGAGAGTTCCGGGGCCAGCGTGCGGCACAGCGCCGCGACCAGCGCGGTCTTGCCGGATCCGACCGGGCCGCCGATGCCGATGCGCAGCGCCCGGCCGGGGCGGCGGGGCAGAGTCCCTCGCGCCTCGGCGTGCGCGTGGACATGGGCTCGGTCGGGACGCGGGGTGGGGTCAGGACGCAAAGAGACGCACCTCCCAGACGGAGTGGTGTTCGGCACGGATGTCGAGCAGGGGGCCCGCACAGGACGGGAGATCCGCGGGCGCGGTGTCCGCGTGGCGCGCGGCCCCGGCGGCGACGGCGGCGATCCGCGGGCCCAGCCGGGCGAGGACGGCGTGGACCGCGAACGGGTCGAGTCCGAGCAGCCGCACGGCGGCCGTCGCCGGGGTGAGCACCGCTTCATGGGCGGCGGCCAGCGCCGCGGCGTCCGCACCCAGGCCGGCCGCCGCGGCCACCGCGCCGAGGGCGACCGGCTGATGGGGGCCGTGCCGGGGCGCCGCGCTCAGCTCGTCCAGGCGGGGGTGGGGCCAGACCGTACGGCCCGCCCGCAGCAGTTGCCGACCCAGGCGGCGGGAGGCGGTGCGCAACGCCGGTGACGGGGTCCTGGCGGCGAACTCGCGGTCCAGCAGATCGAGTTGCTCGGTGCTGGAGTCGCCACGGCTGTCCGCGCCGCCGAAGGCGGCGCACGCCGCGGCCGTGAACGAGGCGCTCACCGCGCCGGTCGTCGCCAGCCGTCCTTGCAGGAACTCCTCCAGCGAGGCCAGGTTGTCCACGTCGTCCAGGGCAGCCACCGCTTCCAGACCGCCGGAATGCGCGTGCCCGCCGGAGGGGAAGCGCCCGTCGGCGAGCAGCAGCAGCGCCGGCGGCGTCGGCTGTGGCTGCTTGGCGTCCTGGGCGTTCATCGAGGCGCGTCGATGTCGTCGGGTCAGAAGAGGAAGTAGCGCTGTGCCATGGGCACTTCGGCCGCGGGTTCGTGCTCGATCAGCTCCCCGTCGACCCGCACGGCGTACGTGTCGGCGTCGACCTCGATGCGCGGAGTGGCCGTGTTCTCCGGCAGGTCCCGCTTGCCGCGGCCGCGTACGTTCTCCACGGCAACGAGCCGCCGCCGCAGCCCCAGGCGGTCCGCGAGGCCGTCCTCGACGGCCGCCGGCGCGACGAAGGCGACGCCGCTCGCGGCGGCGGCCGGGCTGCCCACGTTGTAGCCCATCCGGTTCAGCACCGGCTGCGGCGTGGGAATCGACGCGTTCGGGTCGCCGAGGGCGGCGCTCGCGGCCATCCCGGCCTTGAACACGACCGTGGGCCGCACCCCGAACAGGGCGGGCTGCCACAGCACCAGGTCGGCCAGCTTCCCGGGCTCGACGGAACCGATCTCGCGTTCCAGGCCGTGGGCCACCGCCGGGCAGATCGTGTACTTGGCGACGTAGCGGCGGGCCCTGTGGTTGTCGGCCCCGCTGTCGCCGGGCAGTGAGCCGCGCAGCTCCTTCATCCGGTGGGCGGTCTGCCACGTCCGCGTCACGACCTCCGCGACCCGGCCCATCGCCTGAGCGTCCGAGGACATGATCGAGAGCGCTCCGAGGTCGTGCAGCACGTCCTCGGCGGCGATGGTCGTGGGCCGTACCCGGCTCTCGGCGAACGCCAGGTCGTTGGGCACCTGCGGGTTGAGGTGGTGGGCCACCATCACCATGTCCAGCGCCTCGGCGACCGTGTTGACGGTGAACGGGCGGGTCGGATTGGTCGACGCGGGCAGCACGTTCGGCTCACCGGCGATGCGGATGATGTCCGGTGCGTGGCCGCCGCCCGCGCCCTCGGTGTGGAACGCGTGGAACGTCCGGCCGGCCACGGCGGCGAGCAGATCCTCCACGAAACCCGCCTCGTTGAGGGTGTCGCTGTGGATCGCGACCTGAACTCCGGCCCGGTCGGCGACGGTCAGCGCGGCGTCGATCGCGGCCGGGGTAGCGCCCCAGTCCTCATGCACCTTGAACCCGCCCGCCCCGCCGCGCAGTTGCTCCCACAGCGCCTCGGGGGACACGGTGTTGCCGCGGGCCAGGAACAGCACGTTGAGCGGCCAGGGCTCGCAGGCCTCCAGCATCCGCCGCAGCCACCAGGCGCCCGGCGTGGCCAGGGTCGCCTTCGAGCCCTCGGTGGGTCCGGTGCCGCCGCCGACGAACGTGGTGGTGCCCGCCGAGAGGGCCTCCTCGAACATGGCCGGGCCGACGAAGTGCACATGAGTGTCGATCGTGCCCGCCGTCAGGATCAGCCCGTTGCCGGCCGCGATCTCCGTGGAGGGGCCGATGACGAGGCCGGGGTGGACCCCGTCCATGGTCTCGGGGTTGCCCGCCTTGCCCAGCGCCACGATCCGGCCGTCGCGGACGCCGACGTCGGCCTTGACCACTCCCCAGTGGTCCAGGACCACCGCGCCGGTGATGACCAGGTCCGGTGTTCCCTCGCCGCGGGTGGCCCGCGACTGGCCCATGGACTCCCGGATGGATTTGCCGCCGCCGAAGACGGCCTCGTCTCCGCCGCCGCAGAGATCCCGCTCGACCTCGATGAACAGGTTGGTGTCGGCCAGGCGGACCCGGTCCCCGGTGGTCGGGCCGAACGATGCCTCGTACTCGCGCCGGCTGATCTCAGCCATCGAGTTCACCTCCGCACAGACCGCGCAGTCCGGCCACGATCCGCCGCCCCCCGATCGGGACAAGCTCCACCTCCTCCACGGCCCCGGGCTCGAAACGCACCGAGCCGCCCGAGAGCACGTTGAGCCGCCGCCCCCACGCGGCCTCGCGGTCGAACTCCAGCGCGGCGTTGACCTCCGCGAAATGGAAGTGCGAACCGACCTGGACGGGACGGTCGCCGGTGTTCTCCACCCGCAGCCGGGTGACCTCCTTGCCTGCGTTGATCACGACCGGGTCGTCGCCGTAGAGCACTTCGCCCGGGATCAGGGGCTCGTCGGTCTCCGGATGTCCCCCCGTGTAGTGCCGCCGGGCCGCCTGCCGCGACCCGGTTCCGCCCCGCCGTGGCAGGCTGGGGCTGCCGACGCCGCTGGACGGGTGCAGCACCGAGCCGTGCTGGTCCTGCCGGCCGGGGTCGTCGCTGGGATGCTCGTCGCTCCTCATGATCATGAGATCGGCCCCGTCACCGTGATCAGATTCGTGCCGTCGGGGAAGGTCGCCTCGACCTGCACCTGTCCCAGCATCTCCGGCACCCCCTCCATCACGTCGTCGCGACCGAGCACGGCCCGTCCGGACTCCATGAGCTCGGTGACCGTACGGCCGTCGCGCGCACCCTCCAGCAGGAACGACGTGATCACCGCGGTGGCCTCCGGCAGATTCAGCTTCAGGCCACGCTCCTTGCGCTCCAGGGCCAGCTTCGCCGCCGTGTAGATCATCAGGCGCTCACGCTCGTGCAACGTCAGAAGCATCGGCCGCCTCCACGGGGTGAGAGGAAGAACCACGCTCTTGCAGTTAAGCCCAAACGTGCCACCGTCGCAGAGCGAGAGCTCACACCGCGTGACGCTCAGCGGGCCCTTCCGACGGGCCCGACCTCCTCCGCGCGTACGCCACCGGTCCGGGCGTGCGCCAGCACCGCCCGCCGCGACCGGCCGTCCAGGGGCAGGTGGAAGGCCTGGAGCGAATGGCGTGCTCCGCCCGTGTCGAAGCGGTCGACGACCTTGCCCAACGGGTTCCGTAGCCGTCCGTCCGGCATGAGGACGCCGGCCGGCTGGGAGAAACGGGCCCGCTGGCCGGCGTCGAAGTCCACCCAGCTCGCACCGGCGTGGCGCACCAGCACCTCACCCACGTACGCCCCGAGGCCGAGCAGCGGCCCCCGTACGCGCTCGCGCGACGCGCCGCTCTTGCGCATGCCGTCGATCAGGAAGTCGACGATCCGCAGACTCGCCACGGAGTAGTCCAGGGGCAGCCGGCTGCGCTCCGTGAGACGGGCGACCAGGACGGCCGCGCGCCGGGGCATCCCTTCCGCGCACGGATTGATCTCGTCGGCCTCGGCCATGGAACTTCCACCCTTCGCTTGCCAGGGGGCCTTGACAGGCCCCTGATCAGCAAGCGGATTCCGCCACCGGAACGTCACGCCCCGCCGGTGCGCGGGCGGGGCCTCGGTCAGGTCTCCCCGCCCGGCCCCAGTGACCGCTGCCTGACCCGGTCCAGATGGCGGGCGAAGACCTCCCGGGCCTGAGGGGTCAGCGTGCGCAGGGCCACCAGGGCGGTGATCACCACGTCGCACAGTTCCGCCTCGACGTCGTCCCAGGTGTGGGTGGTGCCCTTGCGCGGGTTCTGGCCGGTCGCGCCGATCACCGCCTGGGCGACCTCGCCGACCTCCTCCGACAGTTTCAGAACCCGCGGCAGCACCGTCGCCTCCCGGCTCTCGCCGAGGGGGCGGTGCCCGTCCAGCCAGGCCCACAGGTCGTCGACGGCGGACCAGAGATCCTCGGGCGGTGCCGGCGCGGAGCCGGGGTGCTGATCGCTCATGCGGCGCAGCCTGCCACGACGCGCCCGTCCCGCTCCGCGAAAAGCGACTCCCGCCGCTCCTCGCTATTCCTCCGGCTACTCCTCGAAGAGAACCTCCTGCTCGCCCTCCTTCTCCTGGCGCAGTCGCCGGACGCGGGCGCCGAGGACCAAGGACGTCGCCGCGGCCACCGTCGCGAACGCCGCGGGGACCATCCAGCCGCGGTTGACGGCGTGCCCGAGGGCGTGGTCCACGGAGAGCCGGCCGGGGCCCGTGATCGCCAGGCCCGCGGAGGTCAGGCCCAGCGAGGCCGCGTACTCGTAGCCACCGCTCTGGGCGAAGAAGCCGCTGGGCGCGTGCACCGCCGCCGCCCCCGCCATCGCGCCGGCCGCCGCCGCGCCCGCCGCCGGCGTCGCCAGGCCCATGGCGAGGAGCAGGCCGCCGCCGGCCTCCGACAGTCCGGCCGCCATCGCGCTCGCCTTCCCGGGCCGGTAGCCCACGGACTCCATGAACCGGCCGGTCCCCTCGATCCCGCCCCCGCCGAACCAGCCCAGCAGCTTCTGCGCTCCGTGCGCGGCCAGCACGCCGCCGGTACCCAGCCGGAGCAGCAGCAGGCCAAGATCGCGTCGGTCGTAACAGGTCACGGTGACTCCCAGGCGGACGGCGGGGGATCAGCGGCTTCGGACCGCTTCCGGGTGTCCACCGTCGCACCGCCCACACTCCACCGGCCCGTCCTGGGCGCCGTCCGGGTGGCGGGGTCCCCGGGACCGGTGTGACGCTGCCGACATGACGATTCAGACCGCCAGACTGAGCGACCCGGCCGTCCGTGCCTTCGTCACCGCCGTCAACGCCCACGACCGCGAGGGCTTCATGCAACTGCTCGCGCCCGGCGCGACCATGGCGGACGACGGGGCCGACCGCGACCTCGCGGAGTGGATCGAGGAGGAGATCTTCTCCACGCACGGCCACATGGACGTCGACAACGAGTCCGCCGGCGGCCGCGCCCTCCTCGCCCGCTACCGCAACGACACCTGGGGCGAGATGCGCACCCGGTGGTCGTTCACCATCACCGACGACGGCCGGATCTCGCGATTCGAGACCGGCCAGGCTTAGCAAACGGACACGGGTGCCGTACCAGGCCTTGCCCTCGTGTGCGCTCCAACTCGTAGCGTCCCAGGGCATGGAGACCGCCACCTTCACAAGGACACTGGGACACGGCGGGATCGAGGTCAGCGCACTCGGCTTCGGATGCTGGGCGATCGGCGGGGAGTGGCGGTCGGCGGACGGGCAGCCGCTCGGCTGGGGCAGGGTGGACGACGAGGAGTCCGTACGGGCCATCCGGCGCGCCCTCGACCTCGGTGTCACGTTCTTCGACACCGCCGATGTCTACGGCTGCGGGCACAGCGAGCGGGTGCTCGGGCGGGCCCTGGGCAAGCGGCGGGACGAGGTCGTCGTCGCCACCAAGTGGGGCAACCTGTTCGACGAGCGCACCCGCACCGCCGACGGCCAGGACGCCACCCCCGAGCACGCGCGCCGTGCGCTCACCTCGTCCCTCGCCCGCCTCGGCACCGACCACGTCGACCTGTACCAGCTGCACATCTCCGACGCACGGCCCGGCGACGCGGCCGCCCTGCGGGACGCCTGTGAGGACCTCGTGGCCGAGGGGCTGATCAGGGCCTACGCCTGGAGCACGGACGACCCCGCCCGTGCGGCCGTCTTCGCCGAGGGCGAGCACTGCACGGCCGTGCAGCACGCGCTGAACGTGCTCCAGGACGCGCCCGGGATGCTCGCGCTGTGCGAGGAGCGGGGCCTCGCGAGCGTGAACCGCAGCCCGCTGGCCATGGGACTGCTCACCGGCAAGCACGCCGGGCGCGCGCCCCTGGAGGCGGGGGACATCCGCAGCCGGCCGCCCGCCTGGCTGAAGGGCTTCGGGGACGGCTCCGGCGCCGACCCGGAGTGGCTGGCCCGCACCGAGGCGCTGCGCGAGGTCCTGACCAGCGGCGGCCGTACGCTCGCCCAGGGCGCCCTGGCCTGGCTGTGGGCGCGCAGTGGGCGGACGGTTCCCATCCCCGGCTTCCGTTCGGTCGCCCAGGCCGAGGAGAACGCGGGCGCCCTCGCCAAGGGCCCGCTGACGGCCGCCCACCTGGCCGAGGCCGACCGCATCCTGGGGCGCTGAGGACCCGCGGGCCGGGGACGGAGGGGCGCGGGCGTCGAGCGGGCGGGGGACGGAGGGGCGCGGGCGTCGAGCGGGCCGGGGGCGTGGGCCTTGCGCGGGCCGGGGCCGAGGGGCGTGGCGTTGGCGCGGCGCGGGTCGGGGCGCGATTCGGCGGGGCATTCGGCGACTCGTCCTTTGGTGATCTTTTGATCAGACTTTGAGGACATGTCGCGCACAGGCTCAGGCTCGCTCTGTACGGTCCCGGGGTGCGTGTTTCCTCTCGGTCCCCCCACGGACCGTCCCGGCGTTCCCTGCTCACCCTCGCCACGGCCGCCCCGCTGGCCGCAGTGACCGCCACCGGCCCGGCCGCGGCCGCCGCCCCCGCCCGCGCCGCCACCGTGATCGGCGGCGAGCGGCTGGCCCATGCGAAAGTGCAGGTGAGCGGCGCCACCGGCCTGCCGGGCCGGCTCACCGCCCGTGCCTGGCTCCTCGCCGACGCGGAGACGGGGCACGTGCTCGCCGCCTACCGCGCGCACCAGCCCCTCGCGCCCGCCTCGACGCTGAAGATGCTGTTCGCGGACACGGTGCTGAGGAAGTTCCACCGCGCCGAGCGCCACACCGTCACCGAGGCCGAGCTGGCCGACATCCCCGGCGGCTCAAGCCTCGTCGGGATCCAGGCCGGGACCACCTACACGGTGGAGCAGCTGTGGCAGGGCGTGTTCCTGCGCTCGGGCAACGACGCCGTGCACGTGCTCGCGCACATGAACGGCGGGGTGGCGAAGACGGTCGCCGAGATGCAGGCCAGGGCCCAGGACCTCCAGGCCCTGGACACCCACGTGGTCAGCCCGGACGGTTTCGACCACCCCGGTCAGCTGTCCTCGGCGTACGACCTGACGCTGATCGCCCGGCACGGACTGCGCAACGCCGACTTCCGCGGCTACTGCGGCACGCACGCCGCCGACTTCCCGGCCGGCCGGAGCAGGACCTTCCAGATCCAGAACACCGACCGCCTGCTGACCGGAGCGTGGGGCCTGAAGGCGTACCACGGCCTGATCGGGGTGAAGAACGGTTACACCAGCGACGCCGGCAACACCTTCACCGGCGCGGCCGTACGCGGCGGCCGCACCCTGCTGGCCACGGTGCTGAACCCCGCGGCCGGCAGCAACGCCGTCTACGAGGAGACCGCCGCCCTGCTCGACTGGGGCTTCGGGAAGGGCAGTTCCGCGCGGCCCGTCGGCACGCTGGTCGAGCCGCTGAGCGAGGGCGGGAAGAAGGCGGACGCGGACACCCTGCCCGTGAAGCAGGCGGCACCGGCCGCCGCCGGGCCGCCGGGCGCGGCGGCGGACGGCGGCCCCTCGGCCTGGCGGCTGCTGGAAGGCGCGGGCGGTACGGTCGCGCTGCTGACCGGCGGCGTGTGGGCGCTGCGCCGGCGCCGGGCCGCGTCCGCCGAGTCCGGGGGGCGCCACCGGCGCTGAGCCGTCCGTGCGGCAGCCGTTCCACGCACCGGCGCGCATCCGTTTGTGAGGATCGCCCGCCCGCGGCCCGGGTCGGCGTCCGTTCCGGGCCGTTCGGGCCCGTTCCGGGCCGTTCGGGCCCGTTCCGGGCGGCTCAGCCCCGCCCCACGTACGGCATCGTCGTCGCCAGCACCGTCGCGAACTGCACGTTCGCCTCCAGCGGCAGCTCCGCCATGTGCCGCACGGTGCGCGCCACGTCGGCCACGTCCATCACGGCTTCCGGGACCACCTCCCCGTTGGCCTGGAGGGCGCCCGACTCCATCCGGGCCGTCATGTCGGTGGCCGCGTTGCCGATGTCGATCTGCCCGACCGCGATCCGGTACGGTCGGCCGTCCAGGGAGAGCGCCTTGGTCAGGCCGGTCAGGGCGTGCTTGGTGGCGGTGTAGGGCGCCGAGTGGGGCCGGGGCGTGTGCGCCGAGATCGAGCCGTTGTTGATGATCCGGCCGCCCTGCGGGTCCTGCTCCTTCATCCGCCGGTACGCAGCCTGGGCGCACAGGAAGGCCCCGTTGAGGTTGGTGTCCACCACATGCCGCCACGCCTCGTAGGACAGCTCCTCCACCGGTACGCCGCCCGGCCCGAAGGTGCCCGCGTTGTTGAACAGCAGGTCGACCCGTCCGAACCGGTCGACGGTGGCGGCGAACAGCGCGGCCACGTCGTCCGGCCGGGCCACGTCGGTGCGCACGGCGAGGGAGGCGGCCCCCGGGGCGAGCGCCGCCGTCTCCTCCAGCGTCTCGGGGCGGCGCCCCGCCAGGGCCACGGACCAGCCCGCGCGCAGCAGTTCCACGGCGACGGCCCGCCCGATGCCCGAGCCGGCTCCGGTCACCACCGCGATCTTCGATTGCCTGTCGGTCATGGCACCGGAGCGTACGAGGACGGTCCGCCAAGCGGAATCCACTGTCCGCCATACGGATGCCGACCAGGGCCGCGGAGGCCTCCGGAAGCTCGCCGGTGTCGCGGAGCTCAGGCGAGCGCGGCCTCCCGGGCCCGCCCGGCGTCCGGTCCGTCCGCCTCTCCGGGATACCGCACGCCGATCCGCTCCCGCACCGCGTCCAGCGTCCGCATCACCGCCAGGGTGCCCTCCAGCGGCACGAGCGGGGACTCCGTCTCGCCCGCGCGCAGGGCCCGCATCACCTCCCGCGCCTCGTGCCGCAGGGTGGTGCGCGGACCGTCGGCCGGGTCCGCGGTGAACTCCTCCGGGTCACGGCCGTGCCGGCGCAGCACGAAACGGTCGGGGTGGAAGAAGCCGGAGGGCACGTCGATCCGGCCCTTGGAGCCGGTGACCGAGGCGCAGGTGGCCGTGGATCCCGTGATGGAGCAGTGCAGTTGGGCCAGCGCGCCGCCGTCCCAGGAGAGCAGCGCGCCGGTCTGGAGGTCGACGCCCTCCGCGGAGAGCACCGCCCTGGCCGTCACGTCCGACGGCTCGCCGAGCAGCAACTGGGCGAACGACACCGGGTAGACGCCGAGGTCGAGCAGCGCCCCGCCGCCCAGGTGCGGGTCGCGCAGCCGGTGCGAGGGCGGGAAGGGGCCGGCGAGCCCGAAGTCGGCCTGAACTGTGCGCACTTCGCCGATCGCGCCGTCGTCGACCAGTGCCTTCAGGCGCCGTATCAGTGGATTGCAGTACATCCACATGGCCTCCATCAGGAACCGGTCGTGCTCACGGGCGAGCGCGACGAGTTCCCCGGCCTGCCGCAGGTTCAGCGTGAACGGCTTCTCGCACAGCACGTTCCGCCCGGCCTCCAGGCACAGGCCGGCGGCCGCCCGGTGGGCCGTGTGCGGGGCGGCCACGTAGACGACGTCGACGTCCGGGTCCCGGGCGAGCGACTCCCAGTCGCCGTACGCCCGCGGGATCCCGAACCGTTCCGCGAACGCCTTCGCGGACTCCTCGGTGCGCGAGGCCACCGCCACGACCTCGGCGTCCGGCAGGTCCACCAGGTCCGCGGTGAACGCGGCCGCGATCTGGCCGGTCGCCAGAACGCCCCAGCGCACCGTCTGTTCCGCCACCCCGGACACTTCCGACATCCCGGACCTCACCCTCGCTCACGCGTTCCTCGGCACGGTGTACGAGCTGAGAGCATAGGCGGCGGATCAGCCGGAGAGGCCCGGAGAGGGCCGAAGAAGGCCACAAGCGGGCCGGGAGAGGAAGGGACACACATGTCGGAGGGTGGGGCGCCCGCACCGCACGCGCCGCGGACGGCCGTACCGGAGCGGGGACTCGCCGGACCGCCGGCGCGCTCGGCCCGCCGCGCCGGACTGCTGGTGACCCTGATCCTCGGCGGGCTCACCGCGACGCCTCCGCTCGCGATGGACATGTACCTCCCCTCCCTGCCGGAGGTCACCCGGTCCCTGCACGCCCCGGCCGCGACCGTCCAGCTCACGCTGACCGCCTGCCTGGCCGGCATGGCGCTCGGGCAGATGGTGGTCGGCCCGATGAGCGACCGGTGGGGGCGCCGCCGCCCGCTGCTGGCGGGGCTCGCCGTCTACGTCCTCGCCACCGCGCTGTGCGCGTTCGCCCCGAACGTCGAGACGCTGGTCGCCTTCCGGCTGGCCCAGGGACTGTCGGGCGCGGCCGGCATCGTGATCGCCCGCGCGGTCGTGCGGGACCTGTACGACGGCGTGGCCATGGCCCGCTTCTTCTCCACCCTGATGCTGATATCCGGCGTCGCCCCGATCGTGGCACCGCTGATCGGCGGACAGATCCTGCGGGTGACGGACTGGCGCGGCGTGTTCGTCGTCCTCACGGTGGTCGGGGCGCTGCTGGCCGTGGTCGTCTGGACCCGGCTGCCGGAGACCCTGCCGCCCGACCGCCGGCACGGCGGCGGGGTGGGCGAGACGCTCGGCTCGATGCGCCGGCTGCTCGCCGACCGCGCCTTCACCGGATACCTGCTCGCGGGCGGCTTCGCCTTCGCCGCGCTGTTCGCTTACATCGCCGCCTCGCCGTTCGTGATCCAGGAGATCTACGGCGCCTCCCCGCAGACGTACAGCCTGCTGTTCGGGCTCAACTCGGTCGGGCTGGTCATCGTGGGTCAGGTCAACGGCCGGGTGCTCGTCGGCCGGGTCCGCCTCGACCGGGTGCTGGCCGTCGGCCTCGTGGTGATCATCCTGGCCGCGGCCGCCCTGCTGCTGATGGCCACGGGGGTGTTCGGCGAGGTGGGCCTGGTGCCCGTGGCCGCCGGGCTGTTCGTGCTCATGTCCGCGATGGGCGTCACCCTGCCCAACACCCAGGCGCTCGCGCTGATGCGCACCCGCGAGCACGCCGGTTCCGCGTCCGCCCTGCTCGGCACGTCCTCCTTCCTCATCGGCGCGATCGCCTCCCCGCTGGTCGGGATCGCCGGGGAGCACACCGCCGTGCCCATGGCGCTGGTCCAACTGGCGGCCGCGCTGGTGGCGCTGGCCTGCTTCATGGGAATGTGCCGTCCCTGGAGGCCACATGCGGCCGAGAGCGTGCAGGAGGAGAGCTGAGCGCACCGAGACTGCGCGGGGACACACCGGAGAGGGCCGGACTCGACCCCGCCGAGCTGCGTCACCTCGTCCGTGAGGTCCACGACCTCACCACCGGGGAGCACCCCTGGGCGGCGGGTGCCGTCGTGCTCGCCGGACGCGGCCCGGTGGTCGCCGTCGCCGAGCCGGCGGGCTGGGCGGTGCGGTACGCGTCCTACGACCCCGCCACAGACCGGGGCGTCGAACTCCCGGCCGACCGGCGGGTGCCGATGACCGTGGACACGCCGTTCGACCTGGCTTCCCTGACCAAGCTGTTCACGGCGGTCGCCGCCGTGCAGCAGATCGAGCGGGGCACGCTGGGCATCGACGCGCGGGTGGGGGCGTACCTGCCGGAGTTCCGGGCCGCCGCCGCACACGGCGTCACCGTACGGCAGTTGCTCACCCACACCTCCGGGCTGCGCCCCGAACTCCCGCTGTACGACTGCCCCGACGCCGCCTCCCGGTCGGCGATGCTGCGCGCGGAGGCCCCGGTGGGCGTGCCCGGCACGTACACCTACTCGGACCTCAATCCGCTGCTGCTCCAGCACGTCCTGGAGCGGATCACCGGCCGCACCCTCGACGTCCTGGTCCGCGACGGGATCACCCGCCCGCTGGGCATGGCGTCCACCCGCTTCGGCCCGTGCCCCGGCGCGGCGGCGACCGAGGACCAGCGGCGGCCGTGGGCCAAGGCGGACCGGGGGATGCTGCGCGGCGAGGTCCACGACGAGAACGCCTGGGCGCTGGGCGGTGTGGCCGGTCACGCGGGCCTGTTCTCGACGGGCCCCGACCTCGCGGTGTTCTGCCGCGCGCTGCTCGCGGGCGGCTCCTACGGCCCCGCCCGGATTCTCGGCCCCGACCTCGTCGACCTGCTCCTCGCCCCACCGGGCCTGGGCTTCGCCGTGGACCAGCCCTGGTTCATGGGCGAACTGGCGGGCCACGGAGCAGCGGGCCACACGGGCTTCACCGGCACGTCCCTGACCCTCGACCGGGCCACGGACACCTTCCTGATCCTCCTGGCCAACACGGTCCACCCCCGCCGCCGCCCCCCGTCGAGCGCCCCTCGCGCGACAGCAGCGACACGCCTGTCCCGAGCGGTACGCGGCGCCCGCCGAGCCTGAGAGAGGCGGGACCCCTACGCGCGGCGGCGAACCGGCCGGTGGAGGCGAGGGCGACGCCCACCGGCCCCGCTGTCGCGGGCGGTCCGCCGGGGCTGCGGGGGCGGGAGGCGTCGGCGGTTCTGGGGGTTCGTCGGACCTGAGAGAATCGGACGGTGAACGACGTTGTACCGCCGTCGGAGACTCTCCGTGCCGCGCTTTCCAGCTTGCTCGACGGGCTGCCGCCCCGGCAGGCTGCGGGGGCCGTGGAGCGGCTGATCGCCAACTACCGGGGGAGCACCCCGACCGACGCGCCGATCCTGCGCGACCGCGCCGACGTGGTCGCGTACGCCGCGTACCGGATGCCGGCCACCTTCGAGGCGGTGCGCTCGGCGCTGGCCGCGTTCGCCGAGGCCGCGCCGGAGTGGACGCCCGCCGGCCACACCGATGTCGGCGGCGGAACCGGCGCCGCCGCCTGGGCCACCGCCGCCACCTGGGACGGCATCCGCCCGGTGACCGTGCTCGACTGGGCCGAGCCCGCGCTCGCCCTCGGGCGGGAGATCGCCGAGGCCGACCCGGCCCTGCGGGACGCCCGCTGGCAGCGCGCCCGGATCGGCGCGGCGCTCACCCTCGACGACACCGACCTCGTCACCGTCTCCTACGTCCTGGGCGAGCTGACCGCGCCCGACCGTGCGGCCGTCGTGGACGCCGCCGCGGCCGCGGCCCGCGCCGTCGTGGTCGTCGAACCCGGCACACCGGACGGGTACGCCCGCGTCATCGAGGCCCGGGACCGCCTGATCGCGGCCGGCTTCCACATCGCCGCGCCCTGCCCGCACAGCGCCGCCTGCCCGATCGTGCCCGGCACCGACTGGTGCCACTTCTCGGCCCGGGTCAGCCGGTCCTCCCTGCACCGGCAGGTCAAGGGCGGCTCCCTCGCCTACGAGGACGAGAAGTTCAGCTACGTCGCCGCCACCCGCTTCCCGGTCACCCCCGCCCCCGCACGCGTCGTCCGCCGCCCCCAGATCCGCAAGGGTCAGGTCCTGCTCAACCTGTGCGCGCCCGACGAGGGCCTGAGCCGCGAGACGGTCACCAAACGCCACGGCGACCTGTACAAGGCGGCCCGCGACACGGACTGGGGCGACCCCTGGCCGCCCCCCGACCCGACGCGCTAGGCGACCGGACCCGGCCCGCCGGGAGCGGCGAGACGCACCGTCTCCCCGCCCTGCTACCGTCGGCGCATGCCCGACAAGCCCGCCCCCGACGCCAGCCGCCGCAGCGAGAAGTCCCGCCGCGCGATCTACGCCGCCGCCCTCGCGCTCGTCGCCGAGACCGGGTATCCGAAGACCACGATCGAGGCGATCGCCGCGCGGGCCGGGGTGGGCAAGCAGACGATCTACCGCTGGTGGCCCTCGAAGGCGGACGTCCTCATGGAGGCGTTCCTCGACCTCGGCGAACAGGCGGCGGCCCGGCAGGAGGACGCGCGGGCAGACCGGCAGCCCGACGGGATCCCCGACACCGGCGACCTCGCCGCCGACCTCAAGACCGTCCTGCGCGCCACCGTCGACGCACTCTTCGACCCGGCGTTCGAGGCGCCCGCCCGGGCCCTGGCCGCCGAGGGCCTGGTGAACGACCAGGTCGGCCGGCAGTTCGTGGCCAAGCTGCTCCAGCCGCAGCTCGAGCTGTACGTCCACAGGCTCCGCTCGGCCCAGGACACCGGCGCCGTACGCCCCGACATCGACCCGCGCATCGCCCTGGAACTCTTCGTCTCCCCGCTGGCCCAGCGCTGGCTCCAGCGCACCGCGCCCGTCTCCTACGAGTACACCGACACCCTCGTCGACTACGCGCTGCACGGGCTCGCGCCCCGCTGAGCACCACCCCGGCCACCCCGGTTGCGGGCTCCGGCCCCCCGAGGCGCAGGATGGTGGGACCATGGGACATGCTGTCCACACCAGCGAGGTCAGGGGATAAATGAGCGCGGAGTTCGGCGGTCGTACCGGCCGGGAGGGCAAACTCACCAGGTGGCTGCGCGGACGTCGCCCCAAGGAGACCGCCGGAGACGGCGGCCGTGAGGACCTGCTGCTCGCCGCCGCCACCGCGGGACTGCCCCTCGCGCCCGCCGCGCACCCGGCCACCGGATACGGCTGCTCCTGCGACCGCGTCGGCTGTCCCACCCCCGCCCGGCACCCGGTGTCGTTCGCCTGGCAGACGCAGTCGACCACCGACCGCGCCCAGATCGAGCGCTGGGCCCGGCACCAGCCGCAGGCCAACTTCATCACCGCGACCGGAATGGTCCACGACGTCCTCGACGTGCCCGTGGAGGCCGGCGACGAGGCCCTGGAGCGGCTGCTCGCCGAGGGCGTCGAGGTCGGTCCGGTCGCCGAGAGCGACGACGGCCGCATGCTGTTCTTCACCCTCACCCGCGGCACGCCCGAGGACGAGGACGAGTGGTGGCCCTGCGAGCTGGACTGCCACCCGGAGACCATGGCCGAGCACCCGGGCCTGCGCTGGCACTGCCGCGGCTCCTACGTCCTGGTCCCGCCGGCCCGCCTGCCCGGCGACGACGACCAGCGGGTGCGCTGGCTGCGCGGCCCCGAGTACGCCCTCCCGGACCCCCTGAGCCTGCTGGAACCCCTCACCGACGCCTGCGCCCGCCACGCCGCCGGGGAATCGGACCCCCACTCCTCGAACTGGCCCCTGCACCGCTGAACCCCGGGGGACCCGCGGGCGCCCGGCTCCTACCCGCCCTGGGCCGAGGTCAGGCCCTGGACGCGGGCCAGTATCGACACCTGCTGTCCGGCCGCGCCCTTCGGTGGGTCGAGGGCCACTTCGTTGGAGAAGAACTCCATCGTCAGGGACTGCTTGACCTCGCCCGTGGTGAGGGCCTGGACGTCCTTGTTGGGGGTGGGCACGGAGGCACCCTCGGCGGCGGTCTGCTTCTCGTAGTGGCGGGTGGTGAAGAACACCAGCGCCCCGCCGTCCGCGGTGCGCAGCGCCAGCGGGGCGAAGGCGCCGTCCGTCCTGGGCTGGTCGATGTACTGCCGCGCCAGCCCCGGCCGGCTCGCGGCCCTGTCGCGCAGCTGGCGCCAGCCGGTGGTGTGCGGGCCGTCGGCGAAGGTGTCCCCGCCGTTGCTCAGGTACGTCGCGTAGTCCTGGCTCAAGTCGCCGGGCACGACGGCCAGTTCGCCGCTGCTCTCGGGCAGGGCCTCGGCCAGGCCGTCCTCGTCCTTCCGGAACTCCGGTATGTCCCCGGGGGCCACCAGCGTCAGATACGCCACCCGCCACTCCTCGGTGGCGCCGTAGCGCAGGAACACCATCAGCCAGCGCTGGTTCCCGCCCTTGTTGCCCTTGGCGTCGGCGAGGAACCAGCGCGGCCAGCCCGCCTTCTGGGGGATCGTGAACCTGGCGTCCGTCAGCGTCAGCGGTATGTGCGCGGGGTTGCCCTCCGGGTGGTTGGTGCGCCCGGCCTTCAGCCGCGCCCCGTCGATGGCGCCGAGCGCGCCCACGACGAAGTCCGCGTCCAGGGTGCGGTCGTAGGCCTTGTCGGCCGCGTTGTACGCCTCGGTGAACCGATTCAGTGCCTTCGCGGCCTCCGCGGGGGTGGTGGCCGGAAGCACCTCGCGCTCACCGTGCACCACCACGCACCCGCTCGCCGTCAGCGTCAGCGCGGCCGCCGTGACCGTCGCCGTCGCCCAGCGCTCAAGCCTGCGAAGCCTGCGAGGGCCGCGAAGCCTGCTCATCAGCCACCGTCACCTTCCTCTTCCCGGAGGCGAACCCTACCGGGGCGAAGAAGAAGGTGAGCGTCGGGACCAAGTACAGCAGCCACACCGTGACCTGAAGCACCGTCGGGTCGGGCTGGAAGTTGAACACGCCCTTCAGCAGCGTGCCGTACCAGCTGTCCGGCGGGATGGCCCCGCTGATGTCGAAGGCCAGGTTGCCAAGCCCCGGGACCCAGCCGGCCTCCTGGAGGTCGTGCAGGCCGTATGCCAGCACACCCGCCGCGACGACGACCAGCATGGCGCCGGTCCAGGTGAAGAACTTGGCGAGGTTGATCCGCAGCGCGCCCCGGTAGAACAGCCAGCCGAGCAGGGCGGCCGTGGCCAGGCCGAGGGCGACGCCGATGAGCGGGCGCGGGGTGCCGTCGGAGGCCGCGTGCACCGACGCCCACACGAACAGCGCCGTCTCCAGGCCCTCCCGGCCCACGGCCAGGAACGCGGTGGCGACCAGCGCGCCCGTCCCCATCGCCAGCGCCTGGTCCAGCTTGCCGTGCAGCTCGGACTTCAAGTGCCGGGCGGTGCGCCGCATCCAGAAGACCATCCAGGTCACCAGGGCGACGGCGAGGACCGACAGGCCGCCGCCGAGCGCCTCCTTCGCCTGGAACGTCAGCTCCTGGGAGCCGAATTCGAGGACGCAGCCGAAGCCCATGGCGATGGCGACCGCGATGCCGATACCGGTCCAGATCGGCTTCAGGGCGTCCCTGCGGCCGGTCTTGACCAGATAGGCGATGAGGATGCACACGACGAGGCTGGCTTCCAGCCCCTCGCGCAGGCCGATCAGATAGTTGGAGAACACGGGTCACGCCTCCTCGGACAGCAGGGTGCGGCCCCACCAGTCGTGCGTGTCACGCACGCCGGGCGGTATCGCGAAGACCGCCGAACCCACGTGCTGGATGTACTCGTTGAGCGCGTCCGACGTCGCCAGCCTGCGCTGGAGCGGGATGAACCCGTGGCGCGGGTCGCGCTGGTAGGCCAGGAAGAACAGTCCGGCGTCCAGGCGGCCGAGGCCGTCGGTGCCGTCGGTGAAGGAGTAGCCGCGGCGCAGGATCGTGATGCCGTCGTTGGAGTCGGGGTGCGCGAGCCGTACGTGCGCGGTGGGCTTCATCGCCTTCAGGAACGGCTCGTCGTGCTCCTTGGGCTTGCCGACCGGCGCGCCCTCGCCCTTGTCCCGGCCGAAGATGTCCTCCTGCTCCTGGAGCGGAGCCCGGTCCCAGGTCTCGATGTTCATCCGGATGCGCCGGGCGACGAGGTACGAACCCCCGTGCATCCAGGCGTCGTTCGCGCCGCCGTCCTGGTCGCCGACCCAGACGTGCTCCGTCAGCCGGCCGGTCTCGGTGCCCGCGATGTTGCGGGTGCCGTCCTTGAACCCGAAGAGGTTGCGCGGGGTGTGGGCGTCCGGCGTGGTGGAGGAGGTCTTGCCGAAGCCGAGCTGGGACCAGCGGACGGCGACCTTGCCGAAGCCGATGCGGGCCAGGTTGCGGATCGCGTGCACGGCGACCTGCGGGTCGTCCGCGCAGGCCTGGACGCACAGGTCGCCGCCGGTGCGGGAGCGGTCCAGGTTGTCGCCGGGGAACTTGGGCAGGTCCACCAGGGCGGCCGGCCGCTTGTCCCGCAGCCCGAACCTGTCGAACAGCGACGGCCCGAAGCCGATGGTCAGCGTCAGCCGCGAGGGGTTGAGGCCCAGCGCCTCGCCGGTGTCGTCGGGCGGCGCCTCGGGAAGTCCGCCGTACGCGCCCTCGCCGACCTCCTTACCGGCGGTCATCCGGCGTGCGGCGGCCGTCCAGTCCTTCAGCAGCCGTACGAACTCGGCGCGGTCGTCGGTCTTCACATCGAACGCGGCGAAGTGCAGCCGGTCCTGCACGGCCGTGGCGATGCCGGCCTGGTGGGCGCCGTGGAACTCCACCGCGCCGCCCGCTTCCGCGCCGACCGGGTCCAGGTCGGAGCCGGCCTTGGTCATCGCCACCGCGCCGCCGGCCGCGACGGCGCCGAGCGCGATCCCCGCCCCGCCCCAGCCGATCACGGCGCGGCGGGACGGAGTGCTGCCCTGGGTATCGGTCATCTCCAGCCTCTGCTTCACTACTTCACTACTTCACGACGGCCGCGGCGAGCTTGGACAGCGGCTCGGCGAGCGCGTTCACCGCGTCCGAGAGCTCCTTGCGGTCGTCCTTGCCGACCTTGTCGTAGGAGACGAACTCGTACGACGTCTTGTCCTTGCGGTACTTGTCGAGAAGCGTCTCGAGCGCGGCGAACTGCTTGTCGAGCTCCTTGGCCAGCGCCGGGTCGTTCTTCGAGGCGACCGGCCTGAGGAGTTCGTACGCCTTCTGCGCGCCCTCGACGTTGCCCTTGAAGTCGACCAGGTCCGTGTGGGCGTAGCGGTCCTCCTCGCCGGTGACCTTGCCCCGGGCGACCTCGTCGAGGAGTTCCTTGGCGCCGTTGGCCATGGAGGTCGGGGTGATCTCGGCGGTGCCCACCCGCTGCTGCCAGTCCTTGAGGTCGGTGAGGAGCTGGTCGGCGAGCGTCTTCTCCTCGGCGCCGATCCTGCCGTCCTTCCACAGCGACTTCTCCAGGCGGTGCCAGCCGGTCCACTTCTGGCCGTCCTCCAGGCCGTCCTCGCGGACGTCGACCTTGGGGTCGATGTCGCCGAAGGACTCCGCGACCGGCTCCGTGCGCTCCCAGCCGAGGCGGGAGATCGCGTACGCCTTCTTGGCGGCCGGCACGTCGCCGGCCTTGATCGCGTTCACGAAGGCCTCGACGCGGGGCAGGGTCTCGTCGGCCTGGTCCTGGGCGTACTGGCGGTAGTCGGCGACGGCCGTGTCCAGCTTCGGGTCGCGCTTGGCGACCGCGCCGCCGGTCGCCTTGACCTCCTGGCGGATGCCCTTGCCCTTCATGCCCGGCTTGCAGGCGATGAGGTAGTCGCCGGCCTTCACCTCGGCGGTGACCTTCTGCTTGATGCCGGGGCCGATGTTCTCGCGCTCGGCGACGATCCGGTCGTCCGGGAAGAGGAGGTAGACCTCGGTGACCTTCGAGCCCTTGTTCTCGATGGCGAGCTCGACGTGCCCGGCCGGGAACTCCTTCTTCGAGACCTCGCAGGAGTCGTCCTTCGCGGTCACGTCGACCACCCGGTCGGTGTCCTGGGTGCCGCTCTTCTGCGTACAGGCCGTCACGGCGGTCAGCGCGACCGCTGCCGCGGCGGTGATGACGGAGAAGCGGACGGCTCGCACGAGGGCTCCCGGAAGTGGCTGGAAGGTGACCTGACACCCCACAACCCTTGGTGAGGCTTGCCTAACTTAACCGAGGCTTACCTGGTTCCTACCCGTGCGGACCGTGATTCCTGTCTCATGATCCGCGTACGGGAACGAACTGATCGCGAATGCGCCAAGGGCGGGCAAAGGGGAGGTCAAGGAAGAGTCAAGGGGTCCTTCTGGGGGTCACCAGGACCGCACCCGTACGCGGATGCGGCAGCACCTCGACCTGCTGGTCGTAGACCCGGGAGAGCAGCGCCTCGGAGAACACCTCGGCGGGCGGGCCGTCGGCCACGACACGACCGGCGCACAGGATCGCGACACGGTGCGCGTACGCGGCGGCCAGTCCCAGGTCGTGCAGCACCACGACGACCGCGTCCCCGGCGTGCGCCCTTTCCCGGCACAGCCGCAGCACCATCTCCTGGTGCTTCAGGTCGAGCGCGGCGGTCGGCTCGTCGAGCAGCAGCAGCGGTGCCCGCTGGGCCAGCACCCGGGCGAGTGCGACCCGGGCCCGCTCACCGCCGCTGAGCGCCGGGAACGGGCGCGCGGCGAACGCGGTCACCTCGGTGGCGGCCATCGCCTCGGCCACGATCCGCTCGTCCTCGTCCGGGGACGCCGAGGACGCGTGCGGGGCACGGCCCATCCGCACGACCTCCTCGACGGCGAAGGGGAAGGAGAGCGCCGCCGACTGCGGCAGCACGGCGCGGCGCAGCGCCAGTTCGGGCGCGGACCACTCGTGGGCCGGGCGGCCGTGCACGCGCACCACGCCCCCCGTGGGCGGGAGATCGGCGGCGAGCGCGGCCAACAGGGTCGACTTTCCGGTGCCGTTGGGGCCCACCAGGGCCAGCACCTCCCCGGCGCGGACCGCGACGTCGACGCCGTCGAGCACCTCGCGGGCGCCGCGGCGCACCCGCAGCGCCTCCGTCTCGGCGAGCACGTCCCCCGGACTGGTTGGGGCGGGGGGAACCGGTCGGATCCTCGGCAGTCTCATGCCCAGCCTCCTTGCCTGCGGCGGGTGCGGCGCAGCAGCCAGAAGAAGAACGGGCTGCCGACCAGTGCGGTGAGCACGCCGAGCGGAAGCTCGGCGGGTGCGGCGACGGTGCGGGCGGCCAGATCCGCGCCGAGCAGGACGAGCGCGCCGAGCAGGGCGCTGCCCGGCACCAGGAAGCGGTGCCCGGGCCCGGCCGCCATCCGCAGCAGATGCGGTACGACCAGACCGACGAAGCCGATGATCCCGGCGACGCTGACGGCCGCCGCGGTCAGCAGGGCGACGACCAGCACCAGCACGACGCGCAACCGCTCCACGTCCACGCCCAGGTGCCGGGCCGGACCCTCGCCGAGCGAGAGCAGGTCCAGGCGGCGCGCGTACAGCGGCGCGACACCCAGTCCGAGCACCGCGCACGGCAGGACGGCCATGACCTTCGGCCAGGTGGCCTGGGAGAGCGAGCCGAGCTGCCAGAAGGCGATCTGGTTGACCGCGGCGGAGTCGGCGAAGAACAGGAACAGGCCGATCAGCGCGCCCGCGAAGGCGTTCACCGCGATCCCGGTGAGGATCAGCGTCACCACCTCGGTGCGGCCGCCCGAGCGCGCCATCGCGTACACCAGCAGGACCGTGCCGAGGCCCGCCGCGAAGGCGGCCACCGAAACCGTCCAGGTGCCGAGGAAGTCGAGCCCGAGGGCGATCGCGGCGACCGCGCCGACCGCCGCGCCCGAGGAGACCCCGATGACGCCCGGCTCGGCCAGCGGATTGCCGAACACGCCCTGCATCAGCGCGCCCGCGCAGCCCAGCGAGGCGCCCACGAGCAGGGCCAGCACGATGCGCGGGAAGCGCACGTTCCACAGCACCGACTCCGCGACCCGGTCGAGACCGTCGCCACCGAGGCCGATCCGGTGCAGCACGGAGGAGAGCACCTCGCCGGTCGGGATCGGGTACGCGCCGGTCCCGGCGGCGACCGGCACCAGCACGAGCAGGCCGAGCACCAGACCTCCCGTCAGGAACCAGGCCGTGCCGCGCCGCTTCTGCCCGGCGGGCGCGGGCGGCGCCTGGAGGGGGCGTACGGGCTTGTCGTCCAGTGCCGTCACCGGGCACCGCCCGCGTAGAGCTGGTCGACGATCGAGCGCAGCACCTGGTCCGTGCGCGGGCCGTAGTTGAGCAGCACGCCGTCCTCGACGGACACGACCCGGCGCTCGATGCCCGCCGGTGTCTGGGCGATACCGGGGATCTTCACCAGCCCGTCGAGGCCGCCGACGGATTCGAGGCCCTTGCTCATCACCAGGATCGCGTCCGGAGCCGCCTTCGCCAGCGCCTCGGTGGTGATGGCGGTGAAGTCCTCCGTCAGCCCCGAGTCGGCGCCCCCGTCGATCCCGCCGGCCGCCTCGATGAGCGAGGTCGCGCCGGACTCGGCGCCGCCGATCAGATAGACCGAGGCCGAGCCGCGCAGGTACAGGAAGGCGACGCGGGGATGGTCGGCGTGCGCCGGGATCGCCTCGCGCACGGCGTCGATCCGGTCCTGGGAGCGCCTGGTCAGCTCCTGGCCCGCGGCCGGTACGCCGAGCGCGCCGGCGACCGCCTGGATGCGCGCCCCCACGTCGGCGAGGCCGGCGGCCGGCTTCACCACGAGCACGGGAACGCCCGCGGCGCGGATCTGGTCCATGGCCTCCACCGGCCCGCTGGTGGTCTCGGCCAGCACCAGGTCCGGGGCGAGGGACAGGACGCTCTCGGCGGACACGTCGTGATTGCGTGTCACCACCGGCAGCTCGGCCGCCTGCTGGAAGGTGGCGGTGATGTCACGGGCGACGACCCGGTCGCCGAGCCCCAGCGTGAACACGATCTCGCTGAGACTTCCGGACAACGGGACGATCCGGCGCGCCTTCTTGACGGTCACCTCCTTGCCGTCGGCGGAACGGACCGTGACGGGCAGCCGGGGCGAGGGTGTGCCGGCCAGGGGTTCGACCCGGTTGTCGACGGCGGCGGCAGCCGTCGTCGCGGCGGATCCCCGGTCCGTGCCGGAGGGTCTTGAGCCGGAACAACCGGTAGCGGTCAGGGTGAGGGCGAGCACGGACACCAGTGCTCCCGCCAGTGTTGTGCGCAAGCGTCGCACGGTTCCGTCCGTTCCTTTCGGGGGGTACTGCCAGCATCTGACCGGCACATCTTAGGTTAGCCTTACCTTCGTTTGCTACCGGTTGTGGATCGGGAGGTTCCCCATGCCCGCGCGCCTTCGCGCTCTGGTCACCGCGTCGTTCACGGCTCTCGCCGTGCTCGCCGCGGCGCTGTCGGCGGTCCTGCTGCCGGCCACCGCCGCCCACGCCGAGAGCCGTACCGTCCAGGGCGGCCGACTGGACTGGGGCATCAAGTCCTCCTTCCAGAGCTATGTCACCGGGCCGATAGCCAAGGGGAGTTACTTCCTGACCGGCGGTGCCGCGACGGTCGGCGGCAGCACCTTCCGCTTCCACTCGGCGACCGGCTCCTACGACGGCGCCATGGGCGCGTTCCGTGCCTCGTTCTCCGGCGGTGTCCGCTTCGTCGGCCATCAGGCGGCAAGCGGCGGCTACCAGCTCGACCTCACCCTCAGCCGGCCCACCGTGAGCATCAACGGCTCCGTCGGCACGCTCTACGTGGACGTCGTCAGCAAGGCGAAGGACACCGGGAGCGTCACGACCGCCACTCAGGTGCCCTTCGCCACCCTCTCCCTCGGCGGGATCGACATGAGGGGCGGCGGTGACGCCGTCGTCCTCAACAACCTGCCCGCCACCCTCACCACCCAGGGAGCGCGGTCCTTCGCCGGCTACTACACCGCCGGGACCCCGCTGGACCCGGTGAGCCTCGCGGCGGACGTACGCCCGGCCGTGAAGGCGGCGGCCCCCTCGCCCACGCCCAGCCCGTCCAAGTCCGCGCAGAAGAAGGCGGCTTCGCACCGGGCGCTCGTGAACGGCGCCGTCGACTGGGGCGTGCGCCGCACCTTCCGCGAGTACGTCACCGGCGACATCGCCCGCGGCAAGTGGACCCTGACCGACGGGGCCCAGGACGGCGGCGCCCTCTTCCGCTTCCCCTCCGGCCGGGGCACGTACGACAAGGGCGCACTCGACGTCACCTTCAAGGGTGTCGTCCGCTTCACCGGCGCGCACGGCCTGGACCTGGAACTCAGCGCCGTCCGCGTCACCGTCGCCAAGGGCACGGGCACGCTCTACGCCGACGTGGCGAGCGACCGCCTGACCGGCAGGAAGGTCCCGCTGGTCACGTTCGCGGCCAAGGACCTGACCGCCCGCGACGGCCTGGCGAAGGTGACCGAGGCACCGGCCGAGCTGACCGCCCGCGGCGCCAAGGCGTTCGGCGGGATGTACCCGGCGGGCACCGCGATGGACCCGGTGTCCCTGGCCGTCGCCCTCACCGAGGGCGCCGAACTGCCCGCGCTGCCCGACCTGGGCAGCGCGGTCACCGACACCGCCGCGCCCGCCCCCACGACGGCCGCCCCCGACCCCGCCCCGTCGGTCGAACCGGTCGTGGCCACCGGCGACGACGGCACCCCGGTCCTGCCGGTCGCGCTCGGCGCGGGAGGCGCGCTGGTGCTGGCACTCGGCGGCGCGGCGCTCCTCCGCCGCAGGAACCGCACGGCCGCCGCCGCGTCGGCCACGGGTTCCGGCACCGACGAGGAGCGGTCCGGCGGATCGTGACCCTTCGCGGCCGTCCGGCCCGCTGAGCCAGAGAGCTTCACTCCCCATCCCCCCACGTCCGATTCCCTTTCCCTCTCCCTTTTCCTTCCTTCCGCCGCCCCACCGGTGGACCCCGTCACGAGGAGAACCGCCATGTCCGCCACCGCCACCCGCGCCCGCAGACGGCCGGTGATGTTCGCCGCCGCCGTGGCCACGGCCACCGTGATGGGAGCCGCCGCCCTGGCCACGGCTCCCGGCGCCGCCGCGGCCTCCGTGCCCCTGACCGGCTACGAACTGAGCTGGGGCATCAAGGAGTCGTACCGGAACTACGTCACCGGCCCCTACACCAAGGGCACCTTCACCGTCACCGACGGCGCCTCGCAGGCCGACGGCAACGGCGTCTTCACCTTCACCGACGGCCAGGGCACCTACGACAGCACCAACCACACGCTGCACCTGGCCTTCAAGGGCACCCTCGTCTCCGAGTCGCCGGTGCACGGGTTCAAGCGGGTGATGAGCGACTTCCAGTACGACAGCGCCACGGGCATCCTCACCGCCGACCTCACCGGCGACGACGGCACGACCCAGCAGGACGTGCCGTTCGCCGAGGTCGCGGCGCCGACCGGCTCGGACATGACCGGCCTGGCCACCACCCTCACCACCGAGGCCGGCACCTTCCTCGGCGGCTCCAACTACGCGGGCGCGGCAGGCGATCCGCTGTCGGTGGTGAAGAAGCCGGGCACGACGTCGCCGAGCCCGTCGCCCAGCGAGCCGGAGACCACCTCGCCGGGGCCGACGTCCCCGCCCACCTCGTCCACCTCGCCGAGCGAGTCGGAGACCGGCAACCCGTCGACGTCCCCGAAGCCCAGTGACTCGGCCTCCCAGAGCGCCGAGCCCACGGCGTCCACCTCCCCGTCCGCCTCCACCGCGCCCGCCACCTCCAAGGGCGACATCGCCGACGGCAGGCTGACCTGGGGCGTGAAGGACTCCTTCCGCGGCTATGTCGTGGGCCCGGTGGCCAAGGGCCGGATCACGGCGTCGGGCGGCGCCTCCCAGGCGTCCGGCAACGGTGCCTTCACCTTCGCGGACGCCACCGGCGTCTACGACACCGAGGCCGGCACCCTGTCCGCCGCGTTCAAGGGCTCGGTCAACTTCAAGGGCCACCAGGGCGAGGGCGAGGGCGGCGGCTACGGCCTCGACCTCACCCTCGACAACGTCAGGGCCGCCCTCGACGGCGGATCCGGCAAGCTGACCGCCGATGTCACCAGCCTCGGCGAGAAGTCGCCGAACGTGGTCCTGGCCGACCTGAAGGCCGGCTCCACCAAGCTCAGCGCCAAGAACGACGTCATCACCGTGGACGACGTGACGGCGACGCTGACCGAGGCCGGCGCCAAGGCGTTCGGCGGCTTCTACGACAAGGGCACCGCGCTCGACCCGGTGAACCTGTCCGTCGCTCTCACCAAGGGCGCCGAACTCCCCTCCGGCAACGGCACGTCGGGCGGCGGCTCGGGCACGGGCGGCACCGGCACCTCCGGTGGCACGGGCGGCACGGGCGGCACGGGTGGCACCGGTACGGGTGGTACCGGTTCGACGACCGGCGGCATCGGCTCCACCACCGGCGGCATCGGCGGCAGCATGGCCGCCACCGGCTCCGACGTCCCGGTGGGCGCCCTGGGCGCGGCCGCCGCGGCGACCGTGGCGGCGGGCGCGGGAGTGCTCTACGCCCTGCGCAGGCGCCGCGACACGCAGGCCTGATCCGCGTCGGCGGCGGTGCAGTCCGGTTCGGACGGCACCGCCGCGATGCTTGAATGCCCGGGTGACTGATTACGACGTGCTGCGCGTCTTCTGCGGGCCGCGCGGTGGCTACGGGAACGAACTCGGTGTCGTCCGGGACGGCTCGCGCGTCCCCGACCGGGACGACCGCCAGGAACTGGCCGCCAAACTCGGCTTCAGCGAGACGGTGTTCGTCGACGACCCCGAGCGTGGCGTCATCGACATCTTCACCCCCACCCTGCGCCTGCCGTTCGCGGGCCACCCGTGCGTGGGGGTGGCGTGGCTCCTGGACGTGCCGGAACTGGTCACCCCCGCCGGGACCGTGGGCACCCGCCTGGACGGCGAGTTCACCTGGATCGAGGCCCGACCGGAGTGGGCCCCGCCGCGCACCCTGCGCCAGTACGCCACCGCCGCCGAGGTCGACGACCTGCCCGTACCGCCGCCCGGCGAGTGGATCTACGCCTGGTCCTGGGAGGACGAGGCCGCCGGCCGCATCCGCGCCCGCGCCTTCCCCGGCCGAATCGATGAGCGCGGCGACAGCCGCTCCAGTGGAGCCGGGGCTTGCATCGGGGGCATCGACGAGGACGAGGCGAACGGCGCGGCGGCCCTGCTGCTGACGGCCAAACTGGAACGTGCCCTGAACATCGTCCAGGGCACGGGCTCACAAATCCTCACGGCCCCCCAACCGGGCGGCTGGATCGAGGTCGGCGGCCGGGTGATCCTGGAGCGCTGACGCGCACGGTCCACGCCCTGCCGACCCCGGCCGCGGTCAGGCCGACAGGGGGAACTCCTCGGCCAGGGCGTGGAAGACGGCCGTGTTCAGGGAGAACGCCTTCTTGCACTCGGTCACGATCCGCTGCTTCTCCAGGTCGTCGGCGTTCACGCCGTCCAGGAGTTCGCGGTAACCCCGCTTGAAGGCGGCCGGGTTGGTGATCTCCTCGAAGACGTAGAAACGGACGCCGTCGCCCTTCTTCGTGAAGCCCCACGTCTTCTCCGCCTTGTCGCGGATGATCTGGCCGCCGGAGAGGTCGCCGAGGTAGCGGGTGTAGTGGTGGGCGATGTAACCGGCCGGCCACTGCTCGGCGCACTCGCGCACCCGCTCCGCGTACGCCTCGGTCGCGGGCAGCGCGCTCACCTCCGAGCGCCAGGAGGCGCCGCGCAGATGCTCGAGGTCCCGCTCCAGCGCGGCCAGGCGGAACAGCTCGGGCTGGACGAACGGGCCCGCCACCGGATCCGACGCCAGCCGCTCGGCTCCGTCCTCCAGTGCCGCGTACACGAACCAGAGCTGCTCGGTGTACCGCGCGTACGCGTCCACGCCGAGCCGGCCGCCGAGCAGATCGCTCATGAAGGTGGAGGTCTCCGCCTCCGTGTGCTGCTCGTGGGAGGCGGTGCGGATGAGTGTCGAGAAGGAATCCATGAGGCCATCCTCTAAGGTAAGGCTTGCCTAAGTCAATGGCTTTACCGACACGGTGTCGGGAAAACTTTACCCTGAATTCCGACCAAACGGACATGGGGAAGACAAGGAAAGGCCCGCCCCCGGAGGGAGCGGGCCGCGGCGGAGGGGAGCGGTACTACGGCAGCGTCAGGATCTCCGCCCCCGAGTCCGTCACCACCAGCGTGTGCTCGAACTGGGCGGTGCGCCTGCGGTCCTTCGTGACGACCGTCCAGCCGTCGTCCCAGACGTCGTACTCGTGGGTGCCCAGCGTCAGCATCGGCTCGATCGTGAAGGTCATCCCGGGCTGGATGAGCGTCGTGGCGTGCGGGCTGTCGTAGTGCGGGACGATCAGCCCGGAGTGGAACGACGTGTTGATGCCGTGGCCGGTGAAGTCCCGGACCACGCCGTAGCCGAACCGCTTGGCGTAGGACTCGATGACCCGGCCGATGATGTTGATCTGCCGTCCGGGGCGGACCGCCTTGATCGCGCGGTTGAGGGCCTCCCGGGTGCGCTCCACCAGCAGGCGGCTCTCCTCGTCCACGTCACCCACGAGATACGTCGCGTTGTTGTCCCCGTGCACCCCGCCGATGTACGCCGTCACGTCCAGGTTGACGATGTCGCCGTCCCGCAGCACGGTCGAGTCCGGGATGCCGTGGCAGATGACCTCGTTGACCGAGGAGCACAGCGACTTGGGGAAGCCGCGGTAGCCGAGCGTGGAGGGGTAGGCGCCGTGGTCGCACATGAACTCGTGCGCCACCCGGTCCAGTTCGTCCGTGGTGACGCCGGGCGCGATGTGCCGGGCCGCCTCCTCCATGGCCTGCGCGGCGATCCGCCCGGCGATCCGCATCGCCTCGACGGTCTCCGGCGTCTGCACCTCCGGCCCGCTGTACGGCTTCGGTGCGGGCCTGCCGACGTACTCGGGGCGGCGGATGTTTCCGGGCACGGAACGGGGCGGGGACAGCTCCCCGGGGACGAGCAGCGACTGGCCAGACATGTCGGCGAGTCTATCCGGGGGCAATGGGGGAACATGTCCGTGGCGAGAGGAGCTGGTCATGGCCCTGTTCAAGAAGCGGACCGCAGGAAAACCGGGCGAGTGGTACTACTGCCTGGAGCACAAGAAGGTCGAGGAGGGGCCCGAGTGCCCCGCCAAGGACCGGTTCGGCCCGTACACCTCCCGCGAGGAGGCCCAGCACGCGATGGACACCGCCCGCGAACGCAACCTCGAGTGGGAGAACGACCCTCGCTGGCACGACGCCCCGACGGGCGGCACCGAGGAGGGCTGAACAGCCCCGAAGGCACCGGTCACGCCGATCACGCGGCCGCGCGCACGGCGCCGGCCGCGCGGTCCTCCCGCAGCCGCACCGCGTGCTCGTTCGTCCAGGCGTCGTACCGCATCAGCCCCGGCAGGCACAGCGCCGGCACCCCCACCGCACCCGCCCACAACACCCCGCCCGACCACACCGACGCCCGGACGCCCCACCACGCGGCGAACGAGCCCGAGCGGACCTGCCCGAGCCGAACCGGTTTCCGTTCGCCCCGCTACCAGCGCGGTGGCGGGGGTGCCGTCAGGAGGTCCGTCAGTCGGGACAAGCGGTCCCGGAAGCGGCCGCGGCCGCGCTGGGCCGGCAGCGGGTTCTCCCCGGCCGCCGCGCTCACCAGGTGCTGCACGGTGTCCAGGTCCAGCTCGGAGCCGGGCGGCACCGCCAGCGTCTCGTGCGCCATCGCCTCCAGCTCGCCCCCGCCCGAGCCCAGCGCCAGCACCGTCGCTCCGGCCCGCCGGGCCTCGTGCACCCGCTCCAGGAGCGGGGCGGGCTCCTCGGGGGCCACCACGAGCAGCGTCTCGCCGCGCCGGGCCGCCGCGAGCCGTCCCAGGCCCACGGCCAGATGCGCCCGGTCCGAGGGACGCGGGGCGTGCCGTACCAGCGTCGGGGCCAGCTCCGGGGTGCCCGACCAGGCGGCCTCGTCCACCAGGTGGGCCGCCAGGTGCCAGGGCTCGTCCCGCGGGGTGCCCACGAGCAGCAGCCCGCCCCCGTGCGACACCACGGACCCCCGCAGCACCCCCGCGAACCGCCGGGTGGTCCCCAGCCACTCGGTCCCGGCGAGCACCTCGCGCAGCAGCGCGACCCGTACGGCGTCCATACGCGCGCATCCTGCCGCAAACGGGTACGGGCGGGGCGGACTTCGACCGGCGTTCGCCCTTCCGGGGGACCCGGCGGAGGCGGGGCCGCGGACGTAGAGTCGGCCCATGACCTCTAGCGACAGTGCACACAAGGCCCCCGCCAAGGACCCCTGGGACCTCCCCGACGTCTCCGGGCTGGTCGTGGGCGTGCTCGGGGGAACCGGCCCGCAGGGCAAGGGCCTGGCCTACCGGCTCGCCCGCGCCGGGCAGAAGGTGATCATCGGCTCGCGCGCGGCCGAACGGGCCCGGGCGGCGGCCGAGGAGACCGGCCACGGCGTCGAGGGCGCCGACAACGCCGAGACCGCGCGCCGCAGCGACATCGTGATCGTCGCCGTGCCGTGGGAGGGCCACGGCAAGACCCTCGACGCCCTGCGCGAGGAGCTGGCCGGCAAGCTCGTCGTGGACTGCGTCAACCCGCTCGGCTTCGACAAGAAGGGCGCCTACGCGCTCAAGCCGGAGGAGGGCAGCGCCGCCGAGCAGGCCGCCGCCCTGCTGCCGGACTCACGGGTGACGGCGGCCTTCCACCACCTGTCGGCCGTCCTCCTCCAGGACGCCGGGATCGAGCGGATCGACACCGACGTGATGGTCCTCGGCGAGGAGCGTGCCGACGTGGAGATCGTCCAGGCGCTGGCCGGCCGCATCCCCGGCATGCGGGGCGTCTTCGCGGGCCGGCTGCGCAACGCCCACCAGGTGGAGTCGCTGGTCGCGAACCTGATCTCGGTCAACCGCCGCTACAAGGCGCACGCGGGGCTCCGGATCACGGACGTATGAGTCCATGGGGGACACTGGTGGCCGTAGCAGTGTCCCCCGACAGGAGCCGACCCCATGCCTCGCCTCGCCCTCTATGCCCTGATCGTCTGCCTGCTCGCGGTGGCCGCGGCCGTCGTCTCCTTCGTCCAGGGCAGCTGGCTCGGGGTGGTGTGGGTGCTGCTGGCCGGGCTGTCGTCCAACATGACCTGGTACTACGCCCGCCGCGGCCGGACGGGGCAGGGCAGCTCCGTCACCGGCTGACCGAGCAGAACTCGCTGGTGCCCTGCCAGAAGCGGTACAGGTCGTGGCCGCAGTACTGGTCGAGGGGGCCGACGCCGAGGTGACGCAGCAGCGTGTGGATCACGTCGAAGAACGCGATGTTGAGCGAGGGCACCCACAGCAGCGCGAAGACGAAGATCAGGCCGAACGGTGCGAACGGCTCCACCTGGCGCTTGATGTTGTGCGACAACCAGGGTTCGATCACGCCGTAGCCGTCCAGGCCCGGGACCGGCAGGAAGTTCAGGATCGCGGCCGTCACCTGCAGCAGCGCGAGGAAGGCCAGGGCGAACCGGAAGGCGCTGGGCACGCCGTCCAGCGCGTGCAACCAGAACGGTGCCGTGCACACCACCGCGAACAGTACGTTCGTCAGCGGTCCGGCCGCCGAGACCAGGCTGTGCCGCCAGCGGCCCCGGATCCGGCCGCGCTCGATGAACACCGCGCCGCCGGGCAACCCGATCCCGCCCATGACCAGGAACAGCAGCGGAAGCAGGATGCTCAGCACGGCATGCGTGTACTTCAGCGGGTTCAGTGTCAGATAGCCCTTGGCGCCGACCGTGAAGTCACCGCTGTGCAGCGCGGTGCGCGCGTGCGCGTACTCGTGCAGGCACAGCGAGACGACCCAGGCCGCGGTCACGAACACGAACACCCACAGACCCTGGCGGCCCGGAATCGGGGCGAACCCGGTCCAGGCGGCCCAGCCCCCGACCGCGGTGACGGCCAGGATGCCGAGGAAGACGGGGCTGATCCGGCGGTCGCCGCGGCGGGTGGTGACGGACGTCATGGGGGACGGCTCCTGTGCTCGTACGGTTCGTGCGGCGAGCCCGACCGTACCGGGCACACGGACGGAACGTCCCGTCCGGGGCCACGGGTTCCCGGACCGCCCGCGCGCCGCGCCGCCGAAATCCCGTGACCGTCCGTGAGACCACCGGAGACAATGGACCTCGTGCGCTATCGCATCCTCGGCACCACCCAGGCACTCCGCCCCGACGGCACCGTCGTCCCGCTCGGCGGTGCACGGCTGCGTGCCCTGCTGACCGTGCTCGCCCTGCGTCCCGGCCGTACGGTCCCGGTGCGCGTGCTCGTCGACGAGGTGTGGGACGGCGAGCCGCCCGCCGACGCCACCGGCGCGCTCCAGGCCCTGGTCGGGCGGCTGCGCCGGACGCTCGGCGCGGGCGCGGTGGCCTCGGCGGAGGGCGGCTACCGGCTCGCCGCCGCGACCGACGACGTCGACCTGCACCGCTTCGAGCGGCTGGCCGGGGAGGGCCTGCGCGCGCTGGGCGAAGGCGACCCCGCGAAGGCGGCCGCCGTCCTCGACGACGCTCTCGCGCTGTGGCGCGGCCCCGCCCTCGCCGACCTGCCCGACCGCACCGCCGAGGCGGCCCGCTGGGACACCCGCCACCTGGACGTGCGCCGCGCCCGCCTCACCGCCGCCCTCGCCCTCGGGCACGCCGAGCGGAGCCTGCCCGAGCTGACCGCGCTGTGCGACACGCACCCCCTGGACGAACCCCTCCAGACCCTCCGCCTGCGCGCCCTGCGCGACGCGGGCCGCACCGCCGAGGCCCTGGCCGCCTACGAGGACGTACGCCGACTGCTGGCCGACCGCCTCGGCTCCGACCCCGGCCCGGAACTGCGCGCGCTGCACGCGGAACTGCTGCGGCCCACCGGCGGGACGCGGCCGGGGCCCGGCCCGGTCGCGGGCGCCGGGGCCCGGACCCCGGCGCCCGGTTCCGGCACGGCGCCCGGCCCGGTCGCAGGCGGTGGGGGCTGGGCCGCTGAGCCCGCTTCCGGCGCGGCGTCCGGCCCGGGCTTGGCCCGGACCGCTGAGCCTGGTCCCGGCGCGGTGTCCGGCTCCGGTGCGGCGTCCGGCCCGGTCGCGGGCGGTGGGGGCTGGGCCCCCGAGCCCGGTTCCGGTGCGGTGTCCGGCCCGGGCTTGGCCCGGATCGCTGAGCCTGGTCCCGGCGCGGTGTCCGGCTCCGGTGCGGCGTCCGGCCCGGTCGCGGGCGGTGGGGGCTGGGCCCCCGAGCTCGGTTCCGGTGCGGTGGCCGGGCGGCGTGCCGCGGGTGAGGCCGCCGTCCCCGCGGCGGTACCCCTCGCCGGGCCTGCCGCCGGCGTCCCGGACGCTGCCGCGGGCGAGGAGGTGGGCCCCGGTATGGCCGATGCCCGCCCCCCGAGTAACCTCCGCGCCCGGATCACCTCCTTCGTGGGCCGCGAGGCCGACATCGGGACGATCCGGGCCGACCTGGACGCCGCGCGTCTGGTGACGCTGCTCGGACCGGGCGGGGCCGGGAAGACCCGGCTGTCGCAGGAGGCCGCCGAGGCCGTGCGGCCGGTGCCGCTGGACGGCGTGTGGCTGGCCGAGCTCGCCCCCGTCGACGACGCCGAGGCCGTGCCCGGGGCCGTGCTCACCGCCGTCGGCGCCCGCGAGACCGTGCTGTACGGCGCCGGTGCCGAGGAGATGCGGGCCGCGGTCGCCGACCGGCACAACGACCCCGTCGAGCGGCTGGTCGAGCACTGCGCCAGGCGCCGCATGCTGCTCCTGCTCGACAACTGCGAGCACGTCGTCGACGCGGCGGCCCGCCTCGTCGAGGAGCTGCTGGCCCGTTGCCCGCACCTCACCGTCCTCGCCACCAGCCGGGAACCCCTCGGCATACCCGGCGAGGTGCTGCGGCCGGTCGAGCCCCTGCCCGATCCGGTGGCGCTGCGACTGTTCGCCGAACGCGGGGCCGCCGTACGGCCCGGCTTCCGCACCGACGCCGACCAGGAGACCGCGGACGCCTGCGCCGAGATCTGCCGGCGCCTGGACGGGCTGCCGCTGGCCATCGAACTCGCCGCCGCCCGGCTGCGGATGCTCACCCCGCGGCAGATCGCCGACCGGCTCGACGACCGCTTCCGCCTGCTCACCTCGGGCAGCCGTACCGTCCTGCCCCGCCAGCAGACCCTGCGGGCCGTCGTCGACTGGTCCTGGGACCTGCTCGACGCCGACGAACGGGACGTCCTGAGCCGGCTGTCCGTCTTCGCCGGCGGCTGCGACCTCGCCGCAGCCGAGGCCGTGTGCGGCCCCGCCGCCTTCGACGCCCTCGCCTCCCTCGTCGACAAGTCCCTCGTGGTGGCCGCCCCCGCCGCCGACGGCGGGATGCGCTACCGGCTGCTCGAGACCGTCGCCGAGTACGCGCGGGAACGGCTCGACGAGACCGGTGGCCGTACCGCGACCGAGCGCGCCCACCTGACGTACTACCGCGAACTGGCCCGCACCACCGAGCCGTTGATGCGTGGCTCCAGTCAGCGGGAGGCGATGGTCAGGATCGAGCTGGAGTACGAGAACCTGCGCACGGCGCTGCGTCACGCCGTCGCCGCACGCGACGAGCAGGAGGGCCTGTGCCTGATCCTCTCGCTCGCCAACTACTGGCAGATGCGCGACATGCGCCTCGAGGCCCGCAACTGGTGCGCCGAGTTCATCGAGTTCGGCCCCGACCCCTTCACCGAGCCGGTCCGGCCCGCCGAACCCGTCTGGCAGCGGTGCACGGACGCCCCGCCCCCGATGACCGGCGAGGTGCTCGCCGAGGCCCGCCGGGGTCTGCACCTGGTCCATCTCTCCTGCATGGAAACCGAGTTGGAGGCCTGGGAGTCGCCCGAGGCGAAACGGAAGCTGCGGCTCATCACCCAGGTCTACCAGCCCGGCCAGCCGCAGATCTGCCGCAGTCCCGGCATGCTCTGGATGTTCGCGGTGATGCTGACCGGCGAGGTGAAACGCCTGCTCGAGGTCACCGACGCCGCGGTACGCACCTGCCGCGAGACCCCGGGATTCGAGTGGGAGCTGGCCCACGCCCTCCAGTGGCGCGCCAACCTGCTGGCCAACCGCACCGACTGGGCCGGGGACGCCGGCCGGGACGCCGACGAGTCGCTGGAGATCTTCCGCCGTCTCGACGACGCCTGGGGTACCGCCGAGGCACTCTCCGCGCGCGCGGAGGCCCATGAGCGCACCGGCGCCTACCTGTCGGCCGCGGCCGACTACCGGTCGGCCATCGACCACGCCGAACGCCTCGGCGCCGCCGCCCAGGTCACCGTCCTCACCGCCCGTCTGGGCAGCGCGCTGATGGAGTCGGGCGACACCGAACAGGGCGAACGGCTGCTGTGGGAGGTCGTCGAGCAGAGCCGGAACAGCCACAACGAGGCCATGCCCCCCGCCCGCCTCTACCTCGCCGGCCGATTGGGCATGACCGGACGCACCCCCGAGGCGCGCGAACAACTGCGTTTGCTGCGCGAGGAGTTCGGTATCTCGCACTTCGTCGTCTTCGACGCCTTCATCCTCGGCGCCGAGTCCTGGGTCGACGCGGTCGACGGCCTGTACGAGGACGCCCTGGACAAGGTCCGCCGGGCCCTCCAGCGCGCCCAGGACCCGCTGTCCGAGGCCATCGCGCCCCATATGCCCTCGGCGTACCTGACCATCGCCGCCAGGGCCCTCGCCGGCGTGGACGGCGGACGCCGGGCCCGGGACGCCGCCCGCTGCCTCGGCGCCGCCGACGCCCTGCTGCCGCCCCGCCACGTCGCCTCGGCCATGGAGCGCCACGTCCGCGACGAGGTCGTCGCGCTCACCCGGGAACTGCTCGGCGACGAGGCGTACGGGGCCGCGTACGCGGAGGGCGGCGGCCTCTCCCCGCAGGAGGCCGCCGCCCTGATCTGAGCCGCGACGGTGCGACGCCGTACGGTCAGCTCTTCGTACGGAACTTGTGGATCGCGATCGGTGCCATCACCACCGTGATCCCCGCCGACCAGGCCAGCGTCAACCACATGCTGTGCGCCACCGGGCCGCCCACCATCAGCCCGCGGGCGCTGTCCGCGAGGGCGGACAGCGGGTTGTACTCGGTGAAGTTCCGCAGCCAGCCCGGCATCGTCCCGGGCGGTGCGAAGATGGACGAGCCGAACTGGAGCGGCATCAGCACCAGGAAGCCCATAGCCTGCACGGACTGCGCGTTCTTCATCACCACGCCGAGCGTGAGGAACACCCACATCAGCGCCGAGCCGAACACCGCCGACAGCCCCACGGCGGCGAACAGGCCGGGCCAGTTCTCGATCTCGAAGCCCACGAGGACGCCGACGACCAGCAGGACGGCCGTCGCGATCATCATGCGCAGCAGCTCCACCGAGATCTTGGCGAACAGCACCGAGCCGCGCCCGATCGGCAGGGACCGGAAGCGGTCCATGACACCGGAGTTGAAGTCCGTGTTGAAGCCGGTGCCCACGCTCTGGGCCAGGTTCATCCCCATCATGGCCATCAGGCCGGGCACGATGTACTGCACGTACTGCTGCTGCCCGCCGCCCAGCGACTGCCCGATCGAGCCGCCGAAGACGTACACGAACAGCAGGGTGAAGATCACCGGGAACAGGATCGCGTCGAACATCGATTCCGGGTCCTGCCGTATCCACAGCAGGTTGCGGCGGACCAGCGCGCCGGTGTGCCGCAGATGGCTGCGCAGCGGGATCCGGGCGTCGGCCTTGAGGCCGGGGGAGCCCAGAGGGGTTGTGGTGACGGCGCTCATACGGCGACCTCTTCGCGGGTTTCGGCGGGCACGGTGTCCTGCGGGGCACTGGCGCGGTGGCCGGTGAGGGACAGGAACACCTCGTCCAGGCTGGGCAGTTCGGTGGTGATGGAGCTGATCGTGATGCCGCGCGCGGTGACCGCGCCGACCACGGCGGTCAGTTGCTCGTCGCTGAGGATCGGTACGAGCAGGGAGCCGGTCGCGGTGTCGACGGTCGTCGCGGCGAGCCCGGTGATGCCCAGTTCGTCGAGCATCCCGGCCAGGGGGCGCACTTCGAGCGGGTCGGCCGGCTTCACGCGCAGGGTGCGCCCGCCGACCTTCGCCTTCAGCTCCTCGATGCCGCCGTTCGCGATGACCTTGCCGCGGTCGACGACGGTCAGTTCGGAGGCGAGCTGTTCGGCCTCCTCCATGTACTGGGTGGTCAGCAGCACGGTGACCCCGTCGCCGACCATCGCCTTGACCTCGTCCCACACCTCGTTGCGGGTACGGGGGTCGAGGCCCGTGGTCGGCTCGTCCAGGAAGAGGACGGCGGGCCGCCCGATCATCGAGGCGGCGAGGTCGAGCCGCCGCCGCATACCGCCGGAGTAGGTGCGGGCCGGCCGCCGCGCGGCCTCGGTGAGCGAGAACCGCTCCAGCAGCTCGTCGGCGCGGGCGCGGGCCTCCTTGCGGGGCAGGTCGAGCAGCCGGCCGATCAGGTAGAGGTTCTCCCAGCCGGGAAGCTTCTCGTCCACGGAGGCGTACTGCCCGGTCAGCCCGATCACCCGGCGAAGCTGCCGGGGCTGCCGTGCCACGTCGTAGCCCGCCACGGTGGCCTGTCCCGCGTCCGGGGCGAGCAGCGTGGACAGGATGCGTACGAGGGTGGTCTTGCCTGCTCCGTTCGGCCCGAGCACGCCCATCACGGTGCCCTCGCGCACGTCCAGGTCCACGCCGTCCAGTGCCTTGGTCTCGCCGTAGTGCTTGACCAGCCCCCGCACGGTCACGGCGTTCGGCACGCCGCCGGGGTTGTCGTCGATTCGCGTCATGCCCCGAACAGTGCCAGCCCCCACTGACAAACCGCCGACATCCCGCCGACATCCCACCGACAGCCCGGCGATCCGGCCGACGAGCACCGCAACCATCGATTGAGGAACCACGACGGTGAGCAACCACCTCCGCGAGAGCGGCGCCGGCTCAGGGCCTCTCGTTTGGATCATGCCGGGCTCGCGGGGTCTGGCACCGCTCCCCCAAGCTCTTCGAGCAGGGGGCACCCCCAGCGGCGTTGTCGTCGGTTGGCAGGGCTCCGCCCTGCCGCCCTCCTCCGCCTTGCGACGCTCCCCCACTGCCTGAACGGCGTGGGAGGTGCCCCCAGCACCAGACCCCGCTCCCTGATCCGGCCTGATCCAAACGAAAGACCCTAGGCGCAAAAGCCGGCAGCCCCGCCGACGGGGGAAGATCGGCGGGGCTGCCCTGGTACCGCGATGGCTCAACCGGAGGTCAGTGCACCGAGTGCTCCTCCAGCGGGAACGTCCCGCCCACCACGTCCTCGGCGAACGCCTTGGCCGCGCCGCCGATGACCTCCCGCAGATCGGCGTACTTCTTGACGAACTTCGGCACGCGCCCGCCGGTCAGTCCGAGCATGTCGGTCCACACCAGCACCTGCGCGTCCGTGTCGGGCCCGGCGCCGATGCCGACGGTCGGGATGTGCAGCATCCGCGTCACCTCGGCGGCCAGTTCGGCCGGCACCAGCTCCAGGACCACCGCGAACGCGCCCGCGTCCTGAACGGCCTTGGCGTCCCGCAGCAGTTGCTGCGCCGCCTCCTCGCCGCGGCCCTGGACGCGGTAGCCCATGGCGTTGACGGACTGCGGGGTCAGGCCGATGTGGGCCATGACCGGGATGCCGGACTCCACCAGGAGCCGGATCTGCTCGTGCGACCGCTCGCCGCCCTCCAGCTTCACGGCGCCGACGCCCGCCTCCTTCACCAGCCGGGTCGCCGAGCGCAGCGCCTGCACCGGACCCTCCTGGTAGGAGCCGAAGGGGAGGTCGCCGACGATCAGTGCGCGCTTCGTGCCGCGGACGACCGCGGCCGACAGCATCGTCATCTCGTCGAGCGTGACGGGCACGGTCGTCTCGTAGCCGAGGTGGCAGTTGCCCGCGGAGTCGCCGACCAGCATCACCGGGATGCCGGCCTCGTCGAAGACGGACGCGGTCATCGCGTCGTAGGCGGTGAGCATGGGCCACTTCTCGCCGCGTTCCTTGGCGAGGGAGATGTCGCGAACAGTGATGCGGCGAGTGCCCTTCCCCCCGTACAGCGCTTTGCTGCCGTCGGAGGGCTTGTTGTGGGCAGCCGAAAGCTGCGTCATGACAACGGCTCCTTCAGTCATCTCGGGGCGCCCTGACGGCGTCCCCGGATCCCTCCCATGGTGGCACCTCGTGCCGGAGGCGGCCAGAGGGAGCCCCGTGTGCGCAACGTCTCGGCACGCGAGTCGTAAGATCTGGGTAAAGGATTGCGATACGAGACGGTCTCGTATCGGAAGTGCCCTAGGCTCGTCGGCATGACTACTCCTGCCGACCGCGCCGTCGACGGCCCCCGGGTTCCGGAGGCGGTGCACCGCCGACGCTGGGCGATTCTCGGCGCGTTGATGCTGAGCCTGCTGATAGTGGTGCTCGACAACTCGATCCTGAACGTCGCGATCAAGACCATCTCGACCCCCGCCCCGACGGGCCTGGGCGCCACGCAGAGCGAGCTGGAGTGGGCGATCAACGCCTACACGCTCGTCTTCGCGGGCCTGTTGTTCACCGCGGGCCTCGTCGGTGACCGCATCGGGCGCAAGAAGGTGCTGATCGGCGGCCTCATCGTGTTCGGCGCCAGTTCCGCGCTGGCCGCCGAGTCCGGCTCGCCCGCCCAACTCATCGCCTTCCGCGCCCTGATGGCCGTCGGCGCCGCCTTCGTCATGCCGGCCACCCTCGCCGTCCTGATGAACGTCTTCGAGCGCGACGAGCAGCCGAAGGCCATCGGCATCTGGGCCGGCGGCGTCGGCCTGGCCATCGCCATCGGCCCGATCACCGGCGGTCTGCTCCTGGACCACTTCTGGTGGGGCTCGGTCTTCCTGGTCAACGTTCCCATCGTCGTCATCGCGGTCGCGCTGATGCTGTGGCTGGTGCCCGACTCCCGCGACCCGCGGCCCGGCCGCCTCGACCCGATCGGCGTCGTCCTGTCCGTCGTCGGCCTGGTCCTGCTCGTCTACGGCATCATCAAGGGCGGCGAACTCGCCGACTTCACCGATACGACCGTGCTGTCGACGATCGTGGCGGGCCTGCTCGTCCTCGCGGCCTTCGTGGTGTTCGAAAAGCGCAGCGACCACCCGTCCCTGGACGTCACGTACTTCAAGAACAAGGTCTTCTCGGCCGCCATGACCGCCATCGCGCTGGTCTTCTTCGCGCTGATGGGCGTGACGTTCTTCGGCATCTTCTACACCCAGAGCGTGCGCGGCTACTCGCCGCTGCAGTCCGGTGTGCTGATGCTGCCGCTGGCCGTCGCACAGCTGATCTTCGCGCCGCGGGCCCGGCTGGTCGTCGACCGCTTCGGCAACAAGGCCACCACCACGGGCGGACTGGTCCTGCTCGCCGCCATGCTGGCCGCCTTCGCCGGCTTCGAGGCCGACACGCCGATCTGGCTGCTGGAGGTCGTCTTCTTCCTCATGGGCACCGGCATGGCGCACATCATGACGCCGACCAGCGTCGTCATCATGCAGGCCCTGCCCCGCGAGAAGGCCGGCTCGGCCTCCGCGCTCAGCAATACCTTCCGCCAGGTCGGCGGCGCCCTCGGCATCGCCGTCCTCGGCTCGGTGCTCTCGACGGCGTACCGCAACGACATCGAGGGCAAGCTCGGACTGCTCCCGCCCCAACTGCGCGACAAGGCGGCCGAGTCCATCGAGGCCACCCTCGGCGTCGCGGCCAAGCTCGGCCCGCAGGGCAAGGGCCTGATCGACCCGGCCAACCACGCCTTCCTGCACGCCATGCACGTCACCTCGCTGTGCGGGGCCGCGGTCGCGCTCGTCGGCGCGGTCGTGGTGGCCCTGTTCCTGCCCGGCAGGCAGCCGGTGCCGCAGAAGGGTGAGGAAGAGGAGAAGGTGGTGGCGGCGGTGGAGTAGCCGGGATATGACGGGGGCACGCGGCGACGGGGGACTGCCGGCCGGGGGCGGCCGTCGGTGGGTCGGACCCACCGGCGAGCCGCCCGATGGACAATCTCCTGTGCGACGAAAGGACGGCCCACGTGAGCCTTGCCGACAGCCACACCGCTGCCGACGCCCCCGTTCGGGGGCGCCCCCGCAGCGAAGCGGTGGAACACGCCATTCTGGAGGGCGTGATGAAGCTGCTGGAGGACGGTGTGCCGCTGGCCGAACTCTCCATCGAACGCATCGCCCGCACCGCGGGCGTCGGCAAGGCCACCATCTACCGGCGCTGGAGCGGCAAGGAGGAGCTGTTCGTCGACGTCGTACGCGCCGCCGAGCCCCCCGACCCCGAACTGCCGGGCACCTCCATGCGCGACGACCTCGTGGCCATCCTCGAACAGCTGCGCCGCCGCGGCCTGGTGAGCCGCAGCTCGCTCATCCTGCACAACGTCTACGCGCAGATGAAGAGCAGCCCGAAGATCTGGTGCGCCTACCACGCGACCGTCGTCGAGCCACGGCGCAGGCTCCAGGTGGAGGTCCTGCGCCGCGGGCAGCGCGACGGCGAACTGCGCCGGGACGTCGACGTCGAGGTACTCGTCGACCTCTTCGTCGGACCCATGCTGGTGCGCAGCGTGATGCGCCCGGACGCCGACCTGCCCGAGGGCCTGTCGGAGCAGATAGTGGACCTGCTGCTCGAAGGGCTACGGCCTGTCAGTTCCCCGCGCTGATGTGCGCGTTTCGTCACAGACCGGGCCGTGGGCGGCGCAAGCGGAACTCCGGGCGCCGACTTCTTCGTCCTCATGCCCGTACGGCCGTCGAGGACGGCGGGAACGGTGCCGATCATCCCCTAGGGTCGTAGAACACGGGGGTGAACGGTGTGCACGGCAGGCAGTGAGGCGACGGTATGGCGCGACAGGCGTACGTGACGCAGACGGCGGGCGGTTCGGGTCCCGGGCACCGGGGAGGCCGGCTGCGGCGTCTGGCGCACGGCCTCACCGACGGCCGGCGCGGCGACGCCGGGATCTGGCGCCGGGGCCTCCTCCTCGCCGCGTTCGCGGTCGCCATCGCCCTGGTGATGGTGGTGCACGCGCAGATCCCCAACCGGATCGGCAACCTCGGCAGCCTCATCGAGACCTTCCTGCCGTGGGCGGGCCTGTTCGTACCGCTGCTGCTGGTCCTGGCCCTGGTGCGCAGGTCGGCGACCGCGCTGATCGCCGTGCTGCTGCCCGTGATCGTCTGGCTCAACCAGTTCGGCGGCCTGCTCACCGACAAGACGGGCACCGGCGGCGAACTGATGGTCGCCACGCACAACGTCAACGCCGACAACCCCGACCCGTCCGGCACCGCCCGGGAACTGGCCGCCTCCGGGGCCCAGGTGCTCGCCCTGGAGGAGCTGAAGACCTCCGCGCTCCCCGTCTACGAGCGGACGCTCGCCCCGCAGTACCGGTACCACTCGGTGCAGGGCACGGTCGGGCTGTGGAGCAAGTACCCGATCAGCGGCGTCCGCGCCGTCGACATCAAGCTGGGCTGGACGCGCGCCATGCGCGCCAGCGTGGCCACGCCCGAGGGGTCCGTCGCGGTGTACGTCGCCCACATGCCCTCGGTGCGGGTGAAGCTGAACGCCGGGTTCACCGCCGCGCAGCGCGACGAGAGCGCGGACGCGCTGGGCGAGGCGATCGCCGGTGAGCAACTGCCCAGGGTGGTCCTGCTCGGCGATCTGAACGGCACCATGAACGACCGCTCACTCAACGCCGTCACCTCCCAGATGCGTTCCACCCAGGGCGCCGCGGGCAGCGGCTTCGGGTTCAGCTGGCCGGCGTCGCTCCCGATGGCGCGGATCGACCAGATCATGGTCAGGGGAGTGGAGCCGGTGAGCTCCTGGACCCTGCCGCGCACGGGCAGCGACCATCTGCCGATCGCCGCGCGGGTGAACGTCACCACATCGGAAACCGGGTCGTAACCTGCTGGAATACTGGGCCTGAGAGGCTTTGTTCCGTCTGAGAACATACGCATGCGCGGTTCACCGCGGTACGGAACTGCCCCGCACGCTTCGAAGCTTCGAAAGGCCCTTCATGCCCCTGGCTGTGCTCGCCCTCGCCGTGGGCGCTTTCGGCATCGGCACCACCGAGTTCGTCATGATGGGGCTGCTCCCCGACGTCGCCGGCGACCTGCACATCTCGATTCCCGCGGCCGGGCACCTGGTCTCCGCGTACGCGCTGGGCGTCGTCATCGGCGCCCCGCTGCTGGCCGCCGTCACCTCGCGACTGCCCCGCCGCCACGTCCTGATCGGCCTCATGGCCCTGTTCGTCGTCGGCAACGCGCTCTCCGCCCTCGCGCCCGGCTACCACTGGCTGCTGGCCGCCCGCTTCCTCAGCGGACTGCCGCACGGCGCCTACTTCGGCGTGGGCGCCGTGGTCGCGGCGGCCCTGGTGCCGCCGGAGCGCAAGGCGCGCTCGGTGTCCCTGATGCTGCTCGGCCTGACCCTCGCGAACGTCATCGGCGTCCCGGTCGCCACGCTCATGGGCCAGCACCTCGGCTGGCGGACGACCTTCCTCGCGGTCAGCGTGATCGGGGTCGCCGCGATCGCGGCCCTCGCCCTGCTGGTTCCGCACGACCGCGGCCACGCCCCCGCGGCCGGACTGCGCCGCGAACTGGCCGCCCTGCGCTCGCTCCCCGTCTGGCTGGCCCTGCTGACGACCGTGGCCGGATGCGGCGCGCTGTTCTCCGCGTACAGCTACATCACGCCGATGCTCACCCGCTCCGCCGGGTACACCGAGGCCGGAGTGACGCTGGTGCTGGCCCTGTTCGGGGTCGGCGCGACCGCCGGCAACCTGCTCGGCGGGCGCCTGGCCGACCGCTCGACGCGGGGCACGCTGTTCGGCGCGCTCGTCGCGCTGGTGGTCGTCCTGGCACTGTTCCCGCTGATGATGCGGACCCACTGGAGCGCGGCCCTCGCGGTGGCCCTGCTCGGCACGGCGGCGTTCGCCACCGGTTCGCCGCTCCAGCTCATGGTCATGGAGAAGGCGTCCACGGCCCCGTCCCTGGCCTCCGCGGCCAACCAGGCCGCGTTCAACCTGGCGAACGCGGGCGGCGCCTGGATCGGCGGGCTGGCGCTCGCCGCGGGCCTCGGCGTGACCTCGCCGGCCCTCGCGGGGGCCGCCCTCGCGGTACTGGGCCTCGCGGTGGCCGGCACGGCCCACCGGGTGGACCTGCGGCGGGCGGGCGCCGTGCGGGGGCGGGAGCGCGTGCTCGCCTCGCACCTGCCGGCCACGGCACGTCCGGGAGTTCCTTCCGCCCCGTCGAGCACGGGGGAGCCGCGGGCGGAGGCGGTTTGAGCCGAGGGCGGGCCGGGTGGCCCCGGGGGCTGCACCCCAAAGCCCCCGGCCCGCCCTCAGTTGGGAACGGGCGCCTACGCCGACTCCCGCCAGCCGTTGGTGATCGGCAGGCGCCGGTCCTTCCCGAAGCCCTTCGCGGAGATCTTCGTGCCCGGCGGGTACTGGCGCCGCTTGTACTCGGCCGTGTCGACCATGCGGAGCGTCTTCGCGACCAGCTCACGGTCGTACCCGGCCGCGACGATCAGGTCGGCGCCCTTGTCCTGGTCGACGTAGAGCTCCAGGATCGCGTCCAGCACCGGGTAGTCCGGCAGCGAGTCGGTGTCCACCTGGCCGGGGCGCAGCTCCGCGCTCGGCGGCTTGGTGATGGAGTTCTCCGGGATCGGCGGGGTCTCGCCCCGCTCGGCCGCGGCCCGGTTGCGCCACTCGGCCAGCCGGAAGACCGACGTCTTGTACACGTCCTTGATCGGGCCGTACGCGCCCACCGAGTCGCCGTACAGCGTCGAATAGCCCACCGCCAGCTCCGACTTGTTGCCGGGTGCGAGGACGATGTGGCCCTCCTGGTTGGAGACCGCCATCAGCAGCGTGCCGCGCAGCCGGGACTGGAGGTTCTCCTCGGCCAGACCCGTCAGGCCGAGGGAGCCCATGTAGGCGTCGAACATCGGGGCGATCGGGACGGTGCGGAAGTTCAGGCCGGTGCGGCGTGCCAGCTCCGCGGCGTCGTCCCTGGAGTGCTCGGAGGAGTACTTGGACGGCATGGAGACGCCATACACGTTCTCGGGGCCCACCGCGTCGCAGGCGAGCGCCGCGACCAGCGCGGAGTCGATGCCGCCGGACAGGCCGATCAGCACGGAGCGGAAGCCGTTCTTGCGCACGTACGCGCGCAGGCCCACGACCAGGGCCGTGTAGACCTCCTCGTCGTCGTCCATGCGCGCGGCGTACTCGCCGGCCGGCAGCGGCTCGTAGGCGGGCAGCGGCTCGTCGGACAGCACCAGGCGGTCGATGCGCAGACCGTCGTCGACCACGCCCGTCGGGGCGTCCGCCGCGGCGGCGGGCAGGTCCAGGTCCAGCACCATGAGGTCCTCGGCGAACTGCGGCGCCCGCGCGACCACCTCGCCGTCCGGCGAGACCACGATCGAGTCGCCGTCGAAGACCAGCTCGTCCTGCCCGCCGGTCATGGCGAGGTAGGCGAGGGTGCAGCCGGCCTCCTGGGCCCGCTTGCGGACCAGGTCGAGGCGGGTGTCGTCCTTCAGACGCTCGTAGGGCGAGGCGTTGACCGAGACCAGCAGCCCCGCGCCGACGCTGCGCGCGGCCGGCACCCGGCCGCCGTCCTGCCACAGGTCTTCGCAGATGGCGAGCGCGACGTCGACGCCGTGCACGCGCAGGACCGGCATGGTGTCGCCGGGGACGAAGTAGCGGAACTCGTCGAAGACGCCGTAGTTGGGCAGGTGGTGCTTGGCGAAGCTCAGCACCACCTCGCCGCGGTGCAGCACCGCCGCCGCGTTCTGCGGTGCGCCGGCCGGCATGCCGTACTTCGGCTGGGCGGTCTCACCGCGGTCGAGGTAGCCGACGAGCACCGGCAGCTCCCCGAGGCCCTCCGCGGCGAGCCGGGCGGCGAGGGCGCGCAGCGCGGCGCGGGACGCCTCCACGAAGGACGACCTGAGGGCCAGGTCCTCGACGGGGTACCCGGTCAGCGCCATCTCCGGGAACACCGCGAGGTGCGCTCCGCGCTCGGCGGACTCCCGGGCCCGGCGGACGATCGCCTCGGAGTTCCCGGCGAGGTCTCCGACGCGCGAGTCGATCTGGTTCAGAGCGAGACGTAGTTGAGGCACGCCCCCAGTGTAATCGTCAGAGCGACGCGATAGCCGGGCCCGACGATGTGGCCCGTCCCACGCCGCCGCGGACCGCCGGCGCCGATCCGCCGTCGCCCGTCGGTTCGGGACGTCCGGCGACGCCCGCACCGGGCCGGATCGCCCCGCGCCGACCGGCGAGCACTGGGACCCTCCTGCGCGGACCGTCGCGAGCCCGGGCGCCTGCGTCGGCCTGTGGGGGCCGGGGCCCGCCCGTCCTGTGCCGCCCTGGGCGGCTTCCTGGCCGGGCCCGCGCTCCCGTGCCGGTGCCCGCGGCCCGCGTTCCCGTGCCGGTACCTGCGGCCCCTGCCCACCCGGTCGGTCCCCGTCAGACAGCGGTGTCACCCGGCGCGCCCCGCCGTGTCCCGCCGACCGGCGAGGCGTCCGGGCCCCGCTCGTGCGGAGGCGCCGTACGCGCGTGTGCCCGCCCCCCCGAGTGGAGGGGCGGGCACACGCATGTTCTGCCGGGGTCAGCGGCGGGGGTAGGACTCGACGTAGCCGGGCGCGGGCGAGCCCACGCCGGTGACGGTGTCGTAGCCCTTGACCGCCTGGAGCGAGCTGTCCTTGCCGAGGCTGCGGACGGAGTAGCCCAGGCCGTCCGCGGCGTCGACGCCGTTGACGTAGTCGACCCGCGCGACCGCGAGGTCCTTGCCGGTCGGCCGGTCCACCACGTCGTGGTAGACCTTCGAGCCGTACTTGGAGTAGATCGCCGGGTTGGCGAAGCCGATCGCCTTGCCGCCGCGGGCCTCCTGGGCGAGTGCCTGGACGGCCGCGATGACCGGCGCGGCAAGCGAGGTGCCGCCGATGCGGTACTCGCTGTACTTCTCCGAGCCGTTCGGGAAGGTCTGCGTCTGGCCCACCAGGAAGCCGGTGTTCGGGTCGGCGATCGCCGCGATGTCCGGGACGACGCGGTTGCCGGCCTTGTTGTTGGCCGTGGCCAGCGCCTTCGGCACCACGTTCTTCTGGTACGACGGCTGCGGAACCGTCCTGCTGGTGCCGCCGCCCGCGCCCGAGGTGAACGCGCCGGGGAAGCCCGCCCAGCTCTTGCCGTCCTTGGACAGCGAGGCCTTCTGGGTGCCCCAGCCGGTCTCCCACAGGTACTTGTGGCCCTTGCCGACGGCCAGCGAGGTACCGCCGACGGCGGTCACCCACGCCGAGTTGGCCGGGGTGTCGACCTGCTTGGTACCGGTGTTCGCGACCTCGTCGCCGTCGTCGCCGGAGGAGAAGTAGAAGCCGATGCCCTCGACCGCGCCGAACTGGAAGACCTGGTCGTAGGCCGCCGCGACGTCCGGCGTCTCGTTGGCCTCGATGTCGCCCCAGGAGTTGGAGACGATGTCGGCCAGGTGGTTGTCGACGATCTTGCTCAGCGAGTCGAGCAGGTCGTCGTCGTAGCAGGACGCGGCGCCGACGTAGACGACGTTCGCGTCCGGCGCGACCGCGTGCACGGCCTCGACGTCGAGGGTCTCCTCGCCGTACCAGCCGGCCGCCCCGCACTCCTCGGTGTCCGTGTAGCCGGCCGGGAGCACCTGGCGCAACTGGCCCGTCTTCCAGGGCTTGTCGCCGTTCTTCTTCGCGTAGGTGGCCGCGTCGTAGGCGATGGTCGGCGAGGCGTAGGCGTCGGTGATGGCGACGCGGACGCCCTTGCCGGTGTACTTGCCCGCGCCGTAGGCGGACCGCAGCTCCTTGCCGGTGTAGCCCTTGACGGCGTACGGGACCTTCTGGCCGTACGCGGAGGGCAGCGTGCTCGCGACGTTGGAGCCGTGGTACGTGGAGAACGGCCCGGAGTTCTTGAAGACGTCGTCCGGCGGCGGCAGTTGGTCCTTGTGCTTCGCCTTGTGCGGGGCGTTGTCCAGGCCGGTGACGGTCAGGACGGCGCCGGTCAGGGAGGCCGGCACCGACGCCGTCTGCGCCGGGGCGCGGTAGGTCCTGGAACCCTTGGCGAAGTTGTGCAGCTGGGTGCCGAACGCCTTCTCGACGGCGGCGACGTCACCGGAGACGGCGACGTAGTGCGGGGTCACGGAGGTGACCTTCAGCCCCGACGACGCCAGCCACGACTTCACGGCGTCCACCTGGGCCTGCGTCGCGCCGAAGCGCGCCTGCGCCTCCGCGGCGCTCAGGTGCTTGCCGTACGAGGCCGACGACGGGTCGGAGACCGCCGCGGCGTACTGGGCGAGGCCGGCGGCGTCCCGTCCGGCCAGGTAGACCCGGGCGCGGACCTGGGCGCTGTCCGAGGTGGCGCCCTTGTCCGCCGTGGCCGTCGCCCAGACGGGCTTGGTGCCCGCGAGCGTGCTGCGGCTCGGGTGGTCCGCAGCGTGCGCGGGTATGCCGAGCGCCAGTGCGCCGGCGAGCAACGGCAGGGTCGCCGCCAAGCTCACTCCGGCGCGCGCTGTGGCACGGTTGGATCTCATAGAACCCCCTGCGATGCGTTCGCATGTGTCGCAATGAGTGGTTGGCTCTCGCGCGATCCCCGCGGCGCCCGCGGCGGTTCGGCCCCGAATGGATCACACGAACGGGGTCACTCTTCCTGATGAACCGTTCATGTCAGGGGAATGAGAAGACCAAGAGAAACCCAAAGAACCAGCCGCACAGGCGGAATTGAGGCTTTCATCCCCGCGTCGTGCGTGGGGAGACGTGTGGCGAAGGAAGTGACCGGGGCCCGAACGGGCGTCCGGGTCAGGAACAGGGCGCCCGGGTCAGGAACGGGGCGCCGCGCCACGCTCCTTGAGCATGTCGGCCATCAGCCGCAGCTCCGACCGCTGTGACGCGACCATGCCCCGCGCGAGCCGCTTCTCCACACCGACCGCGCAGCGGGCGACACAGCCCTCGGCCATGTGGACCCCGCCCTTGTGGTGGTCGGTCATGAGCTGGAGGTAGAACACCTCGGCCTGCCTGCCGTCGAGTTCGCCCAGCTCGCGCATCTCGGTGTTCGTCGCCATGCCGGGCATCAGCGCGCCGTCCTCGCCCGCGGGCATGCCGCCCATGCCCATCCACGCCATCGGCGGCTTCGCCGACACCTTCGGCAGTTCCCACAGGTCGAGCCAACCCAGCAGCATGCCCCGCTGGTTGGCCTGCGTCTGCGCGATGTCGTAGGCGAGACGGCGCACTTCGGTGTCCGTGGTGCGGTCGCGCACGACGAACGACATCTCGACCGCCTGCTGATGGTGGACCGCCATGTCCCGGGCGAAGCCGGCGTCCGCCGAATCGGCGACGGGCACCGTCGCGGCGGAGCGCGCCCCGCCGCTGTCCTCGGCGACCGCGTACGTGATCGCCCCCGTCGCCACCAGGGCCGCCGCCGCGGCCCCGGCGATCAGCCCGATGTGCCTCACCGGTCGAGACCGCCCGTGCAGGTGGCACCCGGTTCCGGCGTCTGCGGGCCCTGGACGAACTCGGAGAGGAACTTGTCCACGTGCGGGTCGTTCGCGCCCGTCACCGAGCGCTGGTGCGCCCAGGCGGACAGCATGAGGGGGTCCTTCTGGTCCTCGACCGGGCTCATCAGCGTGTACGGGGTCTTCCTCACCTTCGCCGCGAGCGCGGCCACGTCCGCCTTGGACGCCTTGCTGTTGTACGTCACCCATACGGCGCCGTGCTCCAGCGCGTGCACGGCGGCCTCGTTCTTCACCGGTTCGGAGTACACGTCACCGTTGCAGTTCTGCCAGACCGGGTTGTGGTCGCCGCCGACCGGGGGCTCCATCGGATAGGTCACCGGGGTGGTGGTGTGGTTGCGGTCCAGCGTGCCCTTCCACGTCCGTACGCCGTCCGCACGGGTGACGAAGCGCCCTTCGCCGCCGCCCTTCTCACCGCCCTTCCCGTCGCTCGCAGCGGCCGGCGCGGCGTCCGAGGATCCCGAGTTCAGCAGCACCACGCCGCCGGTGACCAGCCCGGCCACGACGACCGTGCCCGCGGCCATCGTGAGCCACCGGTTGCGCCGCTCACGGACGCGCTGCGCCCGGTGCATCTCCTCCATGCGGGCCTTGTGCTGTTCGGTACCGGTCCGGGGCGCGGCATCCATGGCGGAGTCCTTCGTGGGGGGAGGGCGGTCGGACGTGGCGGTCGGGTGGGGCATGCGGGTGCGGCGTACGGGAGCTGTGCGTGCCCGAGGGGCCCGCTGATCGTAGTGGGACGGAGGCGTCCGCTGGGAGACCGCCGATAAGTTGAACGACGGATGCGTATTACCTACCCTGGCCCCCATGCGGCTGCTGCGCTCCACCGACATGGCGCTGCGCGTCCTGATGCGGCTCGCGGTCGCCGGAGAGTCGAGCCCCACGACCCGGGAGGTCGCGGACGACATGGGCGTGCCGTACACGCACACCGCGAAGGTGGTCGCCGAACTCCAGCACCGCGGTCTGCTCGCGGCCCGCCGCGGCCGCGGCGGCGGACTGACGCTCACCGAAGCGGGCCGCAACGCCTCGGTCGGCGCCCTCGTGCGCTCCCTGGAGGGCGAGGGCGACGTGGCCGACTGCGAGGGCAGCACTCCCTGCCCGCTCAGCTCCGACTGCCGCCTGCGCGGGGCCCTGCGCCGGGCCCAGGAGGCCTTCTACGCCGCCCTCGACCCTCTCACGGTCGCCGACATGGTCGCGGCCCCGACGGGACCGCTGCTGCTGGGCCTGCCCGCCATGCGGCGGGCGACCTGATCGGATCCGGTGCCGGGGGCCGGAAGGTTCCCGTACGAGCACGTGAAAGGCCGGCCGGGACGGTGTGAACCGCCTCGGCCGGCCTTCGGGGCACGTCGGCCGGATCGCTCAGGCGGCCGGCTGGGCCAGCCACAGGTCCGGGCCGAAGACCTCGTAGTGGATGTCGGCCGGGGACACGCCCTTGCCGATCAGCTGCTCGCGCACCGCCCGCATGAAGGGCAGCGGACCGCACAGGTACGCGCGCGTGCCGGCCGGGACCTCGACGTCGCCGAGGTCGACCAGGCCGGGCCGCCCGGCCCCTTCGGCGTCCTGCTCGTAGAAGAAGACAGGGCGCGCGTCCGGCAGCTTGGACGCGTACGCCTGGTGGTCGGAGCGGAGCGCGTGCGTGGTGGGCGAGCGGTCGGCGTGGACCACGGTCACCGGGGCGCGGTGACCGGCGAGGGCGAGCTGCTCCAGCATGGCGATCATCGGGGTGACGCCGATGCCCGCGGAGCCGAGCAGCAGTGGTGCCTCGGTCTCCTCGATGACGAGGTCGCCGTACGGGGCGGAGAGCTGGAGGACGTCACCCACGCGCACGTGTGCGTGCAGGTGGTTCGAGACCTCGCCGTCGGGCGTCGTGGCGTCGCCGGCCACCCGCTTGACGGCGAACTGCCGCTCCGGCGATCCGGGGGCCGCGGTCAGGCTGTACTGGCGGATCTGGCGGGCCCCGTCCGGGAGCTCGACGCCGACCGAGACGTACTGGCCGGCCCGGTAGCCGGGCACCGGGGCGCCGTCGGCGGGGCGCAGCCTGAAGGTGGCCACGTCCGCGGTCTCCTCGGTCCGCTCGACGACCTCCCACGCGCGCCAGCCCCGCTGCTCGCTCTGCTCGTACAGGCGCTTCTCGATGGCGATGAGGGCGTTGGCCATCAGCCAGTAGACCTCGGTCCAGGCGTCGGCGACCTCGGGGGTCGCCGCGTCGCCGAGCACCTCGGCGATGGCCGCGAACAGGTGCTCGTGGACGATCGGGTACTGCTCCGGAGTCACCCCGAGCGACGCGTGCTTGTGAGCGATGCGCTGGAGCATCAGGTCGGGCCGCTGGTCCGGGTTCGCCACGAGGTGGGTGGCGAAGCCGGCGATGGAGCCGGCCAGAGCCTGCCTCTGGGTGCCGGCGGCCTGGTTGCCGCGGTTGAACAGGTCGCGCAGCAGCTCGGGGTGGGCGTCGAACAGTCTGGCGTAGAAGCGCTCGGTGATCCGCTCGATGGCCGCGCCGACGGCGGGGAGGGTGGCGCGGACGGTTGCTGCTGACTGCTCGGACAGCATGGTGACTCCTCGATGACTCGATCGGACGGGCTCGATCGCTCGACTGATCGAAACGGTATTGAAACTTGCATTTGAGATGCAAATTAAAGCGGCGTGGTTTCGGTCACGTGGGTGACGGATCGGCCATTACGGATGACGGTGCGAGCGGGCAAGATGGGCGGCAGAGCGGTACACCTGCCGTACGCGGGGCGATCGCCTCACGTGGCGGCCGGGCGACAGGGCTCCGCAACACGTGCGAAACGTGACCGTGGTGGGATGCTCAGGTGCCCGACGGTCTCCCGTGACAGCGCACACAGGCGGCCTGACCAGCAAGGATGGGAAAGCGGAAGATGGACAAGCAGCAGGAGTTCGTGCTCCGGACGTTGGAGGAGCGCGACATCCGGTTCGTACGCCTGTGGTTCACGGACGTGCTCGGCTTCCTCAAGTCCGTGGCCGTCGCGCCGGCCGAGCTGGAACAGGCCTTCGACGAGGGCATCGGCTTCGACGGCTCCGCCATCGAGGGCTTCGCCCGGGTCTACGAGTCCGACATGATCGCCAAGCCGGACCCGTCCACCTTCCAGATCCTGCCCTGGCGTGCCGAGGCCCCCGGTACGGCCCGTATGTTCTGCGACATCCTCATGCCGGACGGCTCGCCCTCCTTCGCCGACCCGCGCTACGTCCTCAAGCGCGCCCTGGCCCGCACCTCCGACCTCGGGTTCACCTTCTACACCCACCCCGAGATCGAGTTCTTCCTGCTCAAGAACCGCCCGCTGGACGGCTCCCGGCCCACGCCCGCGGACAACTCCGGCTACTTCGACCACACTCCGCAGGCCATCGGCATGGACTTCCGCCGCCAGGCGATCACCATGCTGGAGTCGATGGGCATCTCGGTGGAGTTCTCCCACCACGAGGGCGCCCCCGGCCAGCAGGAGATCGACCTGCGCTACGCCGACGCCCTGTCCACCGCGGACAACATCATGACGTTCCGCCTGGTCATGAAGCAGGTGGCGCTGGAGCAGGGCCTCCAGGCCACGTTCATGCCCAAGCCCTTCTCGGAGTTCCCGGGCTCCGGCATGCACTCGCACCTGTCGCTGTTCGAAGGTGACCGGAACGCGTTCTACGAGTCCGGCGCGGAGTACCAGCTCTCGAAGGTGGGCCGCTCCTTCATCGCGGGCCTCCTGCGCCACGCCGCCGAGATCTCCGCGGTCACCAACCAGTGGGTGAACTCCTACAAGCGCATCTGGGGCGGCTCCGAGCGCACCGCGGGCGCCGGCGGCGAGGCCCCCTCGTACATCTGCTGGGGCCACAACAACCGCTCCGCCCTGGTCCGCGTCCCGATGTACAAGCCCGGCAAGACCGGCTCCGCGCGCGTGGAGGTCCGCTCCATCGACTCCGGCGCGAACCCCTACCTCGCCTACGCCGTCCTCCTGGCCGCCGGCCTGAAGGGCATCGAGGAGGGCTACGAGCTCCCGCCGGGCGCCGAGGACGACGTCTGGGCCCTCTCCAACGCCGAACGCCGCGCGATGGGCATCGAACCCCTGCCCCAGAACCTCGGCGAGGCCCTGACCCTGATGGAGAACAGCGACCTGGTCGCCGACACCCTGGGCGAACACGTCTTCGACTTCTTCCTCCGCAACAAGCGCGCGGAATGGCACGAGTACCGCTCGGAGGTCACGGCCTTCGAGCTGAAGAAGCATCTGCCGGTGCTGTAGGGGCAGGTCAGGACAGGTCTCCCGGCCACTCACGGGATGGGGCCGACGATCGCGAACCGTCGGCCCCGCGGCGTCTCACCGCCCTACCAGGCGGGGCGCTGGTCCTGGCGCTCCGTCGAGAAACCGGTTGGCACGGCCGTCTCTGTCTGCCACAGCAGGCCCGGGTCGGGCGGGAACTCATGGGTCATCGGCGATGGAGGGTGCAGGCGTCTATGGCCGGGGATCGGCACCTCGGCCAGCACGCCGTCCCGCATCATCCACAGCCCGAAGCAGTCGTCTTCCTCGTCATGGATCAGCACCTGCACGCTCGCCGGGCACGGCCACGCAAGAGACTCCAGGTGGCGGAGCAGCCCCGACCGGGGGCGTACCCGGTCGAACTCGATCACCCATCCACCAATGAACAGCCCGAGCGGCTCGAAGTGACCCTTCCAACTGCGCGAGTCATCCGGCCGAGTCAACGGTTCCATCACCTCCTCCGCGTTCAGCGCCAACACGATGACCTGTGCGATTCTGCTCATGTCGAAGTATCAGCGCAGGCCGTGGGCCGGCGGCAATCGCATTTAGAGGTGGCGGGCGAGGCTGCGTCTTGCGTGGGCGGCTGTTCAGCTCGCTCAGGGAGAGGATGAGCAGGCACGCCCCTGCCTGCGGGCGTCACCTCGACGCCGGAACAAGCCCCCGGATCAGGTCGAACCCGTACGCCACTTCCCTGGGCGCAACCGCGCTTGCCGCCCTCCCCGGATGACGATTCGGCAGCGCCGGCACCCGCTGATGAACGGCTGATTCCCCCATGTGTCCCCCCGGCGGGTTGTTGGATGAGGAAAGCGCAGGTCACCGACCGCAGAGGCGATGTGCTCGGTGTAGGCGGGCGGGATGGCCTCGGTCAGTTCCTCGCGCACTTCCGTCCAGTCGATGCCCAAGGCGTGCTGGAGTTCGGGGATGGTCGGCTTGCCGCCGCCGTTGCCGTAGGCGGCGACGTAGGGGCCGCCCTTGGCGTCGCTGGGACTGTCCGGCCGGTCAGGAGCGTCGTGGGCACGGAAGCGTGTGGACCCGGCGTGCGGCGGGTGTGATGATCACCGGACGTGATCGAGGATGGGGGAGCCGATGACAGCGCGGGCGATGGCCCACAGTGCGGGCAGACAGCCGAACAAGACCAGTGCACGCCGGAAGTCGCCGGGCCGGACGCGGTTCACAGGCGTGCTGCTGATCCTGCTGTCCTCGACACTGGCGGTGCTTTGCTACCTCGCGTTCACTGCATGGTTGCCCTCCAACAGAGAGCAACTCCAGGACTACCGCGCAGCCGAGCCCTGCCCCGCTCAAGCGACGGCACAGGTGCAGGAGGACTGCCTGAGTACCGGGCAGATCACCGTCGTGAAGACGGAGGAGACCGGCACGAGATCCAAGACCTACAAGGCAACCCTGAAGAACGAGGGCTCCTGGCGGGGATACGTGCTTTTCAATGACCAGGGGCCGCTTTTCGAGCGGCTGGAGCCGGGCGACCAGGTCACCGCCACCCTCTGGCGCCGCCACATCGTGGTGCTCGACAAGGACGGCGTCGAACAGAACACCACTGATGTACCCCGGGACGAACTCCAGATGAACGCCGCCCTAGGCACGCTCGCCGCGCTCCTCGCGGCTCAGATGCTGGTGTTCGGCGCGGTACGCCTTGTCAGGCCTCGTTCCTACGAGCCCTTCACCTTTTACCCATACGGTGGGCGGATCCTCTTCACGATCCTCGGCGCCGGCTTCGGGGTGGGGTTCCTGGCAGGTTTGACGGGCATCCCGTGGTGGTTCGTGCCTCCCGCCATACCCGTGGTCTGCGCGGCGGTGATGCTGTATCCCCCCATGCGGCGCAGGCCCACAGTCCTCTCGCCCGAAGATCGCCCCAAGGCAGTCTGAAGGCCAGCGGCTGTGCCGCCGACCGTCGCCCCGCCCGCAGACTGAGTGCGACGGCCCACCAGGAAATCCTCTACACGGCCGGCTTCGCGGCGGCCGGTTCGTGGTCGTCTTCGGTCCCGAACGCCCCATCTCGATGTGTGTGGACGGAACGTGGACGGGATTTCTGGCCCGTCACCCGGCCTGCCTCAAGCGGGCAGATCGGGATCGGCACCGTGATCGCCGAGGCCGGACTGACCACGGAGGCCGCCAAGCGCCTCGCCCGCTACAGCAAGGTCGACCTTAGGGCTCCAAGCTGCTGTTCCAGACCTTCACGGAGCGGGAGGAACGCAGGGCCACGGCGGTCGCGACGAACTCACCGTTCGCTGAGTGGGAGAAGACGTTCGGCGACCGCCGGCTCTGCGCGGCGATCGCTGACCGCCTCACCTTCCGCGGCACTCTGCTCCAGACCGGCACCGAGTCCTTCCGACCCCAGGCCACCTGCGACAAACGCGAAACCACACACGCGGAGTGACGCCACAGGGCGATGCCGACGTCCTGAATCTGAACAGGGCTCAATGTCTCGCAGGGCGACGAGCGTGGGCAGCGCGCGGTACATGCGCGTGGCGCAGGCCCAGTCCTGCCCATCACGGGTGCAGCGGAGGCAGCTTCCGGCGCTTCCGGCCGCCGCGGCCGTTTCGGAGGATGTCGCGGCCGCGCACCACCAGAATGAAGCCAGTAATGCTGAATGCCAGACAACAGGCAGCCAGGATGAAGCCGAGGGGCTGGCGGCTTCCGGCCCAGGAGCCGGCTGCGTGAAACAACTGCCCCAGTCCGATCGCTATGACGCCCCAGCCCGCACGGGTGTCCGAGCGTCGGCCGCGCTGCCGCCCGACGAGCCACACGCCAAACGCCATGAAGATGACACTACCGACTCCGATGATCACCGCATCGAACATCCCCGCCTCCGCGGGAAGCGTACCGATCGCGGGGCGACGAGGGACCCGATGCCTCCGCGCGCACTCGCCGTGCGCAGAATCAGGGCCTGAGCAACACCTTGATCGCGGCGATCATCGACTGTCCGGTACCGACGCACGAACGGCGCGCCACAGGTCGGAGCCACAGATGCAGGAGGCAACGACCTCAAGTCAGGCCGGCACCGGCGCGGGCTGGATCCGCTTCGCGTCCCAGGCCAGCCACACGCAGGCGGCCGCGAGCAGTGCGCCGTGCGCGATCCGCAGTGCGGGCGGACCGAAGAACTGCGGCAGGAACAGCCCGAACCCGACCGCGAACAGGATCGCCGGCACCGTGCGCATCCGGGCTGCGACGAGGATCGCGCCCGCCGCCATGGTCAGCAGCCCGAGCCCGAACATCGTCATCGCGAACGGGTTGTAGCGCACGTCCTCGGCCAGGTCGAGGACGTTCGACTGGTTGGCCATCGCATGCAGGCCGAAGTCCTCGGCGCCGTAGTACGGCAGCGTCAGGCCGGCGCCGATCCAGAACACGATCGCCGCCACGCGGTTGATCGGCAGCAGTGCAATCGCGACCAGGATGAACCCGATCATCGCGCACAGGTGCGCGACGATCCACGCGGTGGAGCCCATCGCGGCGGCGGCACCCGAGGTGGTGGACTCGTCCTCCCATGGGCGGAGGGCGGGGTAGAGCAGGAACAGTACGCCTGCGACGGACAGCGGGATCCTCATGAGTCGCTCCTCAGGCTGGCGAGATACATCTGGATGAGCTGGTCGTAGGTGTCGTCGAGGTCTTCCGGCAGGCCGAAGCCGCCCGCGGATTCGATGGACGCGAAGCCGTGCACGAGCACCCGCAGGCGCCGGGTCGCGTGCACGGCCGCCGAGCCCTCGAGTCCGTAGCCGCGCAGCGTGGCGTACATGACGCCGATGAGCTTCGCGCCGGCCGCCTCCTGGATCGGGTCGTGCAGCGGGTCCATCGGCAGCGCGGCGTACCGCTTCGGGTGCGCGGCGACGTACGCACGGTAGGCGTGCATCAACCCAGTGACCGCCTCGTTGCCACCGGTGCCCAAGACGGTCGTCGTGAACCGGTCGGTCATATCCTCCAGCACCCGCACTCCGACGAGCGTCTTCAGTTCGCCGAGGCTCGCCACGTGCTTGTAGAGCGACGGCGTGGCGACCCCGCAGCCGTGCGCCACGGCGGCGAGCGTGAGGCCGTCCGGCCCGCGCTCGTCCACGATGCCGAGCGCCACATCGACCACGGCGGCCGGCGTCAGCGACCTCTTAGTAACCATAGCCCAGAGGCTATTGCCATTAGCCAAGGATGTCAATCGGCACCGGAGCCGGCGAGTGGATGATTCAGACCGTGGCGTAGCGAGGGGCTGCGGGAGTCCGCCGAGTCCTGGGCCGACCTGTTGCGCGACTGCCGCCGTCGCGGCATGCGCGATCCCGAACTGGTCACCCGGCAGGAGATCTGCAACGCCGAGGACCGCGACCACGCCGAGAAGGCGGTACGCGAGTTCGCCCGGACCTACGAGGCGAAGTGGCCGAAGGCGGTGAAGAAGCGCGATCAGTCCTTGTGCCCCCCACGAGGCAGCCCGAACGCAGAACCGCCGCAGTGCCCTGTAGGACGCTGCGGCGGTGTTCACGGCACGGAACAGCTACCTTCGGTGACTACGCCTTGTCAACCTGAGTCAGGCCCTGGAGGCGACGCAGCGAGCCCTGCATACCCTCGACACTCCCGTCGAGGAAGATCACGTTGCCGTCGCCCTCCTTCGCGGACTCGCGAATCGTCTCCGTCCACATCGTGAAGGCCAGCAGACCAGGGTCGACCCCGTGATCCGTCAGGGTCTGCGCGGACTCGGACAGGCCCTTCGCCAGCTCCATACGGAACTGCGCCAGACCCTCACCGCGCAGTCGTGCGGCCTCCGCCTCGTTCTGCGCCGCGATCCGGATCGCGGCACCGTTCGCCTCCGCCTCCTTCGTCCGCGTGATCAGCAGCGCCTGACCCTCGAACTCAGCGGCCGACTGCGCGTTCTTCGCCGCCACCACACGAGACATCGACGCCATGACCTCGGCGTCGAAGGTGATGTCGTTCACGGTCAGGTCGACCAGGGTGTAACCCCACGAAGCGAGCTGCTCATCCAGGGTCGACTTCGCGTGCGAGACGATTTCCGACCTCAGGCCCAGAACCTCGGCCTGCTTCTTCGTCGAGACGAACTCCCGCACACTTGCCTCGACGGCGCTGGTCATCGCCATGTGGAACGAATTGTCGTTGATGAACTTGAAGGCCACGAGCTGCACGGTCTCCGGGGAATGGTCGGACACCGTGAAGATGATCGTCGACGTGAAGTGGACCGCGGCCTGGTCACCAGTGATGGCGGAGAACTGCAGACGGGAGGTCTGGTTCTGAACAGGCACCTTGCGATGGATGCGTTCGAAAATCGGGATGATGAGGTTCAGGCCAGGGTTCAGGACCCGGCGGTACTTCCCGAACAGGGTGACGACTGCGACATGCGCCTGGTCGACAGTGCGTATGGAACTGAAGAGCAGTACGAGCACTATGACGCCGACGGCGACCAGCGCGACAAGAAGAGACACAAGAAGACCTTTGGATCGGGCGAAACTGACGAAGCGCGCGGTGCACGCCATACGAAGGGCGGCAGTAGAGCGCGTACCTGAGCAGCGACGGAGACCTCGGAAGACAGGCCGCTCTGCCGCTTTCCGGGAACACGACCCCCAGCGGCCTGCACCAACACTGTCTTCTCATACCGGGAAGGGGCCGGTGCTGTCCAGCCGAGACGGATGTCGCCATCAGGCTGGTCGACAGCATCGACCTGGCAACCCGTGCCCTTGGAGCGGAAGCGGATGACGTCCCTGGGCGCCAGGTCCTTCAGGGGCATGCGGAGGATTCAGGCGGCGTGTAGTGAAGCAAGTAGTCGCACAACTGCGGTTCGAGCCTTGACGGGTCGCCGCCGTTGACCGCATGCCACAGACGGTTCTCGATCCAGAAGCGGTGGGCGAACTCCTCGAACGACGGTGCACACCAGAAGATCGCGGCCGCCTGCTCCTCCGTGTCGTCGAGGCAACTCTCTGAGCCACCCTCATGCGTGCGGACACCCTGTCCGGTCCGTCCGGGCCGTCGCTGGGCCGTCGAAGGGCGGCCCAAGACGACCACCAACGACCTCTCGACAGTGTGCAGGCACTGCACAGACGCCCGTCAAGCGGTCTATGCGAACCTGAGGCGGCGGGCCTCCTGCGCGGCCACCTCGGCCGCGTCGCTGCGGGGGCGTCCTCCTCGTCCCGGAGCGCGCGAGCTGATCCCGACCGCGACGGATGTCTTCACCACCCGCCGGCGAAGAAGTCGGCGAGCGCCTGGGGCGAGTGTGTCGCGGTAGTGGTGTTCGCGTAGGCGATGACGAGTACAACGGCCGCCAGGATCGCTGAACCGGTACCGCCGAACTTCATCGCGCGCCTCGACCGGGTGTCGGACGACGTCCTGAGGCGCCTCCAGCACACGACACTCGCGCCGGTCATCGCGAGCGCGACGATGACGGCCATCGCGGCCAGTACCGCGTGGTAGAGGGCGAAGTCGCTGATCATGACAGCGAGGGCGGGGGAGTGCCGGCCCTCCGGATAGACGGCGATCTGCTGCTGGACTTGGCCGAGGGTCGCGGTGAGTTCGCCGTCGGCACCGCCACTCGTCAGCATGGGCATCAGCGAGGCGAACGGGGCCGCTGCGCCCTGCAGATTGGCCAGCAGCGCCACAAGAGCGAAGAGCCCGAGCACTCCGACGAGGGCCCTGTACAGCGCGAGGGGGAAACGGCTGGTTCGCCCGCCGGTCGACTGCCGAAGATGGCGGCTGAGGACGACACCGAGCACCACGGCCACCGCGAGGAGCAGTGCGGAAACGCCGGCCTTGACGAGGTGGAAGCGGAACCAGAAGGCGACCGTGGTGCTCAACTGCGTCGGGAAGTCCTCGCTGCCGGAACCCCAGTAGGCGACGAATCCGCGGCGGAAGGTATCGCCGACGTTCGCGGTGTTGACCGAACTCCGGGCCAGCGCGTTGGGCGCGAGGAAGAAGGCGACGAGGACCGCTCCAGCCAGAGCGGTCAGAAGGCCGATCTGCCGCCGTGGCGTGGCGGTGAGGCGGGACCGGATTTCGAAGCGGCTCATGGAGGGCTTTCGGTTCGTCGGAGGCGGCGTCAATGCGCACAGGCCGGGGCCTGAATCCCCGGAACCGGAAACTACCGTGGGGCGACCGGCCAATCCCTGGAGCCAGCCTCCGACTACGGGGTGGGGTTAACCCCACCGAGGAGGGACTACCGGTTCCTGATGAGGGTGAGCCGGCGCGCGCGGGCGGTGCTGGACAGGACGCCGGCACGCCCCAGGAGCGTGTCTCAGCAACCAGCGAAACGCACAACGTTTCGAGTATCCGCTGCGTTGTCACACGTCATTCCTGGTGAGAGCCAGACGGACGCCGAGGCCGACCATCACCGTCCCGGACACTGCACCAATCGCGGACAGGCGCCGGGGCGACCCGCGGAACCAGCCACGCGCCGTCCCGGCGAGGAGCCCCCAGGCCGAGTCGGAAACCAGAGCGACAGCGGCGCAGACGATGCCGAGGAGCAGGAGTTGCAGCGTCACGTGACCTGCTGAGCGGTTGACGAACTGAGGCAGCACGGCCGAGAAGATCAAGAAGCCCTTCGGATTGCTCACCCCGACAACGAAACCCTGCCGGACGATGCGCCGCACGTTCGTGGGTGGCCGCTGCTGCGTGTCCGTGACGGCCAGTTCCCCGCGATGCCGCCACGTCTGGACGCCGAGATAGACCAGATACAGCGCGCCTGCGAACTTCAGCACCGAGAACACCACGATCGACCGCGCGACCACGGCTCCCAACCCGAAGGCCACCAACACGGCCTGGATCAGCACCCCGCCGTTGTTGCCCACCGCCGTGGCCAGCGCCGCTCGACGCCCGAGCGCCACCCCGCGCCCGACAACGAATACCACGCTCGGCCCCGGAACAGCGATCAGCACAGCGACCACGGCGAGGAAAGCCCAGAAGTGCCCTATGCCCAACATGCCGTCAGGCTAGAAGTGTGGGTCAGTAGGCGACAACCCCGCGAGGGTCCGGTGAGACAGGCTCCTAGCCGTGGTTGCGCTCGACGGCGAGCGCGGTGTGCGGGGCGGGGGTCAGCCCCTGCCCGCGAAGGTCACGAAGTCCGTCCAGGCGGCCGGTGCGAGGGCGAGGCGGGGGCCTCGGGGGTTCTTGGAGTCCCGGACGTGGACGGCGGCGGGGGTCGTGGCGACCTCGACGCAGTCGCTGGGGTTGCTGCTGTCGCTGTAGCTGCTCTTGAACCAGGCCAGATCGACGACGTTTCCCGCCGCTTCGTTGCCGTTCATGTCTCCCCCAGCAGTTGTTCGACGAAGGTGAGCGACTCTCGTGTGGTCAGAGCCTCGGCGCGGATGATGCCATAGCGCAGCTCAAGGATCCGCAACTGCTGAGGGACGGAGACCGGCCGACTGCCGAACTCGTCGTCGGCACGGCCCATCGCCGTGCCGTCCGGGAACTTCAGCACCTGGATCCGGCCTCCCGTTCCCGGATGGTCTCCACGAGACGTGGGCATCACCTGGACGTCGACGTGCCGCAAGTGCGCCACCTCCAGCAGGTGTTCGAGTTGCCTGCGCAACACCATCTTGCCCCCGACGGGGCGGCGGAGAGTCACCTCTTCCTGGACGAAGCTGAGTTCCGGAGGGGGAACCCGCTCGAAAATCGCCTTGCGGGCCATTCGGGCGGCGAGGGCTCGCTCAAGTTCGTCCTCCGACAGCGCGGGTCGCCGGGTGCTCAGCAGGGCTCGCGCGTACTCCTCGGTCTGCAGGAGCCCGTGCAGGTTGTGACTGCCGTACGACAGAAGCTCGACCGCCTGGGACTCCAGCTTGGCCAGATCACGGACCTTCTTCGGGTACCGGACCCGCTTCACGTCCTCCTTCATCGCCGAGAGCAGCCCGCCCGCGCCCAGTACCTCGTCCGCCTTGTCCAGGTACTCGGGCCGGGGGATCCGCTTCCCGCCCTCGATCTTGTAGACGAGGTCCTCGCCGTACCCGACCGCCGCCGCGAACTCGCCGGCCCGCATCCCCGCCGCCTCCCGCCGCAGTCTCAGCTGCCGCCCCACGGTGGCGACGACCGCGATGCCCCAGTCGTCGTCCGGGTCCACCTCCCACCCCGGCTCGTCCGCCTCGCTCCTGAGCCGTACCGCCTCACCGTCCACCGACATCCGGACCCCTCCGTCGTACGCGTCCTGTCGCGATCTGCCTGACGGTAGACACAGCGGCCACTCTGAGTAGTTTGAATGGGGCGGTCGACACACCTACGAGTGAGCGTCGGCGCACCGTGGCGGGGGTCGCCCTCAGGGCCCCCGTCCCCGAGTCCGGATAGGCTCTGGCCAGGACGGGCTGGATCCGACGGGAGGCCGGGATGACGGCGCCGGGGCGCAGGAGCAGTACCTTCACGCGGCTGCTGCGGCACGGCTTCATCCATGCCACGGACGCCGAGCGGCTGCTGGACGGCCCGGACCTCGCGCCGCTCAGGGACGACCCGGTGCTGCTGGAGGCGCTGGGCGCCACCGCCGACCCCGATCTCGCGCTGGCCGGTCTGGTACGGCTGCTGGAGGCGCAGCCGGAGTCCAAGGCCCGCCGCGAGCTGCTCGACACCCTGATAGCGGCCAAGCCGCTGCGCGACCGGCTGCTCGGGGTGCTCGGCGCCTCCGCCGCCCTCGGCGACCACCTCGCCCGGCACGCCGGCGACTGGCGGGCGCTGGTCACCTACGAGCCGCGCGACCTGCACCCTGGGGTCGAGGAGTTCGAGCAGGGGCTGGCGGAGGCCGGTGACCCGGTCGCGCTGCGCGTCGCCTATCGGCGCTGCCTGCTGTCCATCGCCGCCCGCGACGTGTGCGGCACCACCGATGTCGCCGAGACCGCCGCCGAGCTCGCCGACCTCGCCACCGCCACCCTGCGCGCCGCACTGCGGATCGCGCGGGCCGCCGCGCCCGAGGACGACGCGCTGTGCCGGCTCGCGGTGATCGCGATGGGCAAGTGCGGCGGCCACGAGCTCAACTACGTCTCCGACGTCGACGTGATCTTCGTCGGTGAGGCCGTGAACGGCGCCGACGAGGTCAAGGCCCTGCGCGCCGCGACCGCGCTCGCCTCGCACATGATGCGGATCTGCTCCGAGACGACCGTGGAGGGCTCGATCTGGCCGGTCGACGCCAACCTGCGGCCCGAGGGCCGCAACGGGCCGCTGGTACGCACCCTCAGCAGCCATGTCGCCTACTACCAGCGGTGGGCCAAGACCTGGGAGTTCCAGGCGCTGCTCAAGGCCCGCCCGGTGGCCGGCGACCCGGAACTGGGCGGCCAGTACATCGCCGCGCTCGCCCCCATGGTCTGGCAGGCCGCCGAACGCGAGAACTTCGTCGCCGACGTGCAGAAGATGCGCCGCCGCGTGGTCGAGACCATCCCCGTGGCCGAGGTCGAGCGCGAGCTGAAACTCGGTCCCGGCGGCCTCAGGGACGTCGAATTCGCCGTGCAGCTCCTTCAGTTGGTGCACGGGCGGACCGACCCGTCGCTGCGCAGCGGCTCCACCCTGGGCGCGTTGCAGGCACTGGCCGCCGGCGGGTACGTCGGCCGCGTGGACGCCGTGCAGCTCGACGACGCCTACCGGTTCCTGCGCTCCCTGGAGCACCGCATCCAGCTCTTCCGGCTGCGGCGCACCCACCTCGTCCCCGAGGACGAGGCCGATCTGCGCCGGCTCGGACGGTCGCTCGGGCTGCGCAGCGACCCGATCACCGAGCTGACCCGCGAGTGGAAACGGCACACCAGCGTCGTACGCCGGCTGCACGAGAAGCTGTTCTACCGGCCGTTGCTCGACGCGGTCGCCCAACTCGCACCGGGCGAGGCCAGGTTGAGGCCGGACGCGGCGCGGGAGCGGTTGGTCGCGCTCGGGTACGCCGACCCGGCCGCCGCGCTGCGGCACCTGGAGGCGCTGGCATCCGGCGTCACCAGGAAGTCGGCCATCCAGCGGACCCTGCTGCCCGTGCTGCTGGGATGGTTCGCGGACTCCGCCGACCCGGACGCCGGGCTGCTGAACTTCCGCAAGGTGTCGGACGCGCTCGGCAAGACCCCCTGGTATCTGCGGCTGCTGCGGGACGAGGGGGCCGCCGCCGAGAACCTCGCCCGGGTGCTGTCGGCCGGGCGGCTCGCGCCCGACCTGCTGATGCGCGCTCCCGAGGCCGTGGCCCTGCTGGGCGACGGCGACGCGGGCGGCCTCGGACCGCGCGGGCGCGCCCAACTGGAGCAGGAGGTCCTCGCCGCCGTCCGCCGCGCCGAGACCGCCGAGCAGGGCGTCACGGCGGCGCGCGGCGTGCGGCGGCGGGAGCTGTTCCGTACGGCCGCCGCCGACATCGTCGGCTCCTACGGCACCGAGACCCGGCCCGCCGAGGCCGACCAGGGCGCGCTCGTGGACCGGGTGGGCGGCGCGGTGTCCGACCTGACGGCGGCGACGCTGGCCGGCACCCTGCGGGCGGTCGTGCGCAAGGGCTGGGGGGACACCCTGCCGACCCGGTTCGCGATCATCGGCATGGGACGCTTCGGCGGGCACGAGCTGGGCTACGGCTCGGACGCGGACGTGCTGTTCGTGCACGAGCCGTGGGAGGGCGCCGACGAGCGGGAAGCCGCCGAGGCCGCGGCGAAGGTGGTCGCCGAGATGCGCCGGCTGCTCCAGGTCCCGAGCGCGGATCCGCCGCTGCTGGTCGACGCGGATCTGCGGCCCGAGGGAAAGTCCGGGCCGCTGGTGCGCACGCTCAAGTCGTACGAGGCGTACTACCGGCGGTGGTCGCTGGTGTGGGAGTCGCAGGCCCTGCTGCGGGCCGAGCCGGTGGCCGGGGACGAGGACCTGGGGCGGCGGTTCGTCGAGCTGATCGATCCGCTGCGGTATCCGCGCGGCGGGCTGCGCGAGGACGCGGTGCGGGAGATCCGGCGGCTGAAGGCCCGGATGGAGTCCGAGCGGCTGCCGCGCGGCACCGATCCCAAGCTGCACACCAAACTGGGCCCGGGCGGGCTCTCCGACGTGGAGTGGACCGTGCAGCTGCTCCAGATGCGGCACGCGGCCGGGGAGGCGTCGCTGCGGACCACGCGCACGCGTGAGGCGCTGGCGGCGGCGCGGGAGGCGGGCCTTGTGTCCCCGGAGGACGCCTCTACGCTCGACGAGGCGTGGGTCCTGGCCACCCGGGTGCGCAACGCGGTGATGCTGGTCCGGGGGCGGGCCGGGGACACGTTCCCCACCGAGTCCCGGGAGCTGGCCGCCGTGGGGCGGTACCTGGGCTACGGGCCGGGGCACGCGGGCGACATGCTCGACGCGTACCGGCGGACGGCCCGCCGGGCCCGGTCGGTCATGGAGGAGCTGTTCTACGGCGCGTGAGGCGGCCGCTCAGTGAAGCAGCCGTTCAGTGGAGCGGCCGCTCGGAGTGAAGCGGCTGCTCAGTGGGACGGCCGTTCGGCGGAACGGCGCCCCGGTGACACCACCGCGGGCGCCTACGCCGCCTACGCCTCCGTCGGCCGCAGCGCCGGCGTCAGCCGCGGCAGCGCGTGCGGCAGCGCCCCGTACCAGACGCGGGCCGCCGTGAAGCCGAAGGACAGGCACAGGACACCGCCGACCGCGTCGAGCCAGAAGTGGTTGGCGGTGGCGACGATGACGACCAGGGTGGCCACGGGGTAGAGCAGCCCGAGGACGCGCAGCCACGGAACCGCGCTCAGGGCGAAGACGGTCAGCCCGCACCACAGGGACCAGCCGATGTGCATGGACGGCATCGCGGCGTACTGGTTGGACATGTTCTTCAGGTCGCCCGAGGCCATGGAACCCCAGGTGTGGTGCACCTGGACCGTGTCGACGAAGCGGCCGTCGGTCATCAGGCGCGGGGGTGCCAGCGGGTACAGGTAGTAGCCGAGCAGGGCCACGCCCGTCGTCACGAACAGGGTGAGCCGGGCCGCCGCGTAGCGGCCGGGGTGCGTGCGGTAGAGCCACACCAGGACGCCGATGGTGACCACGAAGTGCAGCGTCGCGTAGTAGTAGTTCATGCCGATGATCAGCCAAGTCACCGAGTTCACGGCGTGGTTGACGGCGTGTTCGACGGCGATGCCGAGCCGGTGCTCGGCGCTCCAGACCCAGTCCGCGTTGCGCAGCGCCTGGGCCTTCTGCTCCGGGACCGCGTTGCGGATCAGGGAGTACGTCCAGTAACTCACCGCGATCAGCAGGATCTCGAACCACAGCCGCGGGTGGCGGGGTGTGCGCAGCCGCTCCAGGGCGGTGGGGCGCCGCTCGTCCGTGACGAGGTGTGGAACGGCCTTTTCCCGGCCTTCCCGGCGTGTCACGGTCGAGTCACCCATAGGCACAGAGTCTGCCAGAAAAGCGTTCGTCCACCGCTCATCCGCCGGTCGGGTCCCGTTCGCATGTTCTCCGTCTCAGGGACGACTGCGGTCCCCGGGGGCCGAAGCGGTCGAACCGCGCACCACCAGCTCCGGCATGAAGACGAACTCGCTGTGCGGCGCGGGCGTCCCGCCGATCTCCTCCAGCAGCGTGCGCACCGCGGCCTGGCCCATGGCCGGCACCGGCTTGCGTATGGTCGTCAGGGGCGGGTCGGTGAAGGCGATCAGCGGGGAGTCGTCGAAGCCCACCACGGAGACGTCCCGGGGGACCTCCAGGCCGCGCTGCCGGGCCGCGCGGATGGCGCCGAGCGCCATCATGTCGCTGGCGCAGACGATCGCCGTGCAGTCCCGTTCGATGAGCGCGGTGGCCGCCGCCTGGCCGCCCTCCAGGGTGTAGAGGGAGTGCTGGATCAGCTCCGACTCGACGACGTCCGCGGCCAGGCCGAGCTGGTCCCGCATGGCGCGGACGAAGCCCTCGATCTTGCGCTGCACCGGGACGAAGCGCTTCGGGCCGAGGGCCAGGCCGATGCGGGTGTGCCCCAGGGAGGCGAGGTGGGTGACCGCCAGGGTCATCGCCGCCCGGTCGTCGGGGGAGATGAACGGCGCCTGCACCTTGGGGGAGAAGCCGTCCACGAGGACGTAGGGGACGCCCTGGGCGCGCAGGCGCTCGTAGCGCTCCATGTCGGCCGTGGTGTCCGCGTGCAGACCGGAGACGTAGATGATCCCGGCGACCCCGCGGTCCACCAGCATCTCGGTCAGCTCGTCCTCCGTGGACCCGCCGGGGGTCTGGGTGGCGAGCACCGGGGTGTATCCCTGCCGGGTCAGCGCCTGGCCGATGACCTGCGCCAGCGCCGGGAAGATCGGGTTCTCCAGCTCCGGGGTGATCAGCCCCACCAGGCCCTCGCTGCGCTGCCGCAGCCGCACCGGGCGCTCGTAGCCGAGGACGTCGAGGGCGGCCAGCACGGACTGGCGGGTGGTGGCGGCGACGCCGGGCTTCCCGTTCAGGACGCGGCTGACGGTCGCTTCGCTCACCCCCGCCTGGGCGGCGATGTCGGCAAGCCGTGTGGTCACGTGACCGGACTGTACCGGTCGCCCCCCGCCCTGCCCACCGATGGGGCGCCTGGCGCGAGCCGTTGAACGGCCCGCTGCGGGCTGCTGCGTCATCGCGATCCCTCGTGTTCGGTCGGCGTCCGGTCGACGTCCGGGTCTCGGCGTCCGGTCCGCAACGGGATGATTCCTCCCCCGCCACTGTCTGGCAAGGGCTTGCAGAGTCTTGCACAAGTGTCCGACGGGCCGCCTGTCCGCGTGAAATCAGGGTCGTAGGACCCGCAGGAGCGGGTCACGAAGCGGTAACTGACGCGGTGTCTTGCACTTTTTTTCTGCAAGGTCTTTCGCCGGGCTTGCAACGCTGTTACGTTTCCGGTCGCCCGGCGGCGGCAATGGCGCGGTCGGAAAGTCGGCAGGGCGGCGGACGGGGCCGTTACCTGTTCACGGGCTTAACCCTCAAGGAGAACTCATGCGGCGTGGCATAGCGGCCACCGCGCTGGTGGCGTCCCTCGCACTCGCGGCGACGGCGTGCGGCGGGAGCGACAACGGCGACAAGTCGGACGGTCCGGTGACCATCACCTGGTGGGACACCTCCAACGCCACCAACGAGGCACCGACGTACCAGGCCCTGGTCAAGCAGTTCGAAGCGGCCAACAAGGACATCAAGGTCAAGTACGTCAACGTCCAGTTCGACCAGGCGCAGAACAAGTTCGACACGGCCGCCGGCTCCAAGGGCGCCCCGGACGTGCTGCGCTCCGAGGTCGGCTGGACCCCGGCCTTCGCCAAGAAGGGCTACTTCGTGCCGCTGGACGGCACCGAGGCCCTCGCCGACCAGGACAAGTTCCAGCCCAGCCTGGTCACGCAGGCCCAATACGAGGGCAAGACCTACGGCGTCCCGTTCGTCACCGACACCCTGGCCCTGGTCTACAACAAGGCCCTGTTCAAGAAGGCCGGCATCGCCGAGGCCCCCAAGACCTGGGACGAGCTGAAGTCCGCCGCCGCCAAGATCAAGGACAAGACCGGTGTCGACGGGTACTGGGGCTCCACCCAGGCCTACTACGCCCAGAGCTTCCTCTACGGCGAGGGCACCAACACCGTCGACGCCGACGCCAAGAAGATCACGATGAACTCGGCGCCGGCCAAGAAGGCCTACGGCGCCTGGCTCGGCCTGTTCGACGGCAAGGGCCTGCACAAGGCCGACACCACCGCCGACGCCTACGCCCACATCCAGGACGCGTTCGTCAACGGCAAGGTCGCCGCGATCATCCAGGGCCCCTGGGAGATCACGAACTTCTACAAGGGCTCCGCGTTCACGGACAAGTCCAACCTGGGCATCGCCACCGTCCCGGCCGGCTCCGCCGGCAAGGCGGGCGCCCCGACCGGCGGGCACAACCTCTCGGTCTACGCCGGCTCGGACAAGGCCCACCAGGACGCGGCCATGAAGTTCGTGAACTTCATGGCGTCGGCGAAGTCCCAGGAGACCATCGCCCTGAAGAACTCCACGCTCCCCACCCGCGACGACGCCTACACCGACGAGGTCAAGGCCGACCCCGGCATCGCGGGCTACCAGGGCGTCCTGCCCGCCGCCCAGCCGCGCCCGGCGCTGCCCGAGTACGGCTCCCTGTGGGGCCCGCTCGACACCGAGCTGCCCAAGATCGCCGCCGGCAAGGAGTCCCTGGACAAGGGCCTGAGCAACGCGGAACTCGCGATCGCCAAGCTGGTCCCCGACTTCAGCAAGTGAGCCGTCGTGGCCGTCGGAGTGCTCCCGTGAAGGGGAGGACTCCGACGGCCACCGGCCTGTGCCCAGCCCAACTCCCTGATCTTGCAAAAGGTGTCGAACCATGACAGTCGCCATCGACCGCGCGACCGGCAGGCGCCGCGGTGACCGCGCGCCTCGGCCCGGGCTGGGGCAACGCCTGAAGAACGGCTTCCAGAGGTACTGGTACGCCTACGCGATGATCGCGCCGGTGGTCGTCGTGCTCGGCGGCCTCGTGGGTTACCCCCTGGTGCGGGGCTTCTATCTGACCCTCACCGACGCCAACAGCCTCAACTCGGCGCGCACCATCGGCGTCAACCACATCGAGGCCACCTACAAGTTCATCGGGCTGGACAACTACCAGGACATCCTGTTCGGCCCGACCTCGTACGACCGGTTCTGGTCGCACTTCCTGTGGACCGTCTTCTGGACGGCCGCCTGCGTGTTCCTGCACTACACCATCGGCCTCGGCCTCGCGCTCATGCTCAACCAGAAGCTGCGCGGCCGCACCTTCTACCGGCTGATGCTGGTCCTGCCCTGGGCCGTGCCGACCTTCGTCACGGTCTTCTCCTGGCGGATCATGCTCGCCGACTCCGGTGTGCTCAACCAGGTGCTCGGCAATCTGCACCTGCCCCAGCCGCAGTGGCTGGAGGACACCTTCTGGCAGCGGTTCGCCGCGATCATGGTCAACACCTGGTGCGGTGTGCCGTTCATGATGCTCTCGCTCCTCGGCGGCCTGCAGTCCATCGACTCCACGCTCTACGAGGCCGCGGAGGTGGACGGCGCCAACGCCTGGCAGCGGTTCCGGTACGTCACGCTGCCCGGTCTGCGCTCGGTCAGCTCCACCGTGGTGCTGCTCGGCGTCATCTGGACCTTCAACCAGTTCGCCATCATCTTCCTGCTGTTCGGCCCCTACAGCGCGCCCGACGCCCAGATCCTCGTCACCTGGGCCTACTACCTGGGCTTCGGACAGCAGCCGCGCGACTTCGCCCAGTCCGCCGCGTACGGCGTACTGCTGCTGTCGATCCTCACCGTCTTCACCTCCTTCTACTTCCGCTGGCTGAAGCGCAATGACCAGCTCGCCGTCTGACGCCGCAGGAGCCGCCCCCATGAGCACCACGACCCTCGAGAAGACACCGGCCGGACCGGCGTCCGCCCCGCCGCCCCCGCAGCGGACCCGCCGGCGGGGCGAGCGCGGCCCGCTCGGCAGCGTCCTCCTGCACGCCGGCCTCGCCGTGGCGAGCCTCGTCGCGCTGGCCCCGGTGGTCTGGCTGTTCTTCCTGTCGCTCGGTCCGGACAAGGACGACTACCTGCACCCCGGCAAGATCTTCGGCAAGCTCACCTTCTCCAACTACAGCTTCGTGCTGCAGCACACCGCCTTCTTCGACTGGCTCAAGTCGACGATGATCGTGGCCCTCGGCACCACCCTGATCGGTGTCTTCGTCGCCGCCACCACCGGCTACGCGGTCTCGCGCATGCGCTTCCCCGGCTACAAGCAGCTGATGTGGGTGCTGCTGCTCACCCAGGCCTTCCCGATCGCCATCCTGATCGTGCCGATGTACGAGATCTTCGGCCGGTTCGGTCTCATCGACACCTACTGGGCCCTGATCGTCATCAACTGCACCACGGCCGTGCCCTACAGCGCCTGGCTGCTCAAGGGATACTTCGACACCATCCCCTTCGAGATCGACGAGGCGGGACGCATCGACGGGCTCAGCCCCTTCGGCACCTTCGTACGGCTGATCCTGCCGCTGGCCCGCCCGGGGCTGGCCGTCGCGGCCTTCTACAACTTCATCACGGCCGTCGGCGAGGTCGCGTTCGCGACCACCTTCATGCTGGACGACTCCAAGTACACCTTCGCGGTCGGCCTGCAGAGCTTCGTCAGCGAGCACGACGCCCAGTGGAACTACATGGCCGCCACCGCGGTGTTGATCGCTGTTCCTGTGTCGGTCTTCTTCTACCTTGTCCAGAAAAACCTCGTCACCGGCCTCACCGCGGGCGGCACCAAGGGCTGACCCCCCCCACGCGCCCGACAACGACTCCCGCGCGCCTGACCCGCGCGGGTGGCGGCCGCGGTGCCCTCCCCGAGCTCTTCGAGCAAGGGGGCCCCTGACCCCGCGGGCACCGCGGCCGCCTCATCACCCGGACGCCGTCACCCCTACCCACGACAAGCAATCGCCCCCAGCTCTCGCCCACGCTGGAGCAGGGGCACACCCGACGCACCAAGGACGCCATGAGCAAGCAGTACTTCCCGGCCGAATCCCCCCTCTCCGAAGCGGCTGCCACCACCGTCGCCCCGCGCCGCGACTGGTGGCGGGACGCGGTGATCTACCAGGTCTATCCGCGCAGCTTCGCCGACAGTGACGGCGACGGCATGGGCGACCTGGAGGGCGTACGCTCCCGCCTGCCGTACCTGCGCGACCTCGGTGTGGACGCCGTCTGGCTCAGCCCGTTCTACGCCTCCCCGCAGGCCGACGGCGGCTACGACGTCGCCGACTACCGTGCCGTCGACCCCATGTTCGGCAACCTGCTGGACGCCGACGCGCTGATCCGCGACGCCCATGCGCTGGGTCTGCGGATCATCGTCGACATCGTGCCCAACCACTCCTCCGACCAGCACGAGTGGTTCAAGCGCGCGCTCGCGGACGGCCCCGGCTCCCCGCTGCGGGACCGCTACCACTTCCGCCCCGGCAAGGGCACGGACGGCGAACTCCCGCCCAACGACTGGGAGTCCATCTTCGGCGGCCCCGCCTGGACCAGGGTCACCGAGCCGGACAGCACCCCGGGCGAGTGGTACCTGCACCTGTTCGCGCCCGAGCAGCCCGACTTCAACTGGGACCACCCGGCCGTCGGCGACGAGTTCCGCTCCATCCTGCGGTTCTGGCTCGACATGGGCGTCGACGGCTTCCGCATCGACGTGGCCCACGGCCTGGTCAAGGCCGAGGGCCTGCCCGACCTCGGCAGCCACGACCAGCTGAAGCTCCTGGGCAACGATGTCATGCCGTTCTTCGACCAGGACGGCGTGCACGCGATCTACCGCCAGTGGCGGCACATCCTCGACGAGTACTCGGGCGACCGGATCTTCGTCGCGGAGGCGTGGACCCCGACCGTCGAGCGGACCGCGAACTACGTGCGCCCCGACGAACTGCACCAGGCGTTCAACTTCCAGTACCTGGGCACCGAGTGGGACGCCGACGAGCTGCGCGAGGTCATCGACCGCACCCTGGAGGCCATGCGTCCGGTGGGTGCCCCGGCCACCTGGGTGCTGTCCAACCACGACGTCACCCGGCACGCCACCCGGTTCGCCAACCCGCCCGGCCTCGGCACCCAGATCCGCAGCGCGGGCGACCGCGAGCTCGGCCTGCGCCGGGCGCGCGCGGCCACGCTGCTGATGCTGGCGCTGCCCGGTTCGGCGTACGTCTACCAGGGCGAGGAACTGGGCCTGCCGGACGTCGTGGACCTGCCGGACGAGGTGCGCCAGGATCCGGCGTACTTCCGGGGCGAGGGCCAGGACGGGTTCCGCGACGGCTGCCGCGTGCCCATCCCGTGGACCCGCGAGGGCTCCTCCTACGGCTTCGGCGGCGGGGGCAGCTGGCTTCCGCAGCCCGCGCACTGGGGCCGGCTGAGCGTGGAGGCCCAGCAGGGCGTGCCGGGCACCACCCTGGAGCTGTACCGCTCGGCCCTGGCCGCCCGCCGCGCCCACCGTGACCTGGGCGCCGGCGAGGCGGTGGAGTGGCTGCGCGCGCCCGAGGGCGTCCTCGCCTTCCGGCGCGGCGAGTTCGTCTGCGTGGCGAACACGACCGGCGAGTCGGTGACCATCCCGGCGTACGGCCGGGTGCTGCTTGCGAGCGGCGAGGTCACGGAGGCGGACGGCGAGGCGAAGGTTCCCTCCGACACGACGGTGTGGTGGACCACGGCCTGACCCGACAGGTCACAGTTTCACATCAACTCCCCACGGCCCGCTGCCCGTTGAGGCAGCGGGCCTTCTACCATCCGGGGTCAACGACTTGCTGAACCTTTCAGCAAGAGCCTTCAACGACGAAGGAACCCCCACATGGCCATCCGCAGACCCCTTTCATACGCGGCCACCCTCGCCGTGGCCGCCTCCGTGGCCCTCGCGGCGCCCGCCGCCGCCTCCCCGCCCGGCACCAAGGACGTCACCGCGGTCCTCTTCGAGTGGAACTACGCCTCGGTCGCCAAGGAGTGCGCGAACACCCTCGGCCCGGCCGGCTACGGCTACGTCCAGGTCTCCCCGCCCGCCGAGCACATCCAGGGCCCGCAGTGGTGGACGTCGTACCAGCCGGTGAGTTACAAGATCGCCGGGCGACTGGGTGACCGCGCCGCGTTCCAGAACATGGTCAACGCCTGCCACACGGCCGGGGTGAAGGTCGTCGTCGACACCGTCATCAACCACATGTCGGCGGGCAGCGGCACCGGCACCGGCGGTTCCTCGTACACCAAGTACGGCTACCCGGGCCTGTACTCGAACAACGACTTCAACGACTGCAGGACCGACATCACCAACTACCAGGACCGCTACAACGTCCAGTACTGCGAACTGGTGGGCCTCGCCGACCTGAGGACCGGGTCGGACTACGTCCGCCAGGCCATCGCGGGCTACATGAACGACCTGCTCTCCCTGGGCGTCGACGGCTTCCGTGTCGACGCGGCCAAGCACATCCCGGCCGCCGACCTCGCCAACATCAAGTCGCGTCTGAAGAACCCTTCCGCCTACTGGAAGCAGGAGGTCATCCACGGCGCGGGGGAGGCGGTCCAGCCGACCGAGTACACCGGCAACGGCGACGTCCAGGAGTTCCGCTACGCCTACGACCTCAAGCGGATCCTCACCAACGAGAAGCTCGCCTACCTCAAGAACTACGGCGAGGGCTGGGGCTACATGAACAGCTCGGTGGCCGGCGTCTTCGTCGACAACCACGACACCGAGCGCAACGGCTCGACCCTCAGCTACAAGAACGGCGCGAACTACACGCTGGCCAACGTCTTCATGCTGGCCTGGCCCTACGGCGCCCCCGACATCAACTCCGCCTACGAGTGGTCCGACGCGGACGCCGGTCCCCCCAACGGCGGCAAGGTCAACGCCTGCTGGCAGGACGGCTGGAAGTGCCAGCACGCCTGGCCGGAGATCAAGTCCATGGTCGCCTTCCGCAACGCCACCCGCGGCCAGGCGGTGACGAACTGGTGGGACAACGGCAACAACCTCATCGTGTTCGGCCGCGGCAACAAGGGCTACGTGGTGATCAACCACGAGAACACGACGGCCGACCGCTCGTACCAGACCTCGCTCCCCGCGGGCACCTACTGCGATGTGCAGAGCAACAGGACCGTCACGGTGGACGGCAGCGGCTGGTTCAAGGCATCGGTCGCCCCGAACACCGCCCTCGCCATCTACGCGGGGAAGTCGAGTTGCTGAGGACCGTGCACAAGGTTTCCCGCTTCCTCTGACGGTGGGGCCGGCGCTTCCGGAGTGGGGCGTCGGCCTCTGGCAGTGGTGAAAGAAATTGCTTGGTCTTGCAAGGGTATTGCAGTAAGGCTTGCGCAGGCGATACGTTCGCGGCCGCGCCCGGTGGCCCTGTTGATGGCCGGGGCGAGGGGTCGCAGTCAAGTGAGCCGTACCGCCAAGGAGTTCACCCCGTGATACCGAGATGGCCGGCGCCCTCGCGGCGCCGCACCCCGTCAGGCAGACGCGTCGCCGCCGTCACCGCGGCCGCGATTGCCGCAGCGCTCCTCCCTCCGCTGACGGCGCGGGCCGCCGAAAATCCGCCCGCGCCGCCCTCGGACGCGAAGCTCGCCGCCGAGTCCGCCCGGCACGACAGCACCCGGGAGCAGTTCTACTTCGTCCTGCCGGACCGTTTCGCCAACGGGGACACCGCCAACGACCGGGGCGGGCTGACCGGTTCACGGCTGGTCACCGGCTACGACCCCACCGACAAGGGCTTCTACCAGGGCGGCGACCTCAAGGGCCTGACCAACCGGCTCGACTACATCAAGGGCCTGGGCACCACGGCCATCTGGCTGGCGCCGATCTTCAAGAACCAGCCCGTGCAGGGGACCGGCAAGGACGCCTCGGCCGGCTACCACGGTTACTGGATCACCGACTTCACCCGGGTCGACCCGCACTTCGGCACCAACAAGGACCTCACGACCCTCATCTCCAAGGCACACGCCAAGGGCATGAAGGTCTTCTTCGACGTCATCACCAACCACACCGCCGACGTCGTCGACTACGAGGGCGGCGCCCACGAGTACCTGTCCAAGGGCGCCTTCCCCTACCTGACCAAGGACGGCCGCCCGTTCGACGACGCCGAGTACGCGGACGGCACGAAGAAGTTCCCCGCCGTCGACGCCTCCTCCTTCCCGCGCACCCCGGTCGTCCCGGCCGCGAAGAAGAACGTCAAGGTCCCGTCGTGGCTCAACGACCCGACGATGTACCACAACCGCGGCGACTCCACCTACACCGGTGAGAACGCCACCTACGGCGACTTCTCCGGCCTCGACGACCTGTGGACCGAGCGCCCCGAGGTCGTCAGCGGCATGGAGAGGATCTACCAGCGCTGGGTGAAGGACTTCGGCGTCGACGGCTTCCGCATCGACACCGTCAAGCACGTCAACATGGAGTTCTGGACCCAGTGGGCCACGGCGCTCGACACGTACGCCGCCGCCCACGGCCGCAAGGACTTCTTCATGTTCGGCGAGGTCTACTCCGCCGACACCGCCGTGAACGCCCCGTACGTCACCGAGGGCCGCCTCGACGCCACGCTCGACTTCCCGTTCCAGGACGCGGCCCGCGCCTACGCCTCCCAGGGCGGCAGCGCGAAGAGGCTCGCGGGCGTCTTCGGCGACGACTACAGGTACACGACCGACAAGGCCAACGCCTACGAGCAGGTCACCTTCCTCGGCAACCACGACATGGGCCGCATCGGGTACTTCCTCAAGCAGGACGACCCGAAGGCGACCGACGCCGAGATCCTGCGCAAGGACAGGCTCGCCAACGAGCTGATGTTCCTCAGCCGCGGCAACCCCGTCGTCTACTACGGCGACGAGCAGGGCTTCACCGGCTCCGGCGGCGACAAGGACGCCCGCCAGACCATGTTCGCCTCCAAGGTCGCCGACTACCTCGACGACGACCGGATCGGCACCGACCGCGGCCACGCGAGCGACGCCTACGACACCACCGCGCCGCTCTACCGGCAGATCGCCGCCCTCGCGAAGCTCCGCAAGGACAACCCGGCCCTCGCGGACGGAGTCCAGACCGAGCGGTACGCGGCGGACGGGCCCGGCGTCTACGCCGTCACCCGCACCGACGCCCGGACCGGAGCCGAGTACGTCGTCGCCTTCAACAACGCGGGCGAGGCGCGGACCGCCACGTTCGCCACCGGCTCGGCGCGGATGACGTACCGCGGGGTGTACGGCACCGGGGCCTCCGTGACCTCCGGCGCCGACCGCGAGGTCACCGTCACCGTCCCGGCCGGATCGTCCGTCGTCCTCAAGGCCGCGGGCACCCTCGACCGGCCCGCTGCCAAGCCGGCCGTCACCCTCACACCCCCCGCCCCGGGCGCCACCGGCACCGTCGAGCTGAGCGCCGACGTCACCGGCGGGCAGCTCAACCGGGTCGTCTTCGCCGCGCAGACCGGCAACGGCGCCTGGAAGGTGCTGGGCTCCGCCGACCACGCCCCCTACCGGGTCACCCAGACCCTGCCCCGGACCGTCCCGGCCGGCACCGCCCTGCGCTACAAGGCGGTCGTCGTCGACTCGGCGGGCCGCACGGCGAGCGCGACCGCGGCCTCCACCACCGGCACCCCGCCTGCCCCCGAGATCCCCACCGCCTCCTCCCGCGACTACGCCGTCGTCCACTACAAGCGCGCCGACGGCGACTACGCGAACTGGGGCCTGTACGCCTGGGGCGACCTCGCCGACGGCGAGTCGACCACCTGGCCGGACAGCCACCCGTTCACCGGCCGGGACGCCTACGGAGCCTTCGCCCACGTCAAGCTGAAGCCGGGCGCCCCCGACGTCGGCTTCCTGGTCATCGACAAGAACGGCACCAAGGACGTCTCCGCCGACCGGTCCATCGACGTCACCCGGACGGGCGAGGTCTGGATCGAACAGGGCAAGGACGACGTACGGACCACGCGCCCCGAGTATCCGGCGCAGGACCCGGCCAAGGCCGTCCTCCACTACCACCGCGCCGACGGGAACTACGACGGCTGGGGCCTGCACGTGTGGACCGGCGCCGCGAACCCCACCGACTGGTCGAAACCCCTCCAGCCGGTCAAGACTGACTCCTATGGCGCGGTCTTCGAGGTACCGCTCACCGACGGTGCCACCAGTCTCGGCTACATCATCCACAAGGGCGACGAGAAGGACCTGCCCACCGACCAGTCCCTCGACCTCACGGCGGCCCACGGCCACGAGGTGTGGCTGATGAGCGGCCAGGACAAGCCCCTGCTGCCGCAGCCCGTCGGCGGCGCGGGCGCCCTCGACCTCACCACCTCGAAGGCGGTCTGGATCGACCGGGACACGGTGGCCCTCAAGGGCGTGGAGGGCGCCGCCTCCACCCAGCTGCTCTACTCCCACGACGGCTCGATCACCGTCCAGGACGGAACGCTGACCAGCGACGACGAGCGCTGGCTGCGGCTGGCGAGGACCACGCTCACCGACGCCCAGAAGGCGAGGTTCCCGCACCTGAAGGACTACACCGCCTGGTCCGTCGACCCCCGCGACCGCACCCGCGTCCGCGAGGCCCTGCGCGGCCAGATCGTCGCCTCCCAGCGGGCCGCGAACGGCGCCGTGCTCGCCGCGACCGGCGTCCAGCTCGCCGGCGTGCTCGACGACGTGTACGGCACCCTCGCCACCAAGGCGGAGTTCGGCCCCGTCTTCCACCAGGGCCGGCCCACTCTGAGCGTGTGGGCGCCGACCGCGCGGGACGTCGCCCTGGAACTGGACGGCAGGCCGGTCGCCATGCACCGCGACGACACCACCGGCGTCTGGTCCGTCACCGGCCCGGCGTCCTGGAAGAACAAGCCCTACCGGTACGTCGTGACCGTATGGGCGCCCACCGTCCGCAAGCTGGTCACCAACAAGGTCACCGACCCGTACTCGGTCGCCCTCACCGCGAACTCCGAGCGCAGCCTCGTCGTCGACCTCGACGACCGGGCGCTGGCCCCGAGCGGCTGGCCGGGCCTGGCCAAGCCCAAGGCCGTACCGCTCAGGGACGCCCAGATCCAGGAGCTGCACATCCGGGACTTCTCCGTCGCGGACCGGACGGTCCCGGCCAAGGAGCAGGGCACCTACCTGGCCTTCACCGACAAGAACAGCGACGGCTCCCGCCACCTGCGGGACCTGGCGAAGGCGGGCACCTCGTACGTGCACCTGCTGCCCGCCTTCGACATCGCCACCATCCCGGAGAGGAAGGCCGACCAGGTCGCCCCGGACTGCGACCTGGCCGCCCACCCGGCCGACTCCGAGCGGCAGCAGGCGTGTGTGGCGGCGACCGCCGCGAAGGACGCCTACAACTGGGGCTACGACCCCTACCACTACACGGTCCCCGAGGGCTCCTACGCCACCGACCCGGACGGCACGGCCCGTACCGTCGAGTTCCGGCAGATGGTCAAGGCGCTCAACCAGGACGGCCTGCGGGTCGTCATGGACGTCGTCTACAACCACACGGCCGCCGCCGGCCAGGCGGACACCTCCGTGCTCGACCGGATCGTGCCCGGCTACTACCAGCGGCTCCTCGCCGACGGCTCGGTGGCCGACAGCACCTGCTGCGCGAACACCGCACCCGAGAACGCCATGATGGGCAAGCTCGTCGTCGACTCGGTCGTCACCTGGGCCCGGCAGTACAAGGTCGACGGCTTCCGCTTCGACCTCATGGGCCACCACCCCAAGGCGAACATGCTCGCCGTCCGCAAGGCACTCGACGCGCTCACGCTCAAGAAGGACGGCGTGGACGGCAGGAACATCATCCTGTACGGAGAGGGCTGGAACTTCGGCGAGGTCGCCGACGACGCGCGGTTCGTCCAGGCCACGCAGAAGAACATGGCGGGCACGGGCATCGCGACCTTCTCCGACCGCGCCCGTGACGCGGTCCGCGGCGGCGGCCCCTTCGACGACGACCCGGGCGTCCAGGGCTTCGCCTCCGGCCTGTACACCGACCCCAACTCCTCCCGGAGCAACGGCAGCAGGGCCGAACAGAAGGCCCGCCTGCTGCACTACCAGGACCTGATCAAGGTCGGCCTGAGCGGCAACCTCGCCGCGTACCGCTTCACCGACACCGGCGGCAAGGAGGTCACCGGCGCCGAGGTCGACTACAACGGCGCGCCCGCCGGGTACGCGGACGCCCCCGGCGACGCCCTCGCCTACGCCGACGCCCACGACAACGAGTCGCTGTTCGACGCCCTCGCCTACAAGCTGCCCTCCTCCACGAGCGCGGACGACCGGGCCCGGATGCAGGTCCTCGCCATGGCGACGGCGGCGCTGTCCCAGGGGCCCGCACTGTCCCAGGCCGGGACCGACCTGCTGCGCTCGAAGTCCCTCGACCGCAACTCCTACGACAGCGGCGACTGGTTCAACGCCATCCACTGGAACTGCGCCGACGGCAACGGCTTCGGTCGCGGGCTGCCCATGGCGGCCGACAACCAGGACAAGTGGCCGTACGCCAAGCCGCTGCTCACCACCGTCGCGGTGGGCTGCCCGCAGATCCAGGGGGCCTCGGCCGCGTACCGGGACCTGCTGCGCATCCGCACGACCGAGCAGGCGTTCTCCCTGGCCACGGCGGCGCAGGTGCAGCGGAAGCTGTCCTTCCCGCTGTCGGGCGGCGACGAGACGCCCGGCGTGATCACCATGAGGCTCGGTGATCTCGTCGTGGTGTTCAACGCCACGCCCGAACGGCAGCGGCAGCGCGTCGCGGACCTCGCGGGCACCGGCTACCGGCTGCACCCAGTGCAGACGGCGGGCGGCGATCCGGTGGTGAGGACCTCGTCGTACGAGAAGGCGACCGGGACGTTCACGGTCCCGGCGCGTACGGTCGCGGTGTTCAGGAACTAGCGCGGGTCCCCGGTCGGCCCGGAACAGGAGAGCTCATGCCGCAGATCACCGTCGACTACTCCGAGCGGTTGGCCGACGCCTTCGACCGGCGTGCCTTCGCGCGGGAGCTGCACGCCCGCACGGTCGAGATCGCGGCCGCCAAGCCCCCGGCGTGCAAGACGCAGTTCCGCCGGACCGAGGACACCGCCGTCGGTCCGGACACCGAGGGACACGCGATCGTGCACGTCACCATCGGCCTGCTGGCCGGGCGCACCGACGAGACCAAGGCACGTCTGACGGAGGCGGTCCTTCAGGCGCTGCGGGAGCATGTGAAGCCGGTCGAGGGCCTGGCGCTGCACGCGTCGGCCGAGGTGCGCGACCTCGACGCCTCCTACCGGAAGTTCGACGCCTGACGAGGGGGGGGGCAACCAGCGTCAGGAGGCAAGAGCGACGAGCCGGCCGACCAGGTCCAGGAAGGGGCCTTCGGCCGGCTCGTCCTTGAAGACCCGGCGCATGAGCGCGCCCATCTCCTCGTCGTGGGCGGCGCTGACGGCGACCAGCGCGCCGAAGTCGTGCACGAGCTGGACCTCCAGCTCGGCACGCGGTATGCGCCGGCCGTCCAGCCAGATCAGCGCCGTCGACTCCGCGAGCGAGATCCACGAGCGGACGACCAGTTCCAGCCGCGCGGGCGGCTGATCGATCCCCAGATGCGAAAGGATCTGGTCGTACGCGACCTGCCGGACGGAGTCGATGAGCGCGTTCGTCGTCGACGAGCCGACCGCCGGGCCGCCACGCATCAGGGCCGAGAAACCGGGCCCGTGCTCGTCCACGAAGTCGAAGAACCGGCGCATCACCCGCAGCAGCCGCGCCCCCAGCGGGCCCTCGTGCGGCTCCGTGAACCGGCCCGCCAGATCGTCCGAGGCGCGCTTCAACGCGGCCTCGTACAGGCTGAGTTTGCCGGGGAAGTAGTGGTAGACCAGCGGGCGCGAGATACCCGCCGCCGACGCTATCTCGTCGATGGAGACCTCGTCGGGCGAGCGGCGGCTGAACAGTTCGAGGGCGACGCCGATCAACTGCTGCCGTCGTTCGTCGACTCCCATCCTGCGGCGAACCCCGGTAGTCATACGAACACCTTACCGATCGATTCCGGCCCCGAACGGACCGGCAAGGACCGACCGCGGTGTTCGACCGCGGCTCGTCACACCCCGCCGCGACGACCGCTCACTTCTGACGCAGCACGGCGACGGACCTGCCGTCGGTCAGCGTCCCCTTCAGGTCGGCCTGTGCACCCTGCCGGGTCCGTACGGCGAGCAAGCGGCCCTGGGCGGAGGCGCTGACCCCTCCGGTCGCGCTGATCGAGGCGGTGTCCCGGTCCCCGGCCGCGAGCAGGTACCAGGCGCCCGCCTGCGACTTCCACAGCACCCCGGCCAGCACGTGCGGATCGCGGACGCCGCACGCGGGCACGTTCTCGGCCTGGGCCGCGACCGCCGCGTACTTCCCGCCGGGCGTGTGGAACTGGGCCAGTACCCGCGTCCCGTCGCCGCGCCAGGTCTCGGCGCGGGTGCACACCCACGCGGCGGCCGAACCGGTCGCGTCGGGCAGCGGCTGCTCGGCGTACTCCCAGGCGTTGACCGACCGGACGCCCTGTGCGCGCACGGCACCCAGCGAGCAGGCCAGCGGCGCCCAGGCACGCAGCCCCGCCGCACCGGACACCTCCTGCGGGGCATCGGGGCGGCCCGTGGTGAGGCGGGCGGGGGCCAGTTCGCCGAGGTCGGCCAGGAGCTGGGTGCCGGGTTCGCCGGTCAGCTGGAGCACGTTCCACGAGGTGCAGCCGCCGCTGCGCTGGACCGGGCTGGCCAGCGGCCCGGTGACACCGCCCGTGAGGCCGAGGTCCATCGCCCCGGCGTCCGGCTTGAGCAGGTCCCGCTCGGCCGCCGCCTTCACCCAGGGCGCCGTCAGATAGCGGACGTTCCCGTCGGAGCGGCCCAGCACCACCGCGCCCGCCTCCGCGCCGGCGGCGCCGTCGACCCGGGCGAAGTCGAGGGCGGCCCCGGCCGAGGAGTCCCTCGGCTCGGCATAGCGGGCGATACGCAGGCCGTCGTGGAAGAGCACCACGCGCGCGTTGTCGACGTTGCCGGCGTAGAGCAGTTGCGGCGGTCCCGCGGGGCCGCCCGTGGCGGTGCCGGGGGTGGCCGAGACCCGTACGGACTCGCCGGGGCGGGCCCAGACGGCGAGCGCCCGGCGCAGCAGGGCCGTGTCGCCGGCCAGGTTGCCGCGGGCCGGCCACACGGAGAGGTCGAGCCGCGCGGAGGTCCGCCAGGCGGTGGGGGCGATCCTGGTCAGCCTGCCCGGATCGAGGGCGGCCTCGGCGGACGGGTTGTGCGCGTAGGCGGGTGCGGCGGCGCCGTCCGGACCCCAGCCGCCGCCCGGCAGCGCGACCAGCGCGCCGCACACGGCGAGGGCCGCGGCCGCGGCGAGCGCGGCCCTGGTGTGCTGCCTGCGCCGCTTCAGATCGGTGGGCCGGGCCTGCAACGAGCACGGGTCGAACTCGGGGGAGTCGAGGAGCGCGTACTGGGCGGGCAGGCGGTCGGCCTGGCGCAGCGCGGCGACCGGGTCTGCCACGCCCGCGGCCGTCAGCACCTCCCGCACGGCGGGGTCGGGGAGCCTTTCCAGGCCGCGCAGCACGTAGGCGGCACGGGCCGGCCCGGACAGGGTCGCCAGCTTC